>DYSZ01000021.1 GCA_020726265.1 Draconibacterium orientale
GTGTCGTTTGGCGCAACCGGCTGGCTTTCACCCATTCCATCGGTTACAATCCTGTCAGTATTTACGCCGAAGTTTTTTGAAAGTTCGGCTTTTACCGATGCGGCACGCCGTTTTGAAAGGTCGAGGTTGGCAGCATCCTGTCCGTCGGCATCGGTGTGACCCAGAATTTTTACTTTGACATCGGGAACTTCGTTCAAAATAGCTGCGATTTCCTTCAAAGTACCATACGATTCTGGTTTCACCACATCTTTATTTACATCGAAATAAATACCGTAGGTAACAAGTTTGCCTTCAGTAAGCAGTTTATTTCGTGTATCGGGCAAACCAGCAGCAATTCTGAAATTGGTAACCATCGGATTGCCCGATTCCCACAATTCAAAACGCATCATATTAATTTGAAATCCGGGGTTGAAAACTTTTGGTAAATCAAATACTTTAACCTGATCGAGGTACACCCTCAACCTTGTTTTCTGAACCCAAAATGATAACCGGTATTTTTTGCCGGCCTCCATTACAATGTTATCTTTTTCGCCGCTGATAGTGTAGCCCTCCTCATTATAAGCGCTATACGAACTGCGTGATCCAAAATTCGTTTTGATTCCCCCTTTTAATCCGGGTACAGCACCACCTTCGTCCATGTCTTTCGGATTTTCAGCACTGTACAAATAAAAACCAAACTCGAAGAATGTATTTCCTTCCTCAACAGGTGCAGCAATGACATCATACTCAACAGTGAAATTTTCAGGTAACTTTATTCCTTCGTCAATTAAGATACAACCTGATCCATTCATCATAAACCAGTTACCCGGATAAAGATTGGTTGTTACCACTTCGCCTGAAGCATTTGTATTCCAGGCAGGAGGAAAATCACCCACTGCCGTTTCAGCAAAATCATCATAAAAGATGACTTTTGCCCCCGGAATAAAGTCGAATTTTGAATACGACTGTAAGGTTTGAACAGCTGAAGCTGGTTGTACCTCGTCGGTTACTTCGGTATCATCCTGTGCATTCAGGTTGAAAAAGCATAAACAAATTGCAAATGCCGAAAGACATTTAATGGTTTTCATAAATTTCATTTTAGTATTAGATTTTGGAAATTTTAAGATATAAGGTTACAGTTTTACAAATTCAACCCTTCGGTTTAACGCTTTATTTACCGGCGTATCGTTTGGTGCTACAGGTTGGGTTTCGCCCAAACCGTCAGTTTCAAGCCTGTCGGCATTTACCCCGAAGTTTTTGGCTAATTCGGCTTTTACCGAGGCAGCGCGGCGTTTCGAGAGGTCGAGGTTGGCGGCATCCTGTCCGTCGGCATCGGTGTGACCCAGAATTTTTACTTTGACATCGGGAACTTCGTTCAAAATAGCTGCGATTTCCTTCAAAGTACCATACGATTCGGGTTTAACCACATCTTTGTTTACATCGAAATAAATACCGTATGTTACGAGTTTGCCTTCGGTAAGAAGTTTGTTGCGGGTATCGGGGGTACCAACGGCAATTCGGATATTCGAAACCATTGCCGCACCTGATTCAAACCTTATTCTGTCGGGTTTTAAACAATCAGTTGCAAGTGCTTTCGGAAGGTCAAAAATTTTATTCTCGTTCTGATACAAACGAATCCTGCTTTTTTGTACCCAGATTGCAATATGATATTTCTGGTTAATTTTTTCTTTCAGGTTTTCATCATCTTTATATCCGCTTAATTGCAATTGCTGGCAACCTTCTTTTAAAAACCAGGTATTATACCATGGTGTACCGTAGTATTCTACTTTAAACTGGAATCCTCCCTCACCTGGTGTTGCGCCGTGATCCCAGGCTTTTACATTTCTTGCCTGCATTAATTGCAGATGATAGCCACTCATTCCTTCTCCTTCCAAACCACCTATCGGAATAACATCAAATTCAATGGTGTAGTTTTCCGGCAACTTCAGTAATTCATCGGTCCAAACACACTCATCCATTACAAAACGCATCCAGTTTCCGGGAAATAAATTGGTTGTCACTACTTCTGCAGAACCATTTGTATTCCAAAGTGCAGGGAAATCTCCAATTGCATCCTGACTAAAATCTTCGTAAAAAATTACTTTTTCGCCCGGGATAAAATCATATTTTGAATAGGCCTGCAACCCGGGTGAAGTTTGTTTTTGCCCTGATTCTGTCTGTGCTGGTGGTTGCTGAGCAGATTCCTGGTTTTCAGTAGCTTCTTCGCCATTTTTATCGTCGGTTTTTTTCTTTTTGAAAAGGCTTTTTACCCCGTCTTCAACCGAATCGAATGTTTTGTCAATTCCCTGATCCACCTTTCGGTTGGCGCGGTTGTTTGTTTCGTTTTTCAATTTGCCCTCCACATCAACCTGGGCGCGCAGGTTGGTAACTCCAAAACAGAGAACTACCATCAGAATAATAACAAGTGTTTTCATTGATTTTTGATTTTTGGTTAAAGCAATAGAGTCTAATTTTTTACAAAATTTACGACAAATAGTTTATAGTATCCAAAATTTGATGAGGTAAAATTATTGAGTAATAGAAAGTTGTAACTCCCCGAAAAAGGGGATTTTATTTTGTTTGTTATTAGGTAACTTTGTATTCAGAAAACAAAATTTCAAACTATTTTCGGTGTCAATCAAATCGCATGTAATGAAACAAACCGGGATTTTTACAAGGTTGTGGCTTTTCGTTTTGGTAAATTTCTTTTCATTGGGTGTAAATGCTCAGCAAATCGATTCAATTGAATCTGTAATTCAACATTTAATCAGTTATTCTTCTGAATCGGATCAAAAAGAATTAACCCGAAATTTTGCCGACTCAATAACAGTTATTCAGTTACTTGATCTGGCATATGATAATTCCCGCGGGAACCCCGATACGGCTATCATTTTACTAAATGACGCAATCAGTATGTCATTGAACTCAAAATCATTGAATTATGTTTCAAAATCGATGGAACGATTGGGGCATTATTATTATTTCAACGAAGAATACAGTCTTGCCGCCCGATGCTATTTACTTAGCCTTAAAATTGAGGAGAAATTTGGAGAAGAAATCAGCGTGGCAAAAATTGAACTCAATCTGGGGCGAGCATATAATTACTTGGAGTTATTGCAGAACGCGCTTGATTATACATACAAGGCGCTGGCAAAATATGAAAAAAATAATATTACAGATAAAACTGCTGAAGCTTATGAAAATCTGGGGTTGTTATATTTCAACCGCAATTTTTGGGAACTCCCGAAACCGGATCAGCGAAAAACTAACCATGACGAGGCACTCAAATATTACAACAAAGCTTTGGGGTTAATTTCGAAAACTGATGATGAACTTCACAAAGCAAAGATATTGCAAAGCATTGCTGCCGTTTATAATCAGAATGGCAATTCGGAGAAAGCACTTGTTAATATCCTGGAATCATTGCGTATTTATAAAAAGTATAACGAAAATGCCAGGGCCGGTGATGCATTGTATGCCATTGGAGTTACCTACAAACAACTTGGAAAACCCAAAGAGGCAATCGGTTATTTGAATGAAGCACTGGAATTAGGAAAAAAGAACAATCTTGGAGGGGTTCATTGGCTGTATGAAACGCTGGCCGAGGCAAATTACGATGCCGGCAACTACAAACAATCACGCGATTTGTATGTGAGGTTTATTAATACCCGCGATTCGGTGTTAAACCTTGAAAAGGCAAAAATGATTCTCGACCTTGAAAACAAATACCAGGCTGAAAAAAAACAGAACGAAATAGACAGACTCACTTTGATAAAAAAACAACGCACACTTGTAATTTATACGCTGATAGCTGTTTTGTTGCTGATTCTTGTAGCCGGTTTTGCGTTCTTCAAAAACATCAGGGCGAAAAAAATAATTGCCGACCAGCAACTTGAAATCAGAGAGAAACAACTTTTGGAACTCGAAAAAGAGAAACAACTGATAGCCACCCGTTCGTTGCTGGCGGGTGAAGAAATTGAACGGACACGGCTCGCCGGCGACCTGCACGATGGACTCGGAGGATTGCTTACAGGTGTGAAACTAAAACTATCTTCGATGAAAGAAAATTCGATAATTACAAGCGAAAATCTGGCTTATTTTAACCATGCACTCAACCTGCTGGACACTTCGATAGCAGAAATGCGCCGGGTTGCCCACAACCTGATGCCTGAAACACTCATGCATTATGGATTGCAAACTGCCATTGCCGATTTTATCAGGCAGGTTGAGCCGGAAGGATTACCTGTAATCAGGTTTAATTCGTTCGGCAACGACCTCAGATATGGCAAAGATATTGAAATTACTATTTACCGTATTATCCAGGAACTGGTGAACAATTCACTCAAACATGCCGAAGCAAAAAACATTGAAGTACAGTTTTTTACTGAACCAGACCGTGTAAGCGTTCAGATTGTTGACGATGGTAAAGGTTTTAATACTGAAAATAATGACAAAGAGTTGCAAGGAAAGGGACTGAAAAATATTAGCGACAGAATTACTGCATTTAACGGTCATTTTGAAATTATCAGCGAACCCGGAAAAGGAACCGAATGTACATTGGAATTTTTAATAACTTAGGCCGGTAACAGTTCCGCTTAGCCTATGTTAAAACAAATTCTGATTGTTGAAGACCATCCAATTGTAAGTGACAGTCTGGAGAGAATTTTTAGTGATCCTGCATTGAACCTGAAATGCATCGGAGCAGCCACCGGAAACAAAGGGCTCGCTTTTTTAAATGGCAACCCGATCGATCTCGTTATTCTCGATATTAATTTACCCGATATCAGCGGTATTGAATTTTGCAAATCAGCAAAAACCCGTTTCCCCGGGATAAAAATTGTAGCCGTAACCACATTGGCACAACGTCATGTGGTAGAGCAAATGCTCGATGCCGGTGCCGATGGCTTTATATTGAAAACTTCGGATACAGATGATATCAAGCATGGTGTTTTGCAAGTGCTGGGCAATGGCGAGCTTTATCTTGGAAAAGGAGTGAAAGACTTGATCAGGGGAATTTCATCAGGAAATATCGAATTGCCCATGATTACCCGCCGCGAAAGCGAAATTCTGAAACTCATTGCCGATGGGCTTACCAACCAGGAAATTGGCGAAAAATTGTTTATCAGCCCGCTCACTGTTGATACGCATCGCAAAAACCTGCTGCTTAAATTCAATGCGCGGAATACGGCAATTCTGATAAAAACTGCCGTTTCGGGAGGATACATCAGCTAAGTTCAAACTAACTTCGGAAAAGGGGAAATAGGAAAGAGATTAGTTGAGAATGATTGAGATTGGGTGAAATTTGTGAAATTAGTGGATAAAAAGGTGAAAAAAGTACTTCTGATTATTGGATTTTTGTTGCCAGCCTGGGGATTTGCCCAGCCGTTTCCCGATGTTCTTGCGGGTACCTGGTGCGACTCAATTCACAGAATTTACGAACATTGGGATAAAACCGGCGATCAGCAACTGAAAGGCTTTTCGTACGAAATAAAAAATGGCGAAAAGGTGATTTCGGAATACATTGAAATTGCATTGAAAGATGGCAGCATGGTTTATACTGTTTCAGTAAAAAACAAGATTAACGAAAAGCCCGTAAGTTTTGTGCTTTCGCCAACCGACAGCCTTTATATGTTTGTAAATCCTGAACACGATTTTCCCACTTTCATCCGCTACTCCGTAATTTCAACTGATTATATTAAAGCCACAGTTGGTAATACCACACGGAGTTTTGTGCTCAATTACCATCGGATTGATTAAACTGAAATCATATGCGCCGCAAAAAGCAAAAACATAAATCGAAGCTGGGATTTCCACCTGGGTCGCTGGTATTTACCGGTGAACAAAAAATGGAACAGGTTGATATTTCGGTTTTTAACTATTCCGAAACTTTTATTCAGGAATTCAGACCAAAATCAATTGATGAGGTTATACAGTTAATCAAAAACTCCTCTGGCGTGATTTGGGTAAACATCGATGGGCTGCACGAAGAAAAGTCAATTGAAAGTCTGTGTACTTTTCTTGATATTCACAAACTTACCATGGAAGACATTGTAAACGTCAGCCAGCGTCCAAAACTCGAAGAATACCCGAAATATGTACATTCGGTAATAAAGGATATTACTTATAATGTTGATTTAGCGTATTTTGAGTACGAACAACTTAGCTTTCTGCTAAAGGAAAATATTCTGATAACCTTTCAGGAACGTTCGGGCGATGTTTTTGATGGTTTGCGCAAACGCATCCGCGAAGGAATCGGATTTGTGCGGAAACGGGGAGCCGACTACCTCATGTACGCTTTACTCGACATGGTTGTGGATAACTATTTTGTGATTCTCGAAAACTTTGGCGAAAAACTGGAAGACCTTGAAACAGAATTATTGGAAAACCCGGATAAAAACTCGCTGACAAAACTCCACAATATTCGGCGTGAAACGCTGGGTTTGCGTCGCACAGTTTACCCGCTACGCGAAATGGTGGCCGCCTTTGAAAAACTGGATGAGCCGCTTTTTAGCGACAGTAACAAAGTTTTTACCCGCGACTTGTACGACCACACCATTAAAGTTATTGAAACAGTTGAAATTTACCGCGATATGACATCGAGCTTACTCGATTTGTACATCAACAGCGTTTCCAACAAGATGAACGAGGTGATGAAAGTGCTCACCATTATGACTTCAATTTTTATCCCGCTTTCTTTTATTGCCGGAGTTTATGGGATGAATTTTAAGAACATGCCCGAGTTGGATCATAAATACGGCTACTACATTGTGCTTGGTGTAATGGCTGTTGTATTTGTTGGGATAATTCTTTACCTGAAAAGGCGTAAATGGTTGTAATAATGATAGTTGAATAAGTAAGAAAGCCCGTCAGCACACCGGGCTTTCTCAATACTCAATACTATTATCTCATTACTTTTTTTTACTCCTTCCAAATCGGCAGTCTTCCGGGAGTCCACGGAGCGCCTATTTTATTGAGATCAGCTTCTAATGCCGGAATATCAGTTTCCACAATGCGTTTTAAGGTATCAAGTACCGGAGGAAATTCTTCTTTCAGAATTTCGTAATTCATTTTTTCCGTACCAGTAATTCCGCTGGTCGAACCCATGTGTGCATAAGTAATGTCGCCCAAACGGTCGTTGAGTGCTACCTGTGAAGGTGGTGTTTCTTCAGCGCTGGCTTTGGCTGCAACACCATTTAATTTAAAGTTGAGCGCTTCAAGTTCAACACTCAAAGCACGGGCTTTATTCATTAAATCCTGACTTGCACCGGGTGTGGTGTAAATGGCCTGTTTCATGTTTTCAACTTTTGTGGTAAGCTCACCGAGCAAACGGTTGCTTCCCTGCATGGCAATGGCCAGTTTGTTTACCTGGCGGGCAAACTGTACATTTTCGTTGTAATTGTCAGCAGGAAGTGTTGTATTATCCAGCTTTCGACAGGTAAATTCAACCGGTTCGACTAATTTTTTCAATTCACCATTCTGCCAAAGTTGCATATCTATTTTATATTTTCCGGGCATCACCAAAATGCCGCCGCCACCGCCACCACCGCGACGACCACCGCGACCGCCGCTTTCAACCGGGCTGAAACTGCCCGAAACACTGGCGGTTGTTGGCATTGCATAACGCATATCCCAATTCATACGGTTCACACCTTTTGAAGGCGATTGTGTAATCTGTCGTACCACGTTATTTTCGCTGTCGTAAATGGTGAAAATCAGGTGAGGTTTTTCCTCTTTTTCTTCCAGTTCAAGCTCGCGCCAGGTAGGCTGGGGGATGGGCTGGCCTTCTTTAAACAGTTCCTTTTCCTTTTCTTTTCGTATCTCTTTTTTTGTTTTCGATGCCTCTTTCAGGTAATAAGTAATGGTAGCGCCAAAATCGGGGTTGGGAGCTTTGTAGTAGGCGCTGCCCTGGTTGTCTTTGTTGCTGGTTTGCACAAACATCAAAGCGTCTTTTACAGGGAAAATTTGTGCTTCTTTTTCTTTTAGTTCCTCCGCAATTTCGCGCAACGGACTGTAATCATCGAGAATATAAAATCCACGGCCAAAAGTGGCAATTGCCAAATCGCTTTCGCGCTCCTGAATGGCAATATCATATACCGCAATAGTTGGAAGACCCGATTTAAATTGTACCCAGTTTTTACCATTATCGATGGTAAAATATATACCGAATTCAGTCCCCACAAACAAAAGTTCCTTGCGAATATTGTCCTGAACAATGGTATGAACTGTTCCATTTTCGGGCAGATTGCCGGTAATTGAAGACCATGTTTTGCCTTTGTCGGCGCTTTTAAAAATGTAGGGTTTAAAATCGTCGCTTTGAATGCCGTTGAATGCTGCGTATGCCACATTTTCATCAAAACGGTCGGCGCACAAATCGCTCACGTAAGTGTATTGTGGCACTCCGGCAAGCGATTTTACCTGCTCCCACGACTGGCCTCCGTTTTCGGTAACCGATATCACACCGTCATCAGTTCCGGCGTACAACAAACCTTCTTTCAGTTTCGATTCGTCAAGCGCTACTATTGTTCCCCATTGTGAGGTTGAAATATCTTTGGCAACAGCTTCTGCCGGCCAGTATTTTCCCATCACCGGAAAACTGTTTCGGTCGGTTTGGGTTGTCAAATCGTCGCTGATAACTTTCCATGAATCACCACGATCGTCGGTGCGGAAAACTTTGTTGGCGGCAATGTACAGTCGTGTTGGTTTATGCGAACTGATAAACATCGGGGCATTCCAGTTCCATTTATAGGTGAGTTCTCCTTTGCGTTCGCGGGGTTTAATGCTGATGCCTTCGCCACTTTTTTTGTCGAACCGGGAAACATTTCCGTATTGGTATTCAGTGTAAATAATATCCGTATTTTCAGGGTCGGCAGCAACCCAGAAACCGTCGCCACCAAGGGTAACCAGCCATTCATCATTTAAAACGCCATCGCGGGTGAGGTTTCTCGATGGGCCTACCATACTGTTGTTGTCCTGTGTTCCGCCATATACATTGTAAAACGGAAGCGCATTATCCACATTCACCCTGTAAAACTGGGTAACCGGCAGGTTTTCCTTAAAGTCGAAAGTTGCGCTGCCGTCCCAGGTCTCATAAATTCCGCCGTCACCACCAATCATAAAGTGTTCAGTATCATTTGAATCGATCCAGATTGCATGGTCGTCAACATGCCTTCCGTCGGTGCTGATGGTAGTCCATGTTTTGCCGGCATCTTTTGTAAAACGGGAAACTGTTTCGGCTGAATACACTTTATCTACGTTTTTCGGGTCGCAGTATATTTCGTTGTAATACTGACCGCTCGAAGTATAGTCGCTCATTTTATCCCAGCTTTCGCCTTTATTTGTGGAGCGGAAAAATCCACCTTTTCCCTCGGCCGCTTCCACAATCAGGTAAACCACATTCGGGTCAACCGGTGAAATATCGATTCCCATGCCACCTATATCAACCGATGGAAGGCCTTCTACTATTTTGTTCCAGGTTTCGCCACCATTGACTGATTTATAGACAGCCGATTCAGGGCCGCCACCAATTTTTGTGAACCAGTGACGTCTGCGTTGTTCAGAGGTAGCGTACATAAGATCAGGGTTCGATGGGTCTGTTTTTACATTGTTCACCCCTGTATTTTCGCTTATTTCAAGTACTTTTTTCCAGGTTTCGCCACCATCGGTGGTTTTGTACAAACCGCGTTCGCCGCCTGGTCCCCAAGCCGAACCTTCGGCTGCAACAAAAACAGTGTTCGAATTGCGCGGATCGATTACAATACCGCCAATCTGACGGCTTTGTTTTAATCCCATGTTTTTAAACGATTTTCCGCCGTCAACCGATTTGTAAATGCCGTCGCCATAACCCAATGCACGCTGGTGGTTATTTTCACCTGTACCCACCCATACTATATTGAAATTATTTGGGTCGCATTCAACATCGGCAATCGAATAAGCGCCGTAGTTATCGAAAACAGGAGACCAGGTGGTTCCATTGTTTTCGGTTTTCCAAACATGGCCGCTGGCTACAGCAACATAATACTCTTTGTTGTTTTTCGGGTTCACCGCAAAATCGGCAATTCGTCCGCTGGCCCATGCCGGCCCGATATTTCTGAATTTTAAACTGCTTACCAATCCACTGTTGATAAACGCTTTTTCTTCTTCTTTTTTCTCTTCTTTCTTATCGTTTTCTTTCGCAAATGCGCCATTGAATACAGCAATCAGAAAAATGAAAACAAAACTCAAAACAGATTTTTTCATATCGAATAATTTATACAGATTTATAAAGGTTTAAGCTGGTTAAGCCAGTGTCAAAATACAAATGAAATGGTTTCTCAAACATAACAAAAGTCACTTTTGAAAAACCATTTATATTTATGGGGTTTTTGAAGAAAAATTTCAGAAATATCTTTCTGGATCAATCAGAAATTTAGTACTTCCTTTAGCATTTTGTAACCTGTTTTGCTCACTTTTAACTTGGTTTTATCGTGGAGAATTACAATGTACGACTCTTTTTCGTATTGCTGTATTTCGTTGATCTGGTCAATTTTAACAATGTATGACCTGTGGATTCGTGCAAACGAATGCGGGTCGAGCGAATCCTCGAAATACTTCATGGTTTTTTGTTTAATATGCCGCCCCTCGTTTGTGTAAATCATTACGTAATCATCCATCGACTCGATGTATCGGATATTATCAACCGGAATGATATGAATTTTATGACGGTCTTTTACCACAACCCTGTCGATAAAACCTTCGCGCGGAAAGTTCATTATTTTTTCTGCCACATCAGAAACAGCACCTTCTTTTTGTATCCGCTCAGAAACTTTTGATATGGCTTCGTGCAATCTTTCCTTTGAGTAAGGTTTCAGCAGGTAATCGGCTGCATTGTGTTCAAAAGCCTTAATGGCAAACTGATCGTATGCTGTTGCAAATACAATCTGTGGTTTATGTTCGAGCAATTCAAGCATTTCAAACCCGGTGATTTTTGGCATTTGGATGTCAAGAAAAACCAGGTCGGGTTTTAGTTCGTTAATCATTTTTACGCCTTCAAACCCGTTTTCACATTCGGCAACAAGTTCAATTTTTTCATTTTCTGAAAGAAATGATTTCATGAGGTTGCGCGCCAGCTCCTCATCTTCAACAATAATGGTACGCAGTTTTTCAGCCATTTTAATTTGTTTTTTGTGGTATGGTTAAAGTTACGGTAAATTCTTTTTTGTTGTCTTCGAGTTTTAAAAGATGAGGGTTTCCGTATATAATCTGAAGTCTGTCGCGGATATTGCGCAACCCGATTCCTTCGCCCCGTTTCGAAAGTACATTGGGGTCGTAAGTATTTTTGATGGTTACCTGAAGAAATTCATCGGTACACCGGCAGGTTGTTTTTAAATCAACGGGTTCGGTTGCTTCATAAACGCCATATTTAATCGCATTTTCGTAAAGCGGTTGCAATATCATATTCGGAATACTGGCTTGTAAACATTGCTCTTCAATTTCAAAAACAGGGTTCAGTTTGCTGCCAAACCTTACTTTTTCGATTTGAAGATAGAGTTTGTTGTTTTCAAGCTCCTGTTTAAAAAGCACTTTTTCGTGCTGGTCGTGCTTCAGCGAATATCGCATTAACTGCGACAGATTAATTACCATTTCCTGTGCTTTTGCTGGGTCTGTCATGGTTAACGACGAAATGCTGTTTAAACTGTTAAAAAGAAAATGCGGGTTTATCTGCGATTTAAGTGCGTGCAATTCTGCTTCTTTTACAAGTGCAATAAGTTTACCTTCATTTCGCACCTTTTCTTTAAAACTGAAATAATAGTTGACTGCATAAAAGAAAATTACATAAATGGTGTACATCATGTATCCGCCAAAAATGCGGTTGATTAAGCCTTTTTTCATCCATTCTATTGATTCGGGATGCAACAGTTTTATTAAAACGACACCAAGATACATCCAGATGAAAACAATTATTGAAGCAGCAATGATGTGAGCCATAATTACTTTGATTGCACTATTGTTTTCGATTGTGCTGAAACGTGTTACATACCAGATTGCTGTTCCGATTATTGCAAAAATGAAAATTGAAGAAACTACTTCAACAAAAGAAGCCCAATAATCCAACCCATTGGCAAAGACAAGAATCAGCATCATTACTGCCGAGGCAATTATCCAGAAAATACCATATAAAATGGCCAGTCTCGGTTTGGTTAGAAAAGGGTGACGGAGTTCCATTGTTAAAAATGTTTGATCTCTACACCGCCAAAAGCTGCGAACCCTTTAATAATAAGTGTCTTGGATGGATTGGCTGCAATATTGTTAAAAGTAGCTCCTCTTTTATCAGTAAATGCTCCGAATATCGAAGTCACTTCGTTTTTAATAGTCCAGTCAGGGGGAACTTTAAATCCGCAACCTCCGAAAACACAAACACAATCAATTATTGCCCCATTTTCTGACAAATGTGTTTGCCGCAAATCATATTCTGTTCCTCCAAACATTGAAGTTGTTTTTCCTCCAAATAAATTTTGTGAATTGACTAACACTTCGCGGCCGCCAAAAATCACGAAATCGTCGAAATAATCCATTCCGCTGGCGGTTTTTGGTTCATTTAAAACAGGTTCCTTTTTCCTTTTCCCGTGACTGACTAACATGAGAACACCTGCAGCAATTATCATAAGCGGCCAGCCAATTTGCCGTAGTTCTCTGGGAATATCGAAAATATCGTCTAAAAGGAAAAAACTACCGATTGCGATAAGTATTGTGCCCGTGTTTTTATTGCCTCCAAGAAACGAAAAGATACCAATTCCAATCAGTAACATTTGCCACGAAATAAAGATATCTTCCCAAACTTCAGGAATCAGGTTAAGTTTTTCCAAAATCCAGATTGCTCCGATTCCTATTAAAAACAACCCCACATAAACTCTTTTATTTTCAGAACCCCGATTTTCCATCTCTCTATTTATTTCAGTTTATTATTTTAAGTATTCACATGTTTTGCCACCATTGCCACTCCCAGCGCCACCAAAATTACCGGAATCAGAAATGAAATGGTAAGTCCGGGTAAAACAAAAATTTTCGGCAGAATAAAAAATCCGCCAACAATTATCAGTACAACTCCTCCTGATCGTTTCCCAGCTAACAAAATCAAACCAACTATAATTAAAATCATCGGCCACGAAAAAATAAATGGAGGCAGACTATGAACCACACTCTTTATCGGGAAAAGAATTTCGGATATCGAAATATGGAAATTGAAGTAAAGCCCAATTTTTCTCAAAATCCATAATAAACCAATTGCTATTAACACGATTGCAAAAACCAATCTGGAGTTGTCGTTTTCTTTTTTGTTTTCCATTATCTGATTTTCTAAAAAACGGAATAAAAGTAAAAAACTATCCCTATCAGGCGATTTAACATTCGGTTAACACAAGGATAATATCGGTGAAATTCGAAAAAGGTCATAATCTTAGTCAATGCACCATAAATATTCATCAACTCAGGATGATTTAAACAAAAAAGACAGAAACAAAGAATTGTTCCTGTCTTTTGTTGCTATTGTATGATATTTTAGCCTTTGCTTTGTTCTTTTGCCCACGAATCGCGCAATTGAACTGTTAAGTTGAAAACAGGTTTTTCAGGAGTTGAATCATAGTCAAGATTAAAGTAGCCCAACCTCTCAAACTGAAAATGATCAAGTGGTTTCGCTGTTTTTACAAATGGCTCAACATAACAAACCGGAAGTTTTTTAAATGAGTCTGGATTCATAAACTGTTTGAAATCAATTTCTTTATGTCCATCAGGATTTTCGTCACTGAAAAGGCGGTCGTATAACCTGACTTCAGATTTAACGGCATGTTCTGCAGAAACCCAGTGCAGCGTCGATTTTACTTTGCGGCCATCAGGCGAATTACCGCCTTTCGACGCCAGATCACAAGTACAAAGCAGGTGTTTGACATTCCCATTTTCATCTTTAACAACTTCATTACAGGTAATAAAATAGGCATATCTCAATCTAACCTCGCGCCCAGGACTTAATCTGAAAAACTTAGAAGGAGGGTTTTCCATAAAATCTTCCTGTTCAATATAAATTTCTTTCGAAAATGGAACAATACGAGTTCCCATCGACTCGTCTTCCGGGTTATTAATGGCTTCGAGTTCTACTGTCTCATTTTCAGGGAAATTGGTTATTATTACCTTCAGTGGATTTAAAACTCCCATTACACGTTGTGCTGTTTTATTTAAATGTTCCCGCACACTATACTCCAATAACGAAACATCGATAACTCCATCAACTTTGGTAACACCAATGCGATCAGAAAAATTCCGTATTGATTCAGGGGTGTAGCCTCTGCGTCGCAATCCTGAAATTGTGGGCATTCGTGGGTCATCCCATCCATTAACATGGTTATCCTTAACTAATTCGAGTAGTTTACGTTTGCTCATTACAGTGTAGGTCAGATTCAGTCTGGCAAATTCAATCTGACGGGGCCTGTAATCAGAATCCATCAAATGATCCACGAACCAATCATACAAAGGGCGGTGAACTTCAAATTCGAGGGTACATATTGAATGGGTGATTCCTTCCCAATAATCGCTCTGGCCGTGTGCAAAATCGTACATCGGGTAAACACCCCATTTGTCGCCAGTCCGGTGGTGAGGTGTTTTCATAATCCGGTAAATAATCGGGTCGCGCATGTGCATATTGGGCGAATTCATGTCTATTTTGGCACGCAAAACACAGTCCCCTTCATCAAAATCGCCATTTGACATTCGCATAAACAAATCAAGGTTCTCTTCAACCGAACGATTTCTGAACGGACTTTCGGTGCCCGGGCGTGTTGGCGTACCTTTCTGTAAACTGATGGTTTCAGCATCCTGGTTATCAACATAGGCTTTTCCTTTATTTATTAGTAGAATTGCAAAATCGTGAAGTTTCTGGAAATAATCTGAAGCGTAGTATAACCGATTTTCCCAGTCAAAACCAAGCCAGCGAACATCATTCATGATTGAATCGACATATTCAGTCTCTTCTTTAGTTGGATTTGTGTCATCGAATCGCAGATTGCATTTGCCTCCAAATTTCTCTGCAATACCGAAATTCAAACAAATTGATTTAGCATGACCGATATGTAAGTATCCGTTGGGCTCGGGAGGAAATCGTGTATGAATCCGGCTGTTGTTTTTTCTCTGGTTTAAGTCGTCTGTAATTTGAAGATGTATGAAATTTGTTTTTTTCAAATCAGCATTTTCCGCAGTATTAATTATATCAGTCATTTTCGGTTGTTTAATTATTGCACGCAAAATTAAAAAATGATTTGTGAGATTGATTATTCCTTATTTGTTTTATCTGTCAACGTTAGTTATTCTTAATTTCGGCGAAAAAAAATGATATCAATTCATATTGAGGGTATGAAGTTCTATGCATTTCATGGACATTACCCGGTAGAGCAGGTTGTTGGAAATGAATTTATTGTAGAGCTTAAGGTTGAAACTGAAGAGAACGAAGCTTTAAGCTCAGACAAATTAAATGACGCAATAAATTATCAAACAGCTTACGAAATTGTAAGAGCAGAAATGAATATAAGTTCGAATTTGCTTGAACATGTGGCTAACCGGATTCTTAATTCGTTATATACAAGGTTTTCATTGATTAGCAGGGTCGAGGTGAAAATCTCGAAACTCAATCCGCCAATGGGGGGTGAAATAGAAAAGGTCAGTGTGATTCTTTCAAAATAAATCAGTCTGAGATCGATGACAATTAAGCAGTGATTTCTTTTTCTGAAAGCCTTGTTGGGAAAATAAAATTTTTTAGCTTTGCACACCGAAAATTGGTTTCTTGGCCGAGTGGCTAGGCAGCGGTCTGCAAAACCGTGTACGGCGGTTCGAATCCGCCAGAAACCTCAAAAAATCCGTTATCTCTGATATCGGATTTTTTTATTGTTTTCCATCAATTTTGTAACTCACCGAAATACCAGACCTGCTTGAAGTATCTATCGTTGTTTTATAATTTTTTAATCCTTCAATATAATCGAGAAATTCTTTTATACCTGAACCCTTCATGGCAGTATTGTGCGCCGTAAAACATCCACCATCCTTAATTTTTGGGTCCATTGCAATAAAATAGTTTTTGTACCAATACTTATCGGCATCACTAAAGACAAAATCAAAACTGTCCTCAATTGCTGGTACTATTTCATGTGCATCACCCAACTTAGCGTCAATATATTTTTCTACACCCGCCTTTTTAAAATTAGATTTAGCTTGTAAATATCTTTCTTTATCGATTTCAATAGTCGTCAGTTTTCCTCCTGTTTTACTTAACGCCCAAGCAATCCAAATTGCAGAATGGCCAGTAGATGTGCCAATTTCAAGCGCATTTTTATAATTGTTTTTGATAATAATGTCATAAAGAATTTTCCCGTCAGCAATTGGAATATTCATGTCATTCCAGCTATCCGCATTTCCTTTCAAAAATGATTTTATCTTTTTGTCCAACTCATTATTAACATTAGGATATTGACAAAAAACTGACAGTTGCATAGCCATTATTAAAACAGAAATCGATAATTTCTTAATCATATCCAAGAACTTTTCTAATTGTGGCTAAAGTTAAATTATAAAAAGCATTTGATGAAATTTTAGCTTATTTGATTCAAAAAAGTCAAATGCCTGGCTTTTCTCAACTTACAAAGTCAAACACTTCACACCTATTATTTTTGATGTCCAAAATAAAAGTCAGATGATTTTTTATTGAGAAAAAGTAAAGATTTCCTAAACAAAATTTTTTTAATTTAAAAAAACAATTACCTTTGTAAGGCATTTGGGATTCATCCCATATTGTGTGTTTGGGGGTTAACATTTAAGAAGGAGGCTATTGAGCCTCCTTCTTTCCGTTTATACCCCTGTGATAATAAAAAAATGCACACTCTTAAAAGTGTACATTTTTTTATTTAACCGACGGGATTTATTTTAATCCATTGGAAAGCAAGTAATAAACATCATTCCAACGTAATTCCTTTATAAAATTATTGAAACAGGTTTTTTTGTCTGTTGCAACATATTTCAAATCAGCAAATTCAGCAAAGGCTTCAATGTAATCAGGAATTAATGCTAATGTGTATGCTGAGTGATGTGTTCCACTGTCATAAATCCAGGCTGCTGCACCGTCGGCCAGATTTGGCATGGTTTTCCAGAATGCCGAGGCAACTTGCAATTTTCGCACTTTTTCCAGTGGTTCAATTACTTCAAGCGTATTTACAATAATCCGGATTTATATTGCCTTTTCACCGAACGCGGATTTAAACTCTTAAAAGCCGGAGGCCTGCAATCGTTTATTATGCCCAACAAATGGATGTTGGTAGCATATGGAAAACCGCTGCGGAAATTTCTGGCAAAAACAGGGTTGCAGCAAATACTCAATTTTGGCGATATTCAGTTTTTTGATGAAGCCACAACCTACGTTTGCATTTTTGTCACCTGCAGCAGAGCATGCTCCGCTGCTGTGCAAGTTCTTTCGCTCAATCGGAAAACCTATCGTGGCAATTTTATGACCGAGGTAAAAAATAATATTTACGAATATCCGGCATCAAAATTTGGCGAAACAGAATGGGGTATCCAACCTTACCTCGATACGGTTAAACTGGAGCAGATGAAACAGAATGGCTTCGAATTAAAAGATTTGCCGGTTTCTATTTACCGTGGAATTCTTACCGGTTATAACGAAGTTTTTTATATTGATGAAGAAACCCTGAATAGACTGATTGCAGCCGACGCCAAAAGCGCAGAAATCATAAAACCAATGGTGCGCGGAAGGGATATTTCTGCTTATGAAATTACTGGTTTTGAGTATTTGATTGGTACATTTTCTGCTTTAAAACTTGATATTGACAATTATCCTGTTATAAAAGACCATTTACTTTTATTTGGTTACGACAAGTTAAGTCAAACCGGAGAAAAGGGTGCAAGAAAAAAAACAAACGGGAAATGGGTTGAAATATAGGATAGCATCAATTATTATGAAGAGTTTTCCAAACCCAAAATCATTTATCCGAATATGACTTCGGTTTTCTCATTTATGTTCGACGAAAGCGGAATGTTGACTAACCAGAAATGTTTTATTCTGACTGCTAAAAATGAATCGTTTTCATTGCCATTTTTAACAGCAGTATTTAATTCATCGCTTGCCAAACTTTGGATTTGGTATAATTGTCCTGAATTACAGGGCGGAACCCGTGAAATCCGTAAAGTTTATTTCGAGCATTTCCCGGTTCCAAAAGCCAGTAATGAACAAACTGCGCTGCTTGCAAATTACGCAACCAGGCGTACCCGGTTAACAGGCGACCTGCAAAACTCGGTAGCCAAATTTCACCGCACCCTTCAGCGCAAATTCAATATCGAAGAAATACCAACGAAATTAGCCGAATGGTACAAGCTTTCGTTTGCCGGTTTTATTTACGAACTGGGTAAAAAGAAGATAAAACTTTCGCTGGCCGATGAAGCCGAATGGGAAGACTATTTTAACACAGAAGCACAAAAAGTTCAAACCCTGAAATCCGAAATCGACAAAACCGACAGTGAAATTGACCGGATGGTTTATGCGTTGTATGGGTTGACTGAGGAAGAGATTAAAATGGTGGAAGAGAAGTAAGCAAAAAGTGATTGAAGAGAAACAGGAGTACCCTCCGCTGTCGCGCTCCCGAAGCTTCGGGATTTATCGCGTGGGTTGCAGCAAAGCCAGCTACATATTTTGAGGTTTTACAAACAAAATAATTGGCTGACCGTTATAACAGAAAAATTGTTGCCATGTGTTTTAATGCAAGATATTTAGTACAAACCGCTTTGAAGCGGGCGATTCGTGACCATGATTTTGCTGAGGCAAAAAAGCTGCAACTCTATCTGAAAGAATTTGTGGATTATTTCCAGGTGTCGGGTTTTTCGCATCCTGAAATCATTGTTTATACAAACAATAACCCGTTGTCGCCACTGCGTGCCATCTGGGGACTGGTGCCGGAGTGGGCAAAAGATCCGGCGGCAATTTGGAACCAGACATTAAACGTGCGGGGAGAAGCGATTTTTGAAAAGTCGTCGTTCAAAAAATCGGCAGAGAGCAAACGATGCCTGATTCCGGCTGCCGGTTTTTACGAGCATCATGATTTTGGCAGCAAGAAATACCCGTTTTACATCCATCGCAAAGACGGGGAACCCATGTATTTTGCCGGGTTGTGGAACGAGTGGACCAATCGGGCAACAGGCGAAATAATGAATACCTGCTCCATTGTTACCACGCAGGCCAACGCATTTATGGCAAAAATCCACAACAATCCAAAAAACTCCGACGACCACCGTATGCCGGTAATCTTTCCGGATAACATGGCCGACGAATGGTTAAGGCAATTATCCCGTGCAGAAATACAGGAGTTGGCTACTTACATTTTCCCCGATTCGATGCTTGATGCCTGGACTGTGCCAAAACTCTCAGGCAAAGATTCTCCCGGAAATGTTCCCGAATCAAATCAGCATTATGAATATCCGGAACTCGTATTCGACAAAGACCCGGTACATAGACCACTTTTTTAGAACAAAATATTACTCAGCTGGTGACTCACAGTCACCTGTTGCGCAAAAGCCTTGTTGCGTAATTCTCAAGGCTATCTAAAAAGAGTTCAGCCTCTTTTTAGATAGCCCCTCATTACAAATCTTAAGCATTGAAATATATTCAATAATATATCTCCTGAATTTTAGTGCTGATGCCCTGCATGACTGTCGGTTTTTGTTCCAGCCCTGTCGTATTTGCAGCAATCGGGTAACTTGTTGTAAACATCATCCGTTGCTTTGTGGTGTGGAGTATCATGCCCCACTTTGGCAACGACAACTTCAATTTTATCCACGCTGGTTTTGGCATCATCGAAAGTAACTTCCATCTTCTTGGTTGTTTTGTCCCAATCTGCTTTCGAAACTCCTTCAACTCCCTTTACTGCTTTTTCAATACGGCTTTCGCACATTCCGCAATTTCCTTTCACTTCAATTTTTTCGGTTTTATTTCCTGCAAAAACTGAAACTGCGCCCAAGATTTTTTTCAGAAACCTGAATGGCCGCATTTACTTTATACATTTCGTGCCAGGATTGCTGAAGGTTGTAAAAAATCTGAAGTTTGGCATCACGAAAGGACTCATATTTGGCTTGTGCCATCAGGCTCATTTCATCTTTTGCATTTTTCAGCACACCAACCCACGGAAACATTTGCATCAGGCGAATATCAGCCACCTGGTTGCCACCCACCAATTCCATCGGTTTTAGAAAGATACCCAGACTCAACTCAGGGTCGGGTAAACCGCCAACCTGCGGTACTTTTTGCAACGCAGCCTCATATTCAGCAAATTTCTGTAAAAAAAAAAGGATTGTTTTTTGCTGCAATCTCCAGATAGTTTGTAAGAGAATCGCTTTGCTGGGCAAAAGTTGTATTCAGTATGCCCAACATAAAAATGACGGTGAGAATTTTATTAAATGTTTTCATCTTGTCTCTGATTTTGAAATGCTTTAATTGCTTTTCTGTTTGCATTCCTGACAGCCGATTCCCTCCACATGGATTGAAACAGCGGAACCACATAAACTGTCATCACCTGAATAATCATCCCGCCAAAAGTCGGAATTGCCATTGGCACCATAATGTCAGCGCCCTTACCCGATGACGAAAGCACAGGTAACAGTGCTATTACGGCTACCGCCGTTGTCATCATGGCAGGCCGTACACGTTTCAAACCCGCTCCACAGCCTCACGCAAGGAAAAATCTGACAAGTCGGTTAAACATAGACTTTTACTTTTGTTGATGTTAAAATTGAATGACAAAAGCATATGTCGGGGCATTTATATCCCAATATACAAAAATTCACTTCAGTCAAAAAGTCTTACTAACTTCCTGTTAAAAGTGAAACAACATCAATTTCATAAAAGATATGCCTGTTGGAGGGAGAGTACTTTCTGAATTTTTGGAGGGGGAGGCGAATCAACAAAATAAATGAGGCCGATTCTGTTTTCATATCCGGTTTCTAATTCAAATGAAAACAGTTCATGTCTAAATATATCAGTTTGCGCCAATTGGGGAATCTCGTGAATTTGTACTGCTGTAAAATCATCCTGCACCTAGTAGAAATGATTTTCGTTATGACAGCAATCACAAGGACCATCACAGCAGGATTCAGCTTCTGTAAATAACTTAGCCGAAATAAGGTCGCCGCTGCAATAATGTTTTGAAATTGCCAGTCCTATTGTTGTTGTCAACAATAAGACTGATAGAATGATATGACTGAATCTTCTTAACATTTTTACTTAACACACACAAGGAAACAGATTATTCTCAGAAATGTTTTACGCAAATGGTGCATTTTGAAATCATTAACAATTAACAGCGGAAATATTAATTTGTAATATCGAATCAAATATGGCTGTAACTGGCAGTGACAAACCATAATTCCTCTTTTTATTAAGCGGGTGATTGGCAGTCAACAACTCAATAACAATCTGACGAATTTCATTAAAAAAAATAACTTTACTTCATGTTATCAAAATGGCTTGTTTTCTTAATAAAATATACTGACACATGAATTTCAACCGGTTATTATCACCTGTATTCCTGCCTTTTATGTTGATTTTGCTGATAAATTTCAATTTGAAGGCACAGAAAACGACCAAAATACACCAGCTAGTACAGCCTGTGATAGTTGACGGGATTCCCGATTCGCTTTTGTGGAATTCAGCAGACAAAGTTGGCAACTTTATACAAATGGAACCATTCCCCGGTCAGCCTTCGACTGAAAATACGGTTTGCCATATCGGAATATTTGAACAGACTTTATATGCCGTTTTTTACTGTTACCAGAAAACACCTGTGGTGGCAAAAAACCAAAGCCGCGACGCACTTTCGAAAAACGACGATATGGTTGCCCTGATTTTGGATACATACAACGACAAGCGCAGCGGTTACGCCTTTTTTGTAAATCCGCTCGGTACACTAATCGATATGAAAATAAACGACGACGGAAGAAGCATGGACCTGAACTGGGACACCGGCTGGAGTTGCAAAACCGGCATATTCGACTGGGGCTGGTATGCCGAGTTTGAAATTCCGCTGGAAAGCATCAAATACAACAAACAGCCCGGCGACTGGGGTATCAACTTTGGCAGAATAATCCGTGCCAATTCAGAAACGGCATACTGGTCGGGGCAACTTACCGAAGATTTCAGGCTTTCGCAGGGCGGAACACTCACCGGATTCCAGCTTCAGAAACAGAAAATGCAACTTACCCTCTTTCCATACATTAACCTTAAAAGTTCGACAGACAATAAACTGAAGGTTGATGGTGGTACCGATATCAACTGGCAAATAGGGTCGAATGCCTCGGTGAATGCTACAATTAATCCCGATTTTGCAACGGTTGAAGCCGACAAACAACAAATCAACCTGACACGATACGAGTTAAATTATCCCGAAAAAAGAGTTTTCTTCCAGGAAGGCAACGAAATGTACAATACCCGCATAAAAACCTTCTATTCACGGCGGATTCAGGACATCGATTATGGCGCGCGCGTCAATGGAAAAATCGGGAAAACACAGTTTAATGTATTGAGTGTTAAGTCACCCGAAGTTTTGCCCGACAGTACACATGCCTTTTTTACCGCTGCAAGGGTAAAACACGATTTTCTGAAATCATCGACAGTAGGTTTTACGTTGGTGAGCAAGGACGAACCGGGCTATTCGACACGTTCGTTCAGCGCCGACTATGTAATGAACCTTGCAAAAATATGGCAGCTTACAGGTCAGTTTGTTGCCAGCACACCCGGCAGTTTCTGGGAACACAGCGCTTGGTATATGCGGTTTTCAAGAGAAAACAATATTTACCATTACCATGTCAGGTATTCCCAGTTAGGCGAAAAGTTCAGGGATAACGTAAACCAGACCGGGTTTATAACCGACGACGACCGCCGCGAAATAGACAGCGATGTTACCTACAAATGGTGGCTTAAAAACAACACCTTCGACTACATCGATTTTCAGTCGATGAGCAACATTTTCTGGAGTATTTCGGGTAAACTGAGAAGCTGGTATGTTACGGAGGCGGTAAAATTTTACATGAAAAACAAAATCAGCTATTCGTATGCCTACAACAACGAATTCAAACTTTACGAAAAGGAATATTACAACTATATACACAATTTCAGTCTCGGTTACAATACCGACGAATGGAGCCACGCCATTGCCGGTTACACGTTTGGTCGCAATTTCGACAGGGATATTTCGCTGGTGAATGCAGGCGCTCAGATAAAACCAGTTCGAAACCTTTCACTTGGCTACACAGCCAACTGGGTGAAATTCACTCCCGATGAAGAAGGAAATTCAACCTTTATCAATGTCTTAACGCTCGACTATAATTTTACAAAAGACCTGTGGCTGCGGGTTTTTACTCAAAACAGCAGCGCAACCGATAAATTTTATATCTATGGATTATTCGGATGGAGGTTTAAACCACCGTTCGGCGCTGTTTACCTGATTTACTCGCACGACGAATTCGAAAGTGCTTCAAATTGGGTAATGACAAACAACCTGTTCTTTAAAGTTACCTTCCCGCTGGTGTTGCTATGAGGTTTTTTAGTAAGTTATTTATTGAACGGGTTTCTCCAAAAAGAAATCCGGAAAGAATACCTGTTATGATTGAAAAAGGCTTCATGATCTGCTTTAACCCAAAATTGCTCGTTTAAACAGAATTTAAAAAGTTGGGCTTGCCGAGGTTTCAATTCTTCTGACAAGCCCCACTCCCGCGCGATTGCATCGCGTGGTTTGGCAACAGGATATATCAAAGTATTTTCTAATTTCAGGCATTCCTGAAAATGCATTGTTTCATGAGCCGTAATCACAAATTCTCTAATCCGGAAGGTGTATATTTTATAGGCTTTGCCGTGGTTGAGTGGCTTGATGTTTTTGCCCGGAACGAATATAAAAACTTATTAGTTGACAGTTTGCGTTATTGCCAGCAGAAAAAGGGCAAGGAAATATTTGCCTGGCCCCGAAGCTTATGGGTGACCAACCCTGTACATTAAATTTTCAGAAGCAGTGGAGAACAAAAGCCTGAATTACTGATTGGAGATTTTAAACGGGTTACCAGCAAAGCGATTGTGAAAGCAATTATTGAAAATCCGCGCGAAAGCAGGAAAATTACCGATGAAAAAATTGATTACCTGCTCATCCAGTCAGGGGGCATTCACAATAATCCGGTTGAAGAAGGATTGGTTTTCAGGGCGGAAGATTATTTAAACAGCAGCGTAGCAGATTATGCCGGTGAAAAAGGGATTCTGGGAAATGTTATTGTTGTTAAGTAGTGCCAAGCGATGCAATAGCGTGGGAGCAGGTTTTTTTTCACCCGCATTAAAATTTGAAATGTTATGATGGTGATGCGGAATCATTCCGTGGGCAAGCATCATCAAAAAACGAATGAGCAACGATAGGGTGTATCCTTTGGTTTTCACACCGAGAAAATAGAAAATGAATTAAATGTGCTGGCGGCAATTCCATTTATCATTTATCACGATTATTTTTTACAATCCAAAAAGCAGGAATAAAACCCAGTAGCAGGAAAAGGATTTCAGTGCTTTGCCCCTGAAACCTTCACTGCAAGAAATCTTTGATTTTACTGTTTTAAAAGCTTTATCACCTTGCTTTTATCGGATGCCGTTAAACGCACAAAATACAACCCGCTAACCATATTTTTTACATCGATTTGGTTTAGCATTGCGTCGATTTTCTTTTCAAAAACAGGTTTTCCCTGGATGTTGTACACCGTAACATGGCTAAACCCATCGAGGTTGTTAATGTAAAGTACCTTGTTTACCGGGTTGGGGTAAATTGTAGTGTTCAAGTCGTCGATTGTTTCAGCAGCAGTAGGCCACTGAATGGTAACCTCCTCCAGTTTTACCTGGGCAACGGTGACATCCGAGGTCGATTTTCCCATGTCGAAAACAATGCGGGCGGCATTGTCTGTTGTCCCCGCTGTAAAAATAAAGGTGTAAACCTTAAACGTATCGGCCAGCGAAATGCCGTTGTACCCACTGTATGCCGACCATGGCGAAACGTTCATGCCAATGTATGCAGAGGCGCTGCGTGCTGTTTCGGCTTTTATTTTCACCGAAAAACGGTACTCTTTTCCCGCGGTAAGTTTCATTCCGTTTTTCACCAGTTGCACATGCCAGCTCTCGGTGCCTCCGTTGTCGATAGTTACTTTCAGCACATTGTCGGCGCGGGTGAGCGTTCCGGTGCTGGTATATTTCTGTAAAACCCAGCCATCGGTTGAGGTGGTAAAATTGCTTGTATAAATGGGTACGCCCACGTAATGGGCCGGTTCAGGCAGTTCGTTGTGCAGAAGTGCATCCACCAGAAATTGGTTCCAGGTACTTTTCGAAGGGTTATAAACACCGAATCCTGCGCTGAATTCCCAGTAAGCCCAGCTAAACCCAACCGATTCGATATAACGCGCAATATACGTGGTCCACTTTTTCCGCGAAGTTTCGTCGGCTTTGCTGTACGCGCCAAACTCGCCGATGTGAACCGGAATGTTTTGGGTTTTTCCTAATTGTACAAGCGGTGCAAACTCGTTGCCCACCACTTCGCGTTCGGTTTCCGAGTCGTTCCAGGTTGTTCCCAGCCACGGGGTTGAACCGGAAACCCATTCAGCGCCCTGGTGTGTAAACTGAGAAGGATTGTAATAGTGAACAGTGAGAATGATATTTTCATCGTCGGGCAACTGCAGGTATGGCAAACCACCAAGTCCGCCCCAGTCGGGTGTGCCGATTAAAACAACGCGGTCGGGATTTTCTTTTCTGATTTCGGCCAGGGCATCCACCAGAAAAACATTCCATTTCGCGGCAGTCAGATTTTCGTGTGGTTCGTTCATTATCTCAAACAACAGCGAGTCGGGGTAATTTTTAAAGTATTTCGAAATCTGGCTCCATTGCGACAGAAAACGTGCTTTTTGTCCGTCGGGGTCGGCAAACAGCGCTTCGTGATGGTGCATGTTGATGATGACGTGGAGCTTGTTGTTCAGCGCCGAATCGACAACCTGTTTTATTCGGTTCAGAAATGTGGCTGAAATTGTATAAGGTGCTGTGGCAGAACTGCGCTCTGCCGGTTCCCATCTTATGGGAATACGGACATGGTTAAATCCCTGTTGTGCAATCATTTCTGCATACTGCGGTTTCCACTGGTTGCCCCATTCAGTTTCAGAAGGAGCTTCGAACATGTTGCCGAAATTAATGCCGCGCCCGAGGCGTTGGTTTACATTGAAGGCATGTTCGCGGTTTTGCGCAAAAAGCAGTTGGGTTAAAAGGAGGAACAACAATGTAAATTTCGGTTTCATTTGAAAAACATTTAATTCGCCGAATTCAGCTCAATAAACCATGTGAATGATGCAACCGACGCCGGAATTATTCCAGTGCTGTGACCGGCTCCGGGAATAGGCACATACTTAACCACACTGGTAGAGACTCCCTGTGCTTTAAAATCGTCAAATAGCTTTTGCGAGGTGGTTGGAGGTACGTAATTGTCAACTGTACCATGTAGCAGCAATGTAGGGATGTTTGTTTTCCATGCGGTTACGCTGTTTTTTTGCAGGCTTGTAACTACTGAGGTAAATTTAGAATTTGTTTTGTACCCGCTTAAAAATTCAGTAGTGTACAAGTCAGCGGTTTTTGTGGTAAGCTGTGCATTAATCTCATCACCCGATTTTGTGCCGTTGTATAGGTTCAAAATGCGTTCGCTGTATGGCGATTTGAAAATATCGGCAGGCAGATTAATGATATCACCCAGATTGATGTAGCTGTTAAAAATATACCCGATGTAATAGGGCATCGGATAATTGGTTTGTGCAAGAACATAGTCGTTTACCAGGTTCAGGTCGTACGGACCGGCGCCACAGGCACTGGCTTTCAGTTTAAATTCGTTTGAAAGGTCTGTTTCAATGGCTTTTTGCAAGGTCATGGTTGCCCAGCCACCCTGCGAGTAGCCATTTATATAAAGGTCTTCGCTCATTTCAATTTCGAGATGATTTGAAACCAATTCATCCACAGCCCTCAACATATCAGTCACCGCCTGAACGGTTGATTCCTTGTCGAGATAAGGATGAAACATGGATTTTGAAGCACCAAAACCGAGATAATCGGGCACCGAAATAATAAATCCGGTGGATGCAATTGATTCTAAAAGCAAGTAGAGCTCGTAGTTAGGATTTACTGATGGCGCGTTGCTGTTCAGCGTATTGGTGCCATTCTGAAAACTGATAACCGGGTAGGCTCCGGCAGATACCGGAACCGAAACAAGTCCCGAAGCAATCAACTCCTGCCCGTCGAATTTGGTTTTGTACGTGATTGTGTAAACATCGATGGCGTGTTTTACTGCGTCGGTAATGGGTTGAATCTCTGGATAATCATCGGCTAAAAGCGCGTAAAAATCCTTGATGGTATTGGGAAAATATGAACTTTTTTTCTCGAAGCTAATAAGATATTTGTCTTCTGTTTCATCGTCGTTATTGTTTAAATCACAACCTGCAACTACCGCTGCAAATGCTAATAATGAGAGTATTTTAAATAAACCTGATTTTTTCATGGTGCTTTTGTTTGATGACTGTTTAATTCTGTTTTTCAATTGGTTCAAAAATACGATTTTTTACATTCTAAACAGTGTTGATCCGATTTGGTTTATCGGGGTGTTTAAAGCCGGCACAACATTTTATTGGCACAAATCGGTTTCAATAGAATGTGGAATGACCAGAATTATTATTTTTAGTCGCGGTTTGAAGTCAAACGAATTATTTTGCAGTGATAAACGATAACTAGTTGAATTAAACTTAATGCCGACAACCTGATGAAACAGATTTTCTTATCCGCCATTTTCTTATTGCTTACAAATTGTGTTTTTTCGCAACCTGTTAAAATTATGCTTGTTACAGGTGGTCATGAGTTCGATACCATCCAGTTTTTCGATATGTTCGATGCACTTCAGGGAATTGAGTACGAGCATTTTCAGCAGCCAAAAGCCAACCACCTGATCGCTTCGGGGAAAACCGACGATTACGATGTACTTGTTTTTTACGACATGTGGCAAAGCATCGGCGAATTCGAAAAGTCGGCTTATCTGAAACTCACTACCGACGGAAAACCCCTGTTGTTTCTGCATCATGCCATTGTTTCGTACCAAAACTGGCCAGAGTTTGAAAAAATACTGGGTGGAAAATATGTTGAAAAGGCGAGGGGTGTGCCGCCCGACGAACAATCGAATTACGAACACGATGTTTGGGTTTATAGTAAGGTTGAAAATATTACTCCCGTTACAAGAGGCTTTGGCGAACTCAGGTTTTTCGATGAGATTTATGAAAACGTGCGGATTTCAGACAATGTTGTTCCGTTGCTGAAAACCCGTCACCCAAAAAGTATGGAGATAATTGCCTGGGAGAACAGGTTCAACAATTCGAAAATTGTGTACATACAACCCGGGCACGATTACCGTACTTTTGGTGATGAAAGTTACCGGAAACTGTTGTCGCAGGCCGTTCATTACCTGGCAGAGAAATAGAAAACTATTTATATTTTATCAGATATTCAACTAATTAAGTAATGAGAATAATTTATTGTCGTGTTTTTATCCCAAACCCATGAAGGGGCTTTTGGTCTGCAACTATCTGAAATGATGGTTGATGCAGGAAGTCCCTTTTAAGGTTCCGAAATTTCGGGATAGGGGTATATTGCAAAATGAAATACCACATTTAAGCATTTATTGTACTTAAAACTAAAACGATGACAAAAGATGTAAACCAAAAACGATTGTTTGTTGCAGCGAGTCTCGCGCTTGTGGTAACCGCGGTTACCTTCGCAATCAGAGCCCGTATTGAAAGTGTTTTTATCGACGATTACGGATTGACTGCCGAACAGGTTGGCCGTGCATTCGGACCTGCATTCTGGGGTTTTGCCGTGGCCATGTTTGCCGGTGGTTATTTTATCGACATTGTAAAAACCAGAACCATAGTTTGGATGGCATTTGCAATGCATTTGGTAGGGATTATTCTGCTGCTGATGGCCAAAGACTACACTTCACTTTTTGTTGCCAACGTGTTTATAGGGTTGGGTAACGGAAGCGTTGAAGCCGCTTGTAACCCGCTTGTAACAGCGCTTTTCCCCGAAAAGAAAACAAAAATGCTGAACCGTTTTCATGTGTGGTTCCCTGGTGGAATTGTAATTGGCAGTTTGCTGGCGGCGCTTGTAATTGACCAGCTGAATTTACCCTGGCAGGCGCTTGTGAGCCTTTTGTTTATTCCGCTGGCCATATACGGATTCCTGTTTTTCGGACAAAAAATTCCGGAAACCGAACGTGTTTCAACGGGTGTAACTTATAAAGAAATGATGCGCAATGTGGGCGCTCCGGTTACCATAACTTTGGCTGTAATTTTTATGATTCTTGTGGCTACAAACCCATCAATTTCGGCAGCTGTAACTTCAAGTTATGCTTTGCCACTCATCATTGTCGGAATCATTGCAGTCGCCATTATTATCGAAGGCCGATTGGTAAATAAAATTACATTGTTGTTCCCGTTTATCTTTTTCTGCATGTTGCTCACTGCATCAACCGAGCTGGGCACAACACAGTGGATTAACGCCTTGTTGGCCAATAATGGAATTCACCCGATGATTATTCTCGCTGTTGTAACGGGATTAATGGCTGTGGGCCGGTTCTTTGCCGGTGGTCTGATTCACCGTTTGAACCCTCCGGGAGTTCTGTTGGGTTCGGCTGTTTTCGCGGTGGCTGGCTTGTTTTTGCTCAGCAAATCGGAAGGCCCTGTAATGACAGTGATTTCAGCAGCAGTTTTTGCTGTAGGCGTTTGTTATTTCTGGCCAACCATGATTGGCGTTGCTTCGGAGTATGTTCCGAAAAGCGGTGCGCTGGGCATGTCGATTCTGGGTGGAGCCGGTTTTGTGGCCACATCAATGGTTTTGCCGATTATGGGAAAATCAATCGAAACTTCGGGTCCGCAGGCTACACTGTTGAATATGACAGTTTTGCCAATTATTTTAGTGGTTGCTTTTATCATTCTGAATGTGATTGTAAGAAAGAAAAAAGCATAAAAGAGGTGATTCTTAATATCGAAAAGACTTCTTCCGGTTTCGGGAGAAGTCTTTTCGTTTGGAGAAAGGATAGTTTTCTGTTTAGGAGAGTGCTGAAATTAAAAAAAATAGAGGGCGTATTTCATTGATTCATTGAGCCTTCAATTATTTTGGGATTCTAGCAATTTGGCATTCCTGCATTGGTTCCTATTCTACCTTTGCCACCAGGTTTTGTTCGGGCGAACACTTCAATTCGCTGGACGGTGTGTGCTTCAGCAGAATGTTCTTACCTAAAATTCCGCCATCAAAAGTGTTGTTTTCAATCCCGATGTTTTTGCAGCTCTCAAAAGTAAAGGTGTATTTGCGTTTGTGGTGAGGTTCAAAACGACTGCTTTTGATCAGTTTGTTGTTACTGAAACTAATGCCGTTCACCGACTTTGCAAAAAGCACAGGGTAATCAAACGGGTGAAACTCATTCCCCGTAATCCAGATATTCCGGTGAAATTGCCCCGATTTCTCATTCATCTCAGGGATTTCGGGATAAACAGAAATGATGCCCTCGCAAAACTGGTACGCGCTTGTGTTGCAAAGTTCAGTAAATATGTTGTTTTGAATCAGCACGTCGGTCACAGCGCCGGATTCGTACCAGTAATTGGCGTCGCCACAAATAAGAATGGCGCTGCCGCTACTCTCAAAAACATTATTTTCAATCACCACTTTCCCAGGGGTTGAAACAAGCAGTCCGCGTGCCCGGCAACTGCCAAAATGGTTGTCTGTAACTTTCAGGTCGGGGATCCAGGTCAGGTTTTCGAGTGCGTCGCCGGCTTCAAAACCTGCCGGAACGGGTGATTTCAAAGTGAGCATGAAAGTTTCATTATCGAGCACTTTGAAACTGGCAACTTCGCCCGTTCCCAAAGTCTGCATCGAGTTGTTTTCGATAAACCCGATATTATCGTCTGCATGGCCCCAGTTTAATCCAATACTTTGTCCATGCATAAATTTGCATTTCAGTTGTTTCCCCGAAACTTCAAGCACTTTCACACTTGTGCCATGAACATTCACAGGGTCGTCCATCAAACCAGCAAATTCACAGTTTTTAATGGTTACAAGTCCGCGGCAGTTTGAAATTTGAATACCATCGTCGCCACCTCCAAAATAGCGGTTTTTTGTTTTGTTGGGAATGGCTCTGTACCCGTCGAAAGTAATGTTTTCGCTGAATTGTGCCAGCGCACCCAACCCGGTGGCATGGTACAGATTTACATTCTGAATGATGATATTTTTTGAATTCTGAATAAAGATTCCCGAATGAATCCGCTCTGCAAATCGCATCACGAGGTAATTCCCCAACGCGGGTTTACGCTCAAACGGGAAGTTGATTTCCACAATTCCGGGCAGAATATTTTCGGCAAGGTATTTTTGCCAGTCTTTTCCCAAACAGCCATTATCGCCGGTTTGCGGAACCACAAATCGACCGTCGCGGTCAAATTCCATCGTGCTTTTCCACGGTTGCAGGTTATCTATTGTTGTTCCGAAAAAAAGTTTTCCCTCTTCAATTCTGAAAGGAAATTGTTTTACATCGATGTTTACGCGGATTGATTTTTCGTTTACTGCCAAAACCTGCGCCTGTGCAATCAGCGGTTGATTCCAGTCGATACTGATATTCCGGAGAATTATATTCTGACAATTGTCGAAAGTAAATGGCTGCATTTGTTCATGAAAAATCAGCGTGCTGCCGTTTCCTTCAATTACCAGGTTTTTCAGGTTTTCAAACAAAAGCGCGCAATTCCGCGGATTTACATCGGTGGTGTTCGATTCGAAATAAGGTCGTTTAATGCTTTGTTCGGGGTAAAAATGCCAGATGCCACGATTAAAAACGATTACTGTTGGTTTTGTGTCGTCAGCAGTTTTCAACGCATTGTGAATAATTTCAGTACAATCACGTTCGCGGGTTTTGTGCAGTCCGAAATCTTTCAGGTAAATAATAACCGTATCTGTTTTCTGTGGTTGAGAGGCTATTGAAAAACCAAATCCGGGAACTGATAATCCAAAGAAAATCAGCAGTAATATGAATACTGATTTCTTCATTATTATTTTTTCAAAGCTTCGTTGTAAAGATTGATGAATTTCAGATCATTTTCGTCGCTGTCGCCATATTGGGCGCGGAGTTCTGCTAAACGTTCGAGCAGCATTTTCTGTACATCGGCATAAGCAGGGTCGTTGTAAATGTTTTTCATTTCCTGTGGGTCGGTTTGCAGATCGTACATTTCCCACTCGTCGATGTCGTAGTAAAAATGTATCAGTTTATAGCGTTCGGTTGCTACTCCGTAATGGCGTTTTACCATGTGTACAGCAGGATATTCGTAGTAGGTATAATAGACGGCATCGCGCCATTCTCCGGTTTCGCCACTCACTAACTTTCTGAATGATTCACCCTGCATTTCGTCGGGAATTTCAATGTTGGCATAATCGAGAAATGTGGGAGCAAAATCGAGGTTCTGCACAAGCTTCCCGATTTTTGTTCCGGGTTTTATTTCTTTGGGATAGCGGATGAGCAGCGGCGTACGGAACGATTCCTCGTACATAAACCTCTTATCGAACCAGCCATGTTCGCCCAGATAAAATCCCTGATCGGAAGTGTAAATCACGATGGTATTTTCAGCCAAACCAGCTTCTTCGAGATAATCAAGCACTTCGCCCACGCCGTCGTCAACCGACTGAATACAACGCAGGTAATCTTTAATGTAGCGATTATATTTCCACAAAGCCAGCTCTTTTCCCTGGAGCTTTTTTGCCAGAAATTCCTGGTTTTCGCTTTCATAAGCGGCCATCCAGTCGGCGCGTTGCTGCTGGTTCATTCTTTTTATGTCGTTGTAAAATTGTGTGGTGTCGCCATTCGGGTCAACAATCAGTTTAAAATCGTGTCCCCACATGGCATGGCCGTCAATCTGCATTTCCTGTTCTTTGGCAGCGCGGCCGCGGCCTTCGTAATCATCGAAAAAATTGGAGGGGGGCGTAAAAGTTACAGAGTCAAAAAGATTCAGGTATTTTGGGGCTGGCAGCCAGTTGCGGTGTGGTGCTTTCTGATGATATAATGCGCAGAACGGTTTGTTCTTATCGCGTTTGTTTTTCAGCCAGTCGAGCATGGTTTCTGTAATAATTTCGGTGCAATAACCTTCGATTCTGATTTTTTCTCCATTCAACATAAAATCGGGGTTGTAATACTGACCCTGCCCGGGTAACACCATCGAAAAGTCGAAGCCCTGCGGAATTCCATCGAGATGAATTTTCCCAATCATGGCAGTTTGGTATCCGTTGGCCTGCATCAGTTTTGGGAAATTGGGCTGGTTCCAGTCAAATGGCAGCATATTGTCCACTTTTCCATTCACAAAGCTGTGTTTCCCGGTTAGCATTACTGCGCGGCTTGGGGCACAAATCGAGTTGGTAACACAGGCCCGGGTGAAAATAGCTCCTTCGGTGGCCAATCTGTCGATATTCGGGGTGTGGTTCAACTCGTGCCCATAAGCGCTGATGGCTCGGTAAGCATGGTCGTCACTCATAATAAAGAGGATGTTGGGA
>DYSZ01000135.1 GCA_020726265.1 Draconibacterium orientale
TTTTCACTAACTAAACCAATAAAACTAATCAAACCTAAACTTATGAACTAAAACTTTGACAAACATACAGTGCACAATTCCAAAACGGGTTACCCCAATGTTAACTGTTGCAAAAGGCAGGTTTTCTTAACATAGGATTAATAAAGTTTATGTTTTTGTCTATAAACAGTCATCCAAATTGAAAATTGGATGAAAAGAATGAAAGAATTGTGCTTAGGATTAATACAAAATAATTTACTTTGCAATTCAAAGTACTTTTTAAAAGATGAAAACTACAGAAAATTATTTATCAGAAATAAAGGAAATCAGAAAGATGATGGAGCAATCGAGCCGTTTTTTTTCGCTCAGTGGTCTTTCCGGTGTTTTAATCGGTATTTATGCATTGGCTGGTTCTTATATAGCCTACCGGATGATTTATTTCCCACAACCGGCTTTTGCTTCAACCTTATTTTCGGGCTATATTTTAGTTGAAATTTTTTCATTGGCCATGTTTGTGCTCATTATTTCTATTGCAACCACATTAATTCTTACCATAAAACGTGCACGCGGAACAGGCAAAAATATCTGGAACCCCGGTTCACGGCTGATGTTAATCAATCTTGCCATTCCATTTATCAGCGGAGGACTCTTTATATTAATTTTTACATTGAGGGGTTTGTACGATATTGTTGCTCCGGCCAGTCTTATTTTTTACGGTCTGGCGCTGATTAATGCTGCCAAATTCACCCGTCAGGAAATTTTTTATTTGGGAATTTTACAGATTGTACTTGGAATAGGTGCCGCAATCTTTCCTCAATATGGAATTTTGCTGTGGGCGCTTGGATTTGGTGTGCTGCATATAATTTACGGAACAGTAATGTACTTCAGATACGAACGGCCTTCAAAATAAAATGAAGTGAAAAATATTATTCAAAATCTGGATAAGGCTTTCGACAACAAAATCAGGCTTGGAATCATGTCGGTTTTATCGGTGAATTTAAAGGCAACTTTTAATCATTTAAAAGAACTGCTTGAAATTACAGACGGAAACCTTGCAAGTCATTTAAAATCGCTCGAAAAAGTAGAATATATTACGGTAACAAAGACTTTTACCGACCGAAAACCAAATACAAGTTACGAAATAACTGAAGCCGGAAAGGTTGCATTTGAGCGACATTTACAGGCTTTGGAAAACATTTTAAAACAGTTTTAATTTTTTTTTCCTCAATTACTTTGAATTACAAAGTACTTTTAAATAATATTAAAAAATGGAAACAAAAGAATTTATTCAAAACAAATCAATGTCGTTTAACTGGCAAATCACTTTTAAAGTGGTAATTATTGGTGCAATTACAATTGCGTTGCTCATTCCAAAATTCATGATCATTGAATTGATCGCAGAGAGAGAGAGGACTGCTGACATTTCGAAAAATGAGGTTATGCAAAAATGGTCGCTGGCACAAACGGTAAGAGGGCCGGTACTTAGCATTCCTTACATTGAAAGAAATTTCGACAGTAAAGAAGGGCAGGAGATTGAGTCGATTAAAACGTTGTATGTTCTACCCAAATCGTTAAATGTAAAAGGCGAAATTGTACCGCAGAAACTTTACCGGAGTATTTATGAGACAGTAGTTTACGAGTCAGGGCTCAATTTTTCGGGAAGCTTCGAAAAGGTTGATTTTGATGCTCTGAAAGTTTCGGAAAAAGATGTTTTGTGGGAAAAGGCTAAGATTGAAGTTGCCATCAGCGATTTACGGGGCATTCACGAAATTGGCGCTTTTACCTGGAACGGACAATCCAATACTTTTTTGCCGGGGATGGAAAATGCATTGATTGGCACTACAGGAATTTCGCTTTTCCTGCCACGGATAACAGCCAATGCTTTTCCTGCCAATTTTGGATTCACACTGCAATTAAAAGGTTCTGAATCGCTTCAATTTGCCCCGATAGGTGAAATAACAGAAGTTGAACTGCACTCCAACTGGAATGACCCCGGGTTCGAAGGTAGTTTTCTACCCACTGAAAGAAATGTTGATAATGCCGGGTTTACCGCCCGTTGGAGGGTGCTTAATTTTAACCGTAACTTTCCGCAACAATGGAAAAATGAGGAATACCGCGTTACCAACGCCGATTTTGGAGTGAAGCTCTTTACTGTGGCCGACCATTATCAGAAAAATTCGCGAAGTGCAAAATATGGAATCCTTGTTATCCTGTTTACTTTTCTTTCTTTTTTTCTGAATGAAATAATCGCCAAAATCCGCGTCCATCCATTTCAATATATTCTGGTTGGCTTTGCAGTTTTGGTTTTCTATCTGCTGTTACTTTCCATATCGGAACAACTTGGTTTTAACTTGGCTTATTTTATTTCAGCGCTGGCGGTAATCACAATGATTTTTGCCTACTCGCGTACCTTCCTGAAAAGTAGGACGAATTCAATTGTACAAACGCTTATCCTTACTTTTTCATTCGGATTTATTTTTGTACTGATGCAACTTGAATCGTTTGCCTTGCTGGTTGGAAGTATCGGGTTGTTTTTTATTCTTGGTCTCACGATGTTTTTTACCCGGAAAATAAATTGGTATGGAGAGTAAATTTTGAATATAAAATTGATTTAAATAAAAAAGGATGAGTCAACACTCATCCTTTTCACTAACTAAACCAATAAAACTAATCAAACCTAAACTTATGAACTAAAACTGCGACAAAGATAAGCCTGATGAGGTAAACGGAAGTTAAGCAAATGTTAAAACACAATAGATTAATTCAATGTTACTTAGGAAAAATTGAAAATGCATGGCCATAAAAAAGCCTTTTGCCACAGGCAAAAGGCTTTTTATCAATCGATTGTATAAAAATATTTATTGTTCCTTTTTATTGTCTCCGGCAATTGAATCGCGCATGGAAGTGTCGGCCATTATGTTTTTGTATTTCATAAAATCCATTACTCCCAGATTTCCATTTCTGAAAGCTTCTGCAATTGCAAGCGGTATTTTAGCTTCAGCTTCAATTACTTTTGCCTTCATTTCCTGTGCTTTAGCTTTCATTTCCTGTTCAAGGGCAATAGCCATCGAACGTCGTTCTTCGGCTTTAGCCTGGGCGATGTTTTTATCTGCTTCAGCCTGGTCCATCTGTAATCCGGCACCAATGTTTTTGCCAATATCAATGTCGGCAATGTCAATCGACAGAATTTCGAAAGCGGTTCCGGCATCCAATCCTTTTTCAAGTACAACTCTTGAAATAAAATCGGGATTTTCGAGAACTGTTTTGTGTGAGTGTGACGAACCGATGGATGAAACAATACCTTCGCCCACACGGGCAAGTACAGTTTCTTCGCCGGCACCACCTACTAACTGTTTAATATTCGCCCGAACTGTAACCCGTGCTTTGGCAATCAGCTGAATTCCATCTTTTGAAACCGCCGTAACCGGAGGAGTATTAATTACTTTCGGATTTACCGACATTTGCACTGCTTCGAATACATCGCGACCGGCAAGATCAATGGCAGTAGCCATATTAAAAGATAAATCGATGTTGGCTTTTGATGCTGAAACAAGCGCATGAACCACGCTCGCAACATGTCCGCCGGCAAGAAAGTGGGCCTCAAGTGCATCGCGGTTCAGCGGCACACCAGCTTTTGTGCCTTCAATCAGTGCACGCACAATTACTCCCGGTGGAACTTTACGGAAACGCATCAGGAACAACTGCAGCAGCGATATTTTTACTCCCGAAACCAATGCTGAAAACCATAGTCCGATGGGAATAAAATAAAGCATGATAAAAAGCAGTACCATCACTGCCACTATCAATCCAAATAAACCGAGTGATTCAATCATGTCATTCTTTTTTTAAAGGTTCTACAATAATTTTATTGAGATGAATTTTAATTACCTGTATTTCTGTGTGTTCATCAATATAAGTGCCTGCTGACTGGGCTTCAACAACTTCGCCATTGATTTTTATTTTGCCCATAGGCGCTAATCGCCCGATGGTAATTCCTTTATCGCCAACAGCCAGATTATCGGACGCTGAATTTTCAATTTTACCTTCAACTTTTGAATCGAGAATCATTCTTTTGCCTGCCTTCGATTTAAAAAAATAGTACACCATCAGTGGCGACAAGATCAAAACAACTGCAAGCGTAATAAACCCGGCTACCTTTCCCATTTCTGCAAAAGCAATATAAACGCTCGCTGCCAACAACAAAAATCCACCCACACCAGCGATTGTAACCCCGGGGATAACCGCAAATTCTAGTAACAGCAGCACAAGCCCGAGAATAATTAAAAGTATAATTGCAAGTAAACTCATGTCAGTCGATTGTAGCGTTTAGTTCTCTTTGCGATAGTGCGTCTTTCAGCGGTTTCAGGGTTTGGTAACCGCCCTTTTTTATGTCGCATTTTCCTTTGTAGTGGGTAATCAACGTGCATTGCGAAGCCTGTTCAAAGCTGTGATCACACACTTCAATCAGCACTTTGGTCACGTAATCAAACGAATGAACGTCGTCGTTATGAAGCATAAGAAAGTTGTTGTTCGATACTTCCTGATGTTCATTGTTTTCCGGTTTTCTTCTTGTTTCTTTCGAGGTCATTTTTGTTTTTCTGTTTCTTTTGCCTGTTCCAAAGTTATTCTTTTCCCGTTCTGGTACGCCGCAATTATGGCATCTTTTACACCTTCCTGTTTTACCTGGTTCAGCATCAAAACGGCATCATCATAATTACTCAGATTTCCTGTGGTATAAACCACAACTCCTTTGTCGTCAATATAGTTTTCAACTTTTCTGAGCATCGAAATTTTCTTAAATACTGGTTTCATCGTATTCGGAATTCCTTTGCTGTATGCACCAATTTGGATTTTGTAATTTATTCCTGAGCTTTTAACTTCTTTAACCGGTTTCTCAACAATGGCATCTTCCACAAGTAGTGGTGAAAGCAAAATACCCGTAAAAGGAGTCTCTTTCCCCGCAGTTTTCTCTTTTTCTATCTCTTTTACAAGCGCATCTAATTCATTGATAAACTTCTCTTTTTCTTCAACCGGGGCATTCTGCCAGTAACTGTTTTCAACGTTCTTTGCCTGAACGAATAACTGTTTAACCACACTTTTAAGTTCTAATGTTTCGTTTTCGAGTTCTATAATCAATTGTCCCAATGAATCTTTCTCTGCTCTCGATTTTGATTTCGCATAGTGTTCTCGTAATATTTCAGTTCGAAGTATTATTTTTTCCATCTCAGCCTGCTTGGCATTTCCTTCTTTAAAATTGTTTGCTCCTTCGCTGGTTTTGAAATGCGATTCGTACAGATAAGTAATTTCGCTGTTGATGTTGAAATTAATAATGGGTTCGGCTGGTTTTTGTACCGCAGGCACAGGCTGGTTTTCGGTGATTTCGGCAACTGGTTCAATATTTTTTGTAGTTGTTGAATCAGAGATAGCTTCTTGCGCCAACGTTTCAGTTGTCATTGGTACTTCTGTGTGTTCAGTTACACTATCAATTATTGTTGCAGCCGCAACACTCGTTGTTATTCCAGTGTGTGTTTCAGCTGTTAAATCTTTGGTTGGATTTTCTGTGGCAATAAACACATCTGATGAATCAGTTGCGGATGCTTCTGTTAAAACCGTTATAAACGGATTTCTCCGCTGTTCGCAAAGTTCCATTTTAACGGCAAGCTCAACCCTGATTTGTTCTTCATCAGTAGCCACTTTTCTGAAATTGTTGTAATAAATGAGCGCCTTGTTAAAAAGATTTCTGGCATGGTATTGTACCCCAAAATAGTAATCAATATCGATAGGATAAACTTCCTTGCTTGCCTTTTCAAGATAACCTAAATCTGCATCTGAATAAAAACCGTTTTCGGTACGGCAAGCTCCATAAAAATAGTTAATCATAAAATCTTCAGGCCGCTCGTCGATCAGTTTTTTAAACGCAGTTTCTGCTTCGGTAAATTTTCTTTTGTCGAATAGCTGAATGGCTTTGGTTAACGGATTTTCCTGGGCAGCCACAGGGAAACCTATTGAAAGAAACAAAAGGTTAAGCAAAATTGTTAAGACTGATATTTTCGAAATTAGCTGTATCATACAGGGCGTTCAATATCTTGTTGAGGGTAAAAATACAAAATTTTGACGCTGTTTAACATTTGGCTGATGCATTTCGAAATATTAATTCTGAAAACGATTCAGGCAAAGAATGTCATTAATAAATTATATTTGTACACCTTAATAATAAAAAAATGAGTTTGAAACTGGCAGTTGGAGATAAGGCACCGGCGTTTGAAGGAGTTAATCAGAACGGGAAGAAAATTACTTTGAATGATTTTAAAGGGAAAAAGCTTATTCTTTATTTTTATCCAAAAGACAATACCCCCGGTTGCACAGCTGAAGCCTGCGATTTGAACGATAATTATGAAATGTGGATTTCAAAAGGTTATCATGTTGTTGGGGTTAGTCCCGACAATGAAAAATCGCACCAGAAATTTATTGAAAAGTATAACCTGAAATTCGATCTGATTGCCGATACAAAAACAGAAATACTTGAAGATTTTGGTGTGTGGGGTGAAAAAAGTATGTATGGCAAAAAATATATGGGTGTTTTGCGCACTACTTTTCTAATTGATGAAGATGGCACAATTGAAGCTGTATTCGATAAAGTTGACACAAAAACGCATACCTCGCAAATCATAAAAAGTTTAAATATTTAACCTGAACAAAATCATGACAAAAGAAGAAAAACTGGCAGTTAACAAGGAAAAGCTGAAAGCGCTTCAGCTTACAATTGATAAAATTGAAAAAAGCTATGGCAAAGGCTCAATTATGCGTTTGGGCGATCGCCCAGTTGATGAGGTGGCTGCCATTTCATCGGGCTCAATTGCACTCGATGTAGCGCTTGGTGTTGGCGGATATCCCAAGGGAAGGGTTATTGAAATTTATGGCCCTGAATCTTCAGGGAAAACAACTCTGGCCATTCATGCCATTGCCGAAGCCCAAAAGGCTGGTGGAATTGCTGCCATTGTTGATGCTGAACATGCGTTTGACCCGTATTACGCCAAAAATCTCGGCGTAAACATCGACGAGCTGTTGATTTCGCAACCCGACAATGGAGAACAGGCGCTCGAAATTGTGGACAACCTTGTTCGCTCGGGTGCTATCGACATTGTGGTAATCGACTCGGTGGCTGCACTTACACCAAAAGCTGAACTCGAAGGCGAAATGGGTGACTCAAAAATGGGTTTGCAGGCGCGTTTAATGTCGCAGGCTTTGCGAAAACTGACAGCCAACATCAGCAAAACAAAAACCTGTTGCATCTTTATCAACCAGTTGCGCGAAAAAATTGGTGTGATGTTCGGAAATCCTGAAACTACCACCGGCGGTAATGCGCTTAAATTTTATGCTTCGGTTCGTTTGGATATCAGAAGAATAGGGCAGGTGAAGGATGGTGATGAAGTTCAGGGGAACAATGTTCGTGTAAAAGTGGTGAAAAACAAAGTTGCGCCACCTTTCCGCAAAGCCGAATTCGATATCATGTACGGCGAAGGAATTTCAAAATCGGGTGAGATTATCGATTTGGGAGTTCAATACAACATTATAAAAAAAAGCGGTTCGTGGTTTAGTTACGGTGAAACAAAACTTGGACAAGGCCGCGATAGTGTTCGCGGATTAATAGCCGATAATCCTGAACTTTCGCAGGAGCTCGAAACAAAAATAGTGGATGCAATCACCGGAAAAACGACAACGGCGTAATTATATCATAATCAGAATAGTGTTACTGGGTGAACCGATATTCTGTCGATTCATCCAGTTTTTTTTAACCTGAAAATCAGATTTTATGAAAGTTTTAAAATTTGGAGGCACTTCGGTTGGCAATGCCGGAAATATCAGAAAAGTTAAAGCCATTGTTGAAACTCAAAACGACAATGTAATTGTTGTGGTTTCGGCGCTTGGTGGTATTACCGATAAAATATTAAATGCAGCGCGAACCGCAGCCTCGGGTTCCGGCAATTATCACGAGATTCTTACCGAAATTAAGAAAAGACATGAAGAAACAATTCAACAGTTATTTAATGGTTCAGGCTCAATTAAATACATTGTCGATGAGCTGCTTTTCGAGCTTGAGCAAATCCTGACAGGTATTACGCTTGTGGGTGAACTCACCTCCAAAACCCTCGACAGAATTGCTGGAATTGGTGAAAGAATTTCATCGCATATTGTTGCCGAATTTTTGGGAGCGCGCCGGTTCGACTCGTCCGATTTAATCCGAACCGACAGTAATTTTGGTAAAGCAACCGTCGATTTCAGTGTAACAAACAAAAATCTCAGCAATGCATTCGAAGGTTTCAGCGGAATTGCAGTGATGCCGGGGTTTATTTCGAAAAATGCAAAAGGCGAATTTACAACTTTGGGCCGCGGGGGTTCTGATTATACCGCAGCAATTGTAGCTGCTGCGATTGATGCCGGTATTCTTGAAATCTGGACCGATGTAAATGGTTTTATGACCGCCGATCCGCGCGTCATCAGCAAAGCATACACAATTCCGGAACTTACCTATTCTGAGGCGATGGAACTGTCGCACTTCGGGGCGAAAGTGATTTATCCGCCGACTATTTTGCCAGTTTATCAGACCGGAATTCCGGTGTTGATAAAAAATACTTTTGACCCCGAAGATTCAGGAACCCGGATTTCACAAAAAGTTGAAAAAGGTGCCGAAAGGATAATCAAGGGAATTTCTTCAATTTCTGGAATTACGCTGGTTACGCTCCAGGGCATCGGGATGGTGGGCGTTACAGGCATTTCTATGCGGTTATTTACCGCGCTGGCAAAGGTGAATGTAAACGTCATTCTTATTTCGCAGGCATCGTCAGAAAACTCAATAAGTATTGCCATTGAGCAAAATACAGTGGAATTGGCACGAAATGCAATCGAAGCGGAGTTTGAACGGGAAATTGCGAACGGACAAATCAGTAAAATTGCTATTGAATCGGACCTTTCGATTGTGGCGATTGTTGGCGAAAATATGAAACATGCCACTGGTATCGCGGGAAAACTTTTCTCAACGATGGGAAAAAGTGGAATAAATATTATAGCCATTGCTCAGGGAGCATCGGAACTTAATATTTCGTGGGTGGTGCGAAACGATGTGCTGCGAAAAACGCTGAATGTTGTGCACGAGTCATTTTTCCTTTCCGAAAATGTGGAACTCAATGTTTTCCTGATGGGAATCGGGACAGTCGGTGGCAATCTTTTGCAGCAATTGCTGAAACAGCAGGATAAATTATTGCGCGAAAAACACCTCAATATTAAGCTTGCAGGTGTGGCCAATTCACGAAAAATGCTTTTTAACCGAGACGGAATTGATATTTTAACTTATCGCGAATCACTCGAAACTGAGGGCGAAATATCTTCGCTTCAGGGTTTTGTTGATGGTATCAGAAACATGAATATTTATAATTCTGTGTTTGTCGATTGTACTGCTTCTGATGCTGTTGCGTTAGCCTACAAGGATATTTTACGATCCAATGTATCAATCGTTACCGCCAACAAGGCTGCGGCTTCGTCGGAATATGAAAACTATGCCGAAATAAAAAGTATTGCCAAACAGAAAGGCGTTAAATTTTTGTTCGAAACCAATGTGGGCGCGGGTTTGCCAATTATCAACACATTAAACGACCTGGTAAATTCAGGCGACAAAATTCTAAAAATTGAAGCGGTACTCTCGGGCACGCTGAATTATATTTTCAATACCATTTCTGCCGAAATACCTTTGAGCAAAACCATTAAAATGGCCAAGGACGAAGGTTATTCGGAACCCGATCCACGCATTGATTTGAGCGGTGTTGATGTTGCCC
>DYSZ01000136.1 GCA_020726265.1 Draconibacterium orientale
TTAGAAGTATCAAGATTTGAAAGATGATGCACTATTTTATCGTTTAAAAATGTGATAAGTTCTGGAATTGAAAATAAACAAAAAATGTAATCATGTTATGATCGGACAGAATTTAGTGGATTTCCTGAACGAAGAATTAAAGGAAAACACAATAGTTGAAAAACTGAATTACCTCGAAGATGCGCATCGTGGAAGTGTGGTTTTTACCACCAGTTTCGGGTACGAGGACCAGGTAATTACCGATATCATATTCAGTAACAATCTCGATATTAAAGTGGTTACACTCGACACAGGTCGGTTGTTTTCTGAAACTTACAAGGTGTATAACAGCACGCTCGATAAATACAAAAAACCAATTTCGGTTTATTTTCCGCCTGCTGAAAAGGTGGAAGAAATGGTAAACAAAAAAGGTCCGTTCAGTTTTTACGAATCGCTTGAAAACCGCAAGGAGTGTTGTTTTATCCGCAAGGTGATTCCGCTGAAGCGTGCGCTTGCCGGCAACGAAATCTGGATTACAGGTTTAAGAGCTTCACAGTCGGAAAACCGCAGCGATTTACAGGAATTTGAGTGGGACGAAGGAAATCAAATCATTAAATACAATCCACTCTTGGAGTGGAGTCTTGAAGAAACCATTCAGTATATAAAAGATAACAATGTGCCTTACAATATTCTACATGATCGCGGTTTTGTAAGCATCGGCTGCGAACCCTGTACACGGGCCATTAAACCCGGTGAGGATTTCCGCGCTGGTCGCTGGTGGTGGGAGCAAAACTCGGGCAAAGAGTGCGGGCTGCACGAAACACAAGCCTCCCCCGGCCCCTCCAAAGGACGGGAGTAGGGGAATTGGGTGCGGCGGTTTGCACCCGCCGGGATTGTAGCGAAACACTGGGATTGCGACTTTCCAAAGTCGCAGTAACTAATTTTCAGATTAAAAATTTATGTTACCTCTTAAAGCAAAAGTTTATCTTTACAAAAAAACAAGATGCTTGATATTAAAAAAATATATGTAACCGACAGTAAAAAAAGGCCATTGGCTGTTCAGGTCGATATTAAAACATTTGAGCGTATAGAACAAGTACTCGAAGATTATGCATTGGGCAAACTGATTGAAGAAAACGACCCGGAAGATATCTTGTCTGTTGCCGAATCCAAAGCATACTATTCAAAACTTCGGGATAAAAAATGAATATTCATTTCAATAAAAAATTCTTAAAGGAACTGTCAAAAATCCCGAAAAAGGAAAGGGAAATGGTTGAAAAATATTCATCTTCTTTTTCATTTGAAATCGGAGCCTTGTATTACACGTTTTGCAATCCACGAACTTACCACCCATCACTGGTTCGATAATTCTGCGGCAAAGCATGTTTTGGGATATTCACCTAAAATCAATTTTGAAGACGGTTTGAAACGATTATAAATTGGTTAATCCACCTTTTTCAACCGTAAAACTTCGTTCCCATTTTCGTTAAAAAGGGAAAGTGTTAACCCATCTTTTTTGAATTTTCTGACTGTGCGTAACAGCTCATTAAACTTATCGGCAACATCCATATTGCTGCATAATCTTTTAGTAGATGCCATGTTCCCGAATTCCAGTTTTTCTCCATCCAGGATTGTGATTTCACCGGTAATGTGATTGCAACCGTCTGAACCCATCACTTTCATTTCAGTTACATTAATTTCGATAACAGGAGTTTTCAACCCGGTATTTTCAATTGGCTTTGGTATTAAAACGCCTTCAATACTTTCAAGCGCCCATATATCGTGAATAGCAAAACGCTCGTCTGTCTTTTTTTCAAGCACTTTCACCAATGTGTATTTTATCGACGATCCATCGGCCGGAACCCTTGTTGGATCAAGTTTTTCCTCTTTCACTTTTATTTTTTGCAGGTAGCCTGGTTCGAAAACGAATCCATCGATTTCTGTGTAAAAGTTCTGCCATTGCCCCTGTTCAATGGTTTCGTTTTTCTGAATTTGAAGGCAATTCATTGGAGCTACTCCAACGCACGGTACTTTGTTGCTATTTATCCACCAGGTTGTAGTTGTATTTTTTGTGGCAATTCTTGTGTTGCACGACATGAATAAGAACAACCAAATCAAGAGTGAAAGCATATGTTTCATATAAAATGTTTTATGAGTGAAATTTGTTATTTTCCAAATTGCAGTTCTCTGCCTTTTTTCAAATCATCGTGGGTAATTACAGGTTCAATTGCTTTGCCATTCAAACTTACTTTTGAATACACATTGTAATTCATGCCCGGTTCTGCTGTGATTACAAACTTACCGGCCGGGTAATATTTTTTGTCAGTTCTAATTGTCACTTTGCTGAAAACAGGGGAGGAGAGCTGGTATTCGTTACTGCCCGGGCAAACCGGGTAAAAACCCATCGCCCCAAAAACATACCAGGCTGACATTTGTCCGGCATCATCGTTCCCCGAAATTCCGCCGGCGCCCATCCCGTATTCGGTTTGCAACAGGTTTTTAACCACCTGCTGGGTTTTCTGCCAGTTGCCAATGTAGTTGAAAAGGTAAGGAATCTGGTGGCTGGGTTCGTTTCCATGCCAGTATTCAGCATTGTCAATCAGTGAATTCAGCTCTTGTGAAAATTTCTCTTTCCCGCCCATCAGTTCAATCAAGCCATTTACATCGTGCGGAACATAAAATGTGTAATGTTTTGGCGAACCTTCGGTAATATACGATAAATGTTCATTGGGATTGAAATCTTCGGTAAACGTGCCATCCGCAAAACGTCCGCAAACCCAGCCTTTTTCAGGGTCGAAAACATTCCGGTAATTTTGCGCGCGGGCCATCAATTCGTTGTAATCCTCCTCTTTCCCTAATTTTTTGGCTACCTGAGCCACAGCCCAGTCGTTGTACGCATATTCCATTGTGCGCGAAACCTGTTCGCGTTGATGAAAAGCCTGCAAAACTTCATCCTCAAGCGGTATAAAACCGTACTTTATATAACTTGCGAGTGCCCGTCTGCCTTTGCCATCAATATATTCAGCCGAATCAGCAGGAATTTCGAAAGCATTTTTAAACAAGTATTTATATGCTTTTTCGAGGTCGATATCAAAACCTTTCATGGCTGCGTCGGCAATTACAGCAGTGCTGTGGTCGCCAATCATGGCCGAAGTGTAACTGCTCCACATCGGGAAAATGGGAAGCCATTCACCCTGTTCAGCTTTTACAACCAGCGATTTCACCATGTCGTTGTATTCTTTTGGCGCAATAATGCTGAGTAAAGGCAGTTGAGTGCGATAAATATCCCAGTTCGAAAAGTCATCGTAATAATCGAAACCTTCGGCTTTTTCAATTTCGCTGTTGCCGGCAAAACGTGGATAACTTCCGTTCACATCGCTCACAAGCCGCGGATGAAAAAGACTGTGGTAAAGTGCAGTGTAAAACTTCATGTATTCCTCGTTAGTCCCGCCTTCCACATCAATACGGCTCAGCATTTCATTCCATGTATTTTCGAGGTCCGATTTTGTCTTTTCAAATTCCCAGCCGGGTATTTCGGTTTCGAGATTTAACCGTGCGTTCTCGATACTTGTAAACGAAGTTCCCATTTTCATGTGAACAACTGCAGCGTCTTTTACATCGAAAGTTACAAATGCACCAATACTTTCTCCTCCTTTTCGTTCGGTGGCATCAAACGTGTAATCGGTTCCCGAATAGGTTCCGTATTTTGTAAATTTCTGATTGAAACGGGCAACAAAGTAGCCCGAAATTCCGGACGGTTTTCCCGAGCTGCTGTAAATCCTGTGTACCGGATTGTAACCCACAATTTCCTGCTTTTCAAAATCGATTTTAATATAACCTTTACCCTCATCGCTGTTTACATCGATAATCACCGACGGATTTACCGCGTCGAGCCACGAAAACCTGAAGTAGCCCGAGCGTTTGGTGGCAGTGAGTTCGGTCATAATACTCTGCTCTGGAAAAAGCACGCTCAGGTACGCCGGCGAAAGCGTGTCGTTGTTCATTAAATAAAGTGTATTCCGCTGGTTTGGCATAAAACGGTATTGATTATTGAGACTGATGGGATAAACCGTAAACGAACCATAATCCTGTGTGCACGAGCCGCTAAGCCAGTGTGTTGCCCTGAAACCCTGAATTGAAATTGTTCCGAAATAAAACGGTGCAATACATTTTTTTTCAGTTGGCTGGGTTTGTGGAGTCCATTGAGTCATCCCGAAAGGGGCAGTTACCGCAGGAATGGTTTGCCCGTTGTTTACACGGTCGCCGGGACGCTGGCGAACCGATTCGGTATTGGCTAGGGCTGTGCCAATCAGCGGGTCAACATGGTGAAGATAATCGCGTGGCTCAGGTTTGCACGAAAAAAGTGCGATAGAAATCAATGTAAAAGAAAGGACTGTTTTTAAGCTCATTTTTAGTTTTTGTTGCGTTTGTTAAACGGTTTAAAAATAGAAATTATAACGAAACGGCTTGGTTTGTTAGAATTAAAAAACTGGTTGTTGATTTTTCAAAAATCAATATAAAAAGTGGCTAAAACCTCTATTTTGTCTGCGAAATGCAGTTTCGGGCGTTCAACAGCCCAATAATATCTGTCAGCGGCAATAAACCCTGTTTGCAGTATAAAACACTTTGTTCACCGCCGCCGGATAGTCGTGTATTGAAAAAAAATTAAGCACGTTGCAGGTTGACTTACATTTGATTCGTAAAACATTAAACAGTAAATATCATGAAAACAAGACTTTTTCTTTTAGCAATCGGAGTTGCCCTCCTCAGCGTTGGTGCAACAGCAAAAATCAAATCCGGAAGTTCGCTTACCGGAAATTCGCTTACCGAATTTGGTAAATACACCATTTCAGTTTCAGAGACGCCGATGGTGGTGAATAACGAAACAGTAAAAACATATAATCTGATGTATGAAAATACAACCCATGCGGTTCAGATTGGAGAGGTTAAAACTGAAAAATGTACTACTTACATTGTACGTTCCGATGAATTTGAAATTCAATATACATGCAACAATGGTGTTTTTGGGGTGAAAAAACTCGAAGCACAATACCAGCAATTGCCAAAAGAAGAAATGGATGCAAAACTCGACAGGGTCAACTATTTTGCCCAGCGCGTGATTTGCCAGAACAAAAAATCGGAAGATGAACTGCTGGGTTTGATTGCCTGCTATTTTCCAAAACTGATTAAGGAAGATTACCAGGCTAATTTTTAAGAATAAATTAGTGTTAAACAGCGCAATTTTTTTCATAGAAGTATGAAAAACATGGCCTTCCGTCAGAGGACGGGGGGCCTTTTATTTTTTAGTACACACCTTCTGGTTGGTTTTAACTTAAAGTGTGTTAATTTTTTAATCAGGTTGTAACGAAATGGGATTGTTCGGAGTCATTTATTAAATCAGATTAAAAAAATTGTTTTGTTATTTCTGATGAATAGTATAAATGGTGGAATAATTTTTATATGGAAGTGTAATATTTATGCTGATTAAGAACTAATTATACAGAAAACAGAAACTATTTATTTCATTGTTGGAAGCAGTTAAAATCGCGTAGCCAGCGTTTGAACATGCCTCTGAATTTTTATAAACAAACAAAGCCAAAACATGAAAACAAGATGCCTTGTGATTGATGATGAGCCTCTTGCACGCGATTTAATGCGAAGTCACATTTCGAAACTCGACTACTTAGAAATTGTGGCCGAATGCAGTGATGCAATGAAAGCACTCCAGAAACTCCGCGACGAAAAAATAGATTTAATGTTTATGGATATTCAAATGCCCCAGATTACGGGTTTCGAATTCCTTAAAATTCTGAAAAACAGACCCAAAGTGATTATTACCACGGCTTACCGCGAGTACGCACTTGAAGGATTTGAACTCGATGTGGTCGATTTTCTTTTGAAGCCGATAACTTTTGAACGGTTTCTGAAATCGGTGAACAAATTCTACCAGGAACGGGAAGCGCAAAACACAAATGCCCCGGTATTTAACAAAGTGGTTAATGGTGAAGAACCTTTTATTTATGTGAAGGAGAACAAACGGGTGATAAAAGTGAACCTCGGTGAGATATTGTACATCGAAGGATTGAGCGAGTATGTGCAGATTTACACCGACCGTAAAAAGATTATCACAAAAACGAGTATGACGAATCTTGAGGAAAAGCTGCCGGTTGACGGGTTCCTGCGCATTCACAAATCGTTTATTGTTTCAACTGCCCGTATCGAAGCTTTTACAGCGCACAGCGTGGAGGTGCCCGGAAAAGAATTACCCATTGGGCGCAGTTATAAAAACATGGTTCTAAACACACTTCAGCTCAACGGAAGTATTGCTCAGTAACCGAATAAAAAATTGAGTAAATTGCGGCCAAAACATTTAAAAATGGCTGTTTTACCAATTCATACTTATTTTGTTTTCGACGACGAAATCAAACCGGTTAGCCAATTTGTCCCCGCCGAAAACGAGGGTGGTATTTACGAAGTTTTACGCGTGATAAACGGGGTTCCGCTGTTTTTGGAAGACCATTTGCAGCGATTTTTCCACTCAGCACAATTGGCTGGCAGAACCATTCGTTACACTGAACCGCAAATCCATTCATTTTTAATCGAACTGATAGAGCAAAATCATATTGCAGAAGGTAATATATTGATATCGTGTAAAATACATTTAAAAGCATTTTTTATTCCGCATAAATACCCGACACCTGAAATGTACAAATTGGGCGTAAACTGTGGCATTTTACACGCCGAGCGCGATAATCCGAACGCCAAGGTTTTTCAAACCACAGTGCGGCAACAGGCTGACAAGTTGTTGGCTGATAATGAATTTTACGAGATTTTGCTTATCGAGCACAACGGATTTGTAACCGAAGGAAGCCGCAGTAATGTGTTTTTTGTGGCTGATGATAAAATTTTTACAGCCCGGGGCAACCAGGTTTTACCTGGAATTACAAGGCAAAAAGCTTTTGAAATTGCCCACATGCTGCAAATCGAAGTGATTGAAAAGCAGATCCCCTTTTCTGAAATTCAGCAGTTCGATGCAGCTTTTATCACAGGTACTTCGCCAAAAATTCTGCCCATCAGGCAAATCGATAAAATTCAATTTGACCCTGGAAATCAACAAGTTGGTCAATTGATGCGTGTTTATAATCAATGGATTGAAGAGTACATTCAATCCAATAAATAAAAAGAACCGGAGTTTAACCCCGATTCTTTAAATTTTATAACCTGTCATTCAGAATCGATTCAACAACAGTGTAATCAATATCACTTTTTTCGCCCAGTTTAAAACCGCGTTGTTCAAAGCGTGCTACAATCCTGTTTACCGATTCAGCCTGAATCTGGTAGGCTGTCAGCGTTGTCGGTAACCCAAGTGATTCAAAAAAGTCAGCAGTTTTTTGAATTGCTGCGTCAATCCGTTCATTTTCAGTGCCGGTTGATATTCCCCAAATCCGTTCGGCGTATTGCAGAATTTTTTCCTTTTTGCTTTCGCGTTTTATATTCATCACACCCGGCAAAACAATGGCGAGCGTTCTGGCATGGTCGATGCCATGAAAAGCAGTCAGTTCGTGCCCAATGCCGTGTGTTGCCCAATCTTGCGGCACACCCGGCGAAATCCATCCATTCAATGCAACGGTGGCGCTCCACATAAAATTGGCAGCTGCGTCGTAATCTTTCCGGTCGGCTAAAACTTTTGGGCCTTCTTCAATCAGCGTGAGTAAAATGCTTTCGGCCATGCGATCCTGCAACGGTGCATTAACGGGGAATGTGAGGTATTGCTCCATCACATGCACAAATGCATCAACCACACCATTGGCAACCTGTTTTTCGGGCAACGAGAATACACATTCGGGGTCGAGTACCGAAAATTGCGGCATCACTTTCAGCGAGCTGAATGCAAGTTTTTCGGTTGTCGAAACTCTCGAAATCACAGAATTACCATTCATTTCAGAACCTGTGGCAGGCAAAGTGAGCACTGCACCGATGGGAATTGCATTTTCAACCGGAGCGCCTTTGGCCAGAATATCCCACGGATCGCCGGTTTTGTGGTAAACAGCGGCAGCAATAAATTTTGTGGCATCGAGCACCGAGCCGCCACCCACTGAAAGCAGAAAATCAATGTTTTCGCTTTTTACAACTTCCACAGCTTTTATGCAGGTTTCATAGTGCGGATTTACTTCAATTCCGCCAAAATCGATTACATCGAAATCTTTTAAAGCTTTTTTCACCTTGTCGTAAACCCCATTTTTCATAATGCTTCCACCTCCGTAGGTGAGCAGAATACGTGTGTTTTCAGGAATTTCAGCAGTAATTTTTGAAATGGTGTTTTTACCAAAAAAGATTTTAACCGGATTTTTGTATTCGAAATTGTACATGGTATTTATTTTTATTTGTTCAAATTTGCGCGGTAAAGGTATTTTAAAATGACTGAAAATTCAAACAATGCAAGCCAGCAGGAACATTTTGCACAAGTGATGCAGAAACACAACGATGAAGAACTGATTGAAGTGCTTCGTAATCGCCGGCATTACCAGCCGGAAGCTGCGCAGCAGGCCGTTATTGAGGCAATCAGGCGTGGAGTAATTAAGGCTGAAGCAGATTTGCAGGATGAAAAATTTGCTGAACCAAACCGAAAGTTCTCCCTTTTTCCTGTCATCGAAAATCCAAAAGCGCGAAACAAAGCGCGGAAAAGTATGGCCCGCTCGCTGATGATTGCCGGTGCAATACCTGCAATTTATGGAATCAATCAGGTGTATCATTCACTCATTGTTGAAGGTGCAGCAATTGTTCTTTTTGGGTTTTCGTGGATGATACTTTCTTTTTTTCTGATGAAGTCGGTAAAACCGCTGTTGGTTTATGGCATAAAGATCTTATATCTTATTGCAATTGCGGTTATGATTTTTAAGATTTCCACATTTAAGATTACAGGTTGGATGGATATTCTTTTCCCTTCGGTTTTGGCAGTGCTTGTTTTGTATGGCATATTTTATCTCGGCCGGCTAAAAGATTGAGGAATCAGAATTGCCGGTTTTTTATTGAATTCCGGTGAGCGCATTCCTCTCGTCTGAGGCGAGACGGAATAAGCGAACAAAAACTAAAAAAATCCTTGACGGAATCGGATTCCTCGACAGCTTGCTGCGAGGAGTTTCAATCCCCGCATTTCGGTTATTAATCTTTAAAATAACGTATTTTATCGATTTTTACCAACAGAAAACATTTTGAAAAATTACTTTTGGACGTTCCTGAAAATTTGAAAACGATGAGACTAAAATTATTTTCCGTGTGGCTATTTTCCCTGATAATCACAACAACAGCATCAGCACAAAACGATGAAAACTGGCAATCAAAAGATTACAATGTTGGTGATTTTTCGGCTGTTACGCTCGACGGAAGTTTCAGGGTTTACCTGATTCAGGGCGATGAATATGGCATAAAAGTAAAGTCGAACAACAGCGATGCGTTCGATAATATCAAAATTAATAACTACGGCGGCAAGGTCACGATTTCGATTAACCAGTCGATTTTCGACTACAGCCGGATTAGTTTGTATATCACTTTTAAAACGCTTAGCGAACTTCACATTGAAGGTGGAGTTAACCTGAAAACCAATGGCTATCTTGATTTAACCGATTTTGCCGTGAATGTGGAAGGGGGCGCCAATATTGAACTGAACTGCAAAGCCCGGCAGGTAAAAGTAGTTGGCGAAGGCGGTTTTATTTTTGAATTGAAGGGGGTCGCTGAAACACTCGATGTATCAATTTCGGGTGCCGGACACGTAAGTGCAAGCG
>DYSZ01000311.1 GCA_020726265.1 Draconibacterium orientale
AAATATTGCTACAACAATATAATATACAATGGTTTAGTGGTTTTTCAGCAGACCCGGAATAAAGCAAAACGCTGGTTTAAGCATTTCGAAAAAAGCTACAGTTCCCGAAACCCGCACCTCCATTTTTATTAAAGCGGATTACAAACTCGTTCAGATTGATTTTAGTAACATTCTGTATATCGAAGGGTTGAAAGATTATGTGAAATTCTGCCTCGAAGGCAATGAAAAACCAGTTCTTTCCCTGATGAGCATGAAGTCACTGGAAGAAAACCTGCCCGATACAAAATTTATGCGTGTTCACCGATCCTTTATTGTGAACCTCGATAAGATTAAAACCATCGAACGCAACCGGATTGTCTTTGGCAAGGAACATATTCCTATTGCCGAAAACTATAAGGAGAAATTCCAGAAATTAGTGAACGAGCGTTTTTTCTAAAAGTTCCCAAAAGTGTCTGCACACCCGCAGGGTGTCTGACACCTACCCTTCTGCCAACGGAAGTGTAAATACAAAAGTGCTGCCTTTTTCTAATTCACTTTCCACTTTGATAGTACCACTGTTTTTTTCAACAAAATCCTTACAAAGTATCAATCCCAGGCCGGTACCCGATTCTCCAGCTGTACCTTTATTCATAAAATGCTGGTCATACTTAAAAAGTTTTGCCTGGCTCTCTTTTGAAAGCCCTATGCCGGAATCAATTACCGAAACCTGCACATAGTTATCCAACCTTTCTGTTTTAATGCGGATTGTGGTTTCGTGATAGGAATATTTGATGGCATTATTAATCAGGTTATGCATAACCGAAAGAATCATGTTTTCATCTGCCATTACCATAAAATCCTGCTCCGAAAGGCATTCAAGTGTAATGTCTTTTTGTTTGGCAACTGTTTCCAGGTTGCGTACTGATTTATTGCAAAGTTCAGCAATAGCAAAGGGTTTTGGGCGGAAAGCAATCATCCCGCTTTGTGAGGTCGACCAGGCCAGCAGTGTATTAATTATTTCGAAAAGATTGGTCGATAAAGTATGGATATCACGGGTAAAAATCATCTTTTCTTCTTCTGTAAGCTTATCATAGTCACTTAAAAGCAAATCGCTGATGCCATGAATAGAGCTTAACGGATTTTTTATGTCGTGGGCAAGTATTGAAAGGAATTTGTCTTTTGAGGCATTGAGTGTTACCAGTTCATCTTTTTGTATTCCGATTAATTTATTTTTTGCTTCCAGTTGCTGGTTTGCCCTTCGTTTTAAACGATTCTGATTTACTAATAACAAAACCTGTAATGCGATTAAAATGATAATTCCTGTCAGAATATATAAGGTCAGATTTTTCTTCGACAACTCCAGTTCCTTTTTCAGGTTTTGTTTAACAAGATGTTCGTTTTCCACTTCCCGTTTTGCAATCTCATACTGATATTGAACCTGGTTTACTTTTTCGGTGGTTTCAGCGTTAAGTATACTGTCGTTAATTTGTTTCGATTTATTTAAATACGAATAAGCGTTGTGAAAGTTTTTCCTGGCGGCATTATAATCGGATAAATACTCGTATGCTTTTGCCAGCAAGTCCTTTGAACCAACTTCTTTTGCAAGTTTTTCTGCTGTATGAAGATATTCTCCGGCTTCATCGGTTCGTTTCATGTCAAGCATGATCTCTCCCATATTCAGATGATAAAAACAAATATGATACTGATCCTCTTTCTGTTTCC
>DYSZ01000312.1 GCA_020726265.1 Draconibacterium orientale
TAATGGTTAATGGTTAATGGTTAATGGTTAATGGTTAATGGTTAATGGTTAATGGAAAATAGTTTAAAGTCCCAGGCATCAAACTACAATTGAATGACAATTGAATGACAACTCCTCCTTCTCAAAAACCTCCAAAACTCAGTTTTCAACAATTGAATGACCATTGAATGACAACTCCTCCTACTCAAAAACCTCCAAAACTAAATCTTTAACAATTGAATGACAATTGAATGACAACTCCTCCTACTCAAAAACCTCCAAAACTCAATCTTCAACAATTGAATGACCATTGAATGACAACTCCTCCTACTCAAAAAAACGCCAAAACTCAGTTTTCAACAATTGAATGACAACTCATTCTTCCCAAACACGCTGAGAACTCAATCTTTAACTACCCTAAACCCCAACTCCAAAACCCTAACTCCTACAATGGCAAAAATACTTATAATCGACGACGAACGCGCTATTCGGAATGCGTTACGCGAAATTCTGGAATATGAAAATTACCAGGTGGACGATGCGGAAGATGGACCTTCAGGCATTGAATTGGTAGGGAAAGAAAACTACGATGTAATCCTTTGCGATATTAAAATGCCTAAAATGGATGGCATCGAAGTGCTCGAGAATATACAGAAAACCACGGATGCTCCTGTTGTAATGATTTCCGGGCATGGAACTATTGAAACTGCTGTTGAGGCAATTCGTAAGGGTGCTTATGATTTTATTGCCAAACCACTGGACCTGAACAGGCTTCTGATTACATTGCGGAATGCCATGGACAAATCGCGTCTGGTTACCGAAACTAAAGCACTGAAACGTAAAGTGAGCAAGCAATACGAAATGATTGGTGAATCGCCGGCAATTACCAAAATTAAAGATATGATTGAACGGGTTGCTGCAACCGATGCGCGTGTTTTGATTACCGGTGAAAGCGGTACAGGGAAAGAGCTGGTTGCCCGCTGGCTTCACGAAAAAAGTAATCGTGCTGATGGGCCATTTGTTGAAGTAAACTGTGCTGCCATTCCATCGGAACTAATTGAAAGTGTGCTTTTTGGACATGAGAAAGGCTCGTTTACTTCTGCTATAAAGCAACGCAAAGGCGACTTTGAACAGGCAACCAACGGAACCATTTTCTTAGATGAAATCGGCGATATGAGCCTTTCGGCACAGGCAAAAGTGCTGCGTGCACTCCAGGAAAATAAAATTATGCGTGTAGGCGGTGAAAAAGATATTCCTGTTAATGTGCGTGTGGTGGCAGCTACCAATAAAAACCTACTCGAAGAAATTGAAAATAAAACCTTTCGCGAAGATTTGTATCACCGCTTAAGCGTGATACTTATCAGGGTTCCGTCCTTAAACGAACGCGAAGCTGATATCCCGTTACTTGCCCACTATTTTGTAGGACAAATCTGCGAAAACAACGGCAGGCCTCCCATCCAGTTTACTGACCAAGCACTCGAAGAATTAAAGAAAATCAAGTGGACCGGTAATATCCGTGAACTCCGTAATGTGGTTGAAAGGCTTGTTATTCTATGCGATCAGCAGATTTCGGCTGATGATGTGCTGATGTACGCTCAACCGTCAAGGAAAAATTAAATAGGTTCTGCTGAAAAACCACTAAATCATTGTATATTATATCGCTGTAGCAATATTTGGAATAACAAATGCAAGGAAAACTCAACTAAGGTGCCAAAAA
>DYSZ01000137.1:0-5021 GCA_020726265.1 Draconibacterium orientale
TCCGGCTGATGCAACAACGCTGATGTATTCTTACATAGGTATGGCAACACAGGAAATTACCATTGGAGATCAAACTACAATTAACGTGGTTTTACAGGAAGATGTTGTTGGTTTGGATGAAGTGGTTGTTGTAGGTTATGGTACACGGTTAAAAGAAGAAATTACCGGTTCTGTTTCTACAGTTTCTGCTGATCAGCTTCAAACTTCGAATTCTACCAGTATTATGGGACGTGTCCAAGGACAGGTTTCAGGGGTAACGGTAATGCAATCCGACCGTCCTGGCGGTGATGCCACTATCCGTATTCGCGGTATTGGTACTATCAACGATGCCAACCCATTGTATGTTATTGATGGTGTTCCTGTGGGGCCCGGAAATAACATTAATCCGGATGATGTTGAATCAATTTCAATTTTGAAAGATGCTTCATCGTCAGCAATTTACGGTACTCGGGGAGCTAACGGCGTTGTGCTTATCACAACCAAAAAAGGCAAGTTAAATCAGGCCCCGACGGTAAACTTCAGCTTTAAAGCGGGTGTGAACAAAGCCAGCAACCAGTACGATTTGTTAAATACCAGCGAATATGCCGATGCTGTTTGGTTATCGTACAAAAACAGAAATGTTGTGCCAAACCATGCACAATATGGTAAAGGCACAAGCCCTGTTATCCCAGATTATATATTGCCGGCAGGTACCATGGAAGGTGCTGCATCTGTTGATCCTTCATTGTATAAATATCCTGATTACCAGATTTATAAAGCAAGCAAACAAGGTACTGACTGGTATGACGAAATTTACCAGAACGGGGTGACACAACAGTATGATTTATCGGTGGCCGGCGGTGGTAAGAATGGTACCTATGCATTTTCTGGCGGATATCTCGATGAAGAAGGAATCCTGATTCACACCAAATTCAAAAGGTATAATTTCAGAATGAATTCGGATGCCAAGTTCAACGACTGGTTCAAAGCTGGGCAATCATTACAGGCCATATTTATTGATGAATATGGTAATTTGGGTGACAATAGCGAAGGTACACCAATATCACAGGCTTACCGAGCCCAGCCTATTATTCCTGTGTATGATATCAAAGGAAATTTTGCCGGATCAAGAGCGCCTGAAATGGGTAATGCCAGCAACCCCGTGGCCGACTTATATCGTGCCCGCAATAATAATGGCAAATGGGCGAGGGTTTTAGGTAATGTATATGCCGAAATTTACCTGATGAAAAATTTATCGGTAAAAAGTTTATTTGGCTACAACTGGGGACAGTGGAATTATAAAGGATATATTATTCCTAACAACGAACACTCAGAACCGAATAAAGTAAACGGGTTAAACGTATATTCAAATTACGACTTGCTTTGGAACTGGACAAATACTGTGAACTATAATGCAACATTTGCTGACATTCATAAACTTAATGTAGTGGTAGGAACTGAAGCTGTTGCTGATAATTATCAGTCACTCAATGCAAGTCGCAGGGTTTATTTCTCTGAAGACCCTGATTATATGCAGCTTGATTCGGGTGAAGAAAACAAAGACAACAGCGGTGGTCAATCGCAATGGTCGCTATTTTCTCAGTTTGCCCGCGTAAACTACGATTTGATGGGTAAATATTATCTTGAAGCATCTGTACGTCGTGACGGTTCTTCACGCTTCAGCGAGGCTAATCGTTATGGCGTATTCCCGGCAGCATCTGTTGGTTGGTTAATGACAGAAGAAACCTTTATGGAAGGGACCAGCAACTGGCTTGATATGTTGAAATTAAGGTTTGGTTATGGTGTGTTGGGTAATGACCGAATTGGTAATTATAACTCGTTTACCACTTTTGCCAGTAATAAATACACTGCAGCGTATTCATTAGGAGGTTCAAATACAACTGCTTATACAGGTTTCCAACCTTCAGCTTTAGGTAATGCAGACGTAACCTGGGAAACTACAAAAACGCTCGATTTTGGTATTGAAGGTGTTTTGTTCGACAGAACACTCGATTTTACTTTGGATATCTGGAACAGAAATACTTCTAATATGTTGGTTCGCGACCCGATTCCGAACGTTATGGGTCTTGCAATTGCACCTTTTGTAAATATCGGTGAAATGAAAAACACAGGTTTCGACCTTGAAATTGGATACAACAACACTGCTTTGGATGGTAATCTGAAATACCGGGTTGCATTAACAGGCTCTCATTACAAAAACGAGGTTGTAAGTTTATATAGCGATCCAAACCGAATTGGCGATGGTGCAAACGAACGTCAAAAATTATACAGCCGTTATGCAGTGGGTCATGCATTCCCAGAGTTTTGGGGTTATGTAGTGGAAGGAATTTTCCAGACCCAGGCCGAAGCAGATGCGCATCCGGCATTTGGAACAACTACTTACAATGCACCCGGCCATTTCAAATACAAAGATGTGAATGGCCGTGATGAAGCTGGTAAACTTACCGGAAAACCTGATGGAAAACTAAATGTGGACGACCGTACCTGGATTGGCAGCCCACACCCTGATTTTACCGGTGGTTTAAATATCGACCTTGCTTATGGTGCCTTTGATTTGAACATGTTCTTCTATGGCAGTTATGGTAATGAAATGGTTAACTATGTTACCCGCTGGATTGACTACGGTATGTTTAACGGAAACCTGAGTAAAAAAGCATTGTACGAATCATGGGGCAGCCCATACCTTGGTAACAATGCCGATGCAACTTTGCCAATGCTCGACCAGAACAGTAATTCGCAGGAACCATCAACTGCTTTTGTTCAGGATGCATCATTCCTGAGAATGAAAAACCTGCAATTGGGTTACACTTTACCAAAATCGTTGTTGAACAAAGCTCAGATTAAGAACCTGTATGTGTATGTTCAGATGTCAAATCTGTTCACATTGACCAAATACGAAGGACTTGATCCTGAAGTTAACCAGAGTGGTACCTATATGGGTATGGATACAGGAGCCTGGCCAACGCCGCGTCAGATCATGTTTGGTGTTCAGTTAGGTTTATAATACAGGGGATTGTTTAAAAATTTAAAAGAATGAATTATATGAAAAAAATAGCTATAGCAATGGTCATCACAGTTTTAATGACCATCTCATTTTCATGCTCGGAAGATTTTCTGAACAAAGAACCCATGGGTGTGACCTCAGAAAATGTTTTCTATAATGCAAAAGGTATTGACGCATTGTTGACAGGAACCTATTCCATGATCAGAGGAAGCGCTTTGTGGACAGTTAGTTGGGGTGCATCAATTCAAAACTGGTCCTACGGATCAGCAGCGTCTGATGACGCATACAAAGGTTCGGAAGTGACCGACCAGATACCGGTAAACGAGATCGAACGCTGGGAAGTTACTCCAACGAATAACTATCCAGCTGATAAATGGCGTTTGAACATTGGAATGGGTGTTGACCGTGCCAACAAAACCATTAAGGTAATCAACAAAACTCTTGAAGATGGTACCATCACACAGGAGCAGGCAACAAAATACCTGGCTGAAGTAAGATTTTTGCGTGCCTTATTCTATTTTGAAGCACGTTTGGTATTTGGCGATTATGTGCCGCTTTTAGTTGAAACAACTGAAGATCCAAAAACAGTTTCAAATGTGAATGCTGAAGGTGCTGTGTTAAAATTCATTACCGACGATTTAAAATTTGCTGCCGATAATCTTCCTGAATCACAAGCTCAGGTAGGTCGTCCTACAAAATACGCAGCAAAGGCATTGGCTGCACGTGCTTATCTTCAGGATTTGAAATATGCCGAAGCAAAACCTTTACTGGATGCTATTATTGGTAGTGGCAAATATTCGTTGATGGATAAATTTATCCAGAACTTTGAAATTGAAACCAATAACAATAAGGAATCGATTTTTGAAATTCAGGCCAATGTGAACGATATCAACGAATCGCTGAATGCTGAAATGGGTATTGGTTTGAACTGGCCTCATGGCGGCGATATTGGTATGTGTTGCGGATTCCACCAGCCATCGCAAAACCTTGTAAATGCTTATAAAGTGGATGACAGTGGCCTTCCATTATTTGATTCATTCAACAAAACCGATTTTAAAAATGACGCTGGTATTGGTTCTGAAGCCACATTTGTTCCTGATGATGTTAATCCTGTTGATCCACGTCTCGATTTTACAGTTAGTCGTCGCGGTATTCCTTACAAAGATTGGGGCGTTAACCGCGGAGCATCGTGGGTTCGTAAACAATCAGACGGTGGACCTTATCTGCCGGTAGCAAAACCATTCTTCAAAAAATCGCAACGTTACACATTGTCAACCACAACAGGCTGGCAAACAGGTATCAGTGCCAACAACTATCGTTATATCCGTTACAGTCATGTGCTGCTTTGGAGAGCCGAGATTGCTGCTTTTGAAGGTGATGTTGCCAAAGCAAAAGATATTGTAAATATGATTCGCACACGTGCCGGTAACGACATGGTTATGGGTAAGGTGAAAAAATTTGAACTGCCAACCAGTTTTTATCCATGGGGTGCTGAAGGTGATGTGGATTTTACTCAACCAGCAGCCAACTATAAAATTGGAACTTATACAGCATTTGCCAATAAAGACGAAGCGATGAAAGCTGTTCAATGGGAGCAACGCCTTGAATTTGCCACTGAAGGAATGCGTTTCTTTGATCTTCGCCGTTGGGATAAATTACCTGGAAAAATTGGTGGAAAAACAATGGCTCAGGTACTTAATGATTTTGCAACCGGTGATTTAAGAGTTCGCTCATCTTTTATGCAAGGTGCTACTTTTGATGAACGCGACAAATATCAGCCAATCCCGCAAGGTCAGTTAGACCTGCAACCTGGTGTATTAGAACAAAGACCGGAATATAAATAACGTTCTTTAGATTTCAAGATTAAAAAGGGGGCAGCAATGTCCCCTTTTTTTTGGTAAAATAATCATTACTGTCCGGTAAAAATATTATTTAGGATGAGATTCTTTCGCTTCATTTTATTACGCTCAGAATGACAACGAGTTAGGCATGGAGAAGCTGTTGGCAGGGGCTGGGG
>DYSZ01000137.1:5037-9680 GCA_020726265.1 Draconibacterium orientale
CCCCTGCCAACAGCAAACATCGCAAAAAACTTGTCATTCCGATCCCGAGCATTCGGGAGAGGAATCTCTTCAAAGTTTACCGGACAACAATATAAAATAATTGTGAATCAGACGATGAAATGAACGACTGATATTCCCTCCTTTTTTCTTAATTTGTTCCCGATTAATCAATTAAAAAGTACCGCGATGAAAAGTATTTTCACTTTACTGTTTTTGATAGTATCGACTGTATTTGTTACAAATGCACAGTCCAAAATTTCGTTGGTTACAAAACCATCAGAAAAAAAGATTGATGTGTTGATTGACGGAAAATTATTCACTTCGTACATCTATCCTGACAATATTAAAAAGCCGGTGCTATGGCCTATAATCAGTGCAGGCGGAAATCACATCACCCGCCAGTTTCCCCTTAAAAACAAAGCTGGCGAACGATCCGATCACCCGCACCATGTGGGGATTTGGCTCAATTATGGCGATGTGAACGGGCTCGATTTCTGGAACAATTCAGAAGCAATTCCAAAAGAAGACGCTGCAAAATATGGTACAATTTACCACGAAACTTTGGAGAGTGTAAGAACAGAAAATGGAGTTGGCCGTTTGCTCGTAACTGCTTCGTGGAAAGATTATCAGGGAAATAAGTTACTCAGGGAAATTACCGAATATCATTTTGCAGTGGATGGGAAAGCCCGGATTATCGACCGCACAACTATGTTGAAAGCCGAAAACGGGTCGGTAAAAATTACCGATAATAAAGAGGGAATGTTTGCCATCAGGGTTACACGCGAACTTGAATTACCCGCCAGCGGAAAGGTGGAACTTACTGATTCGCATGGAAAAGTAACAACAGTTGATGCTACCAACGACGGAGTTGCAAAGGGAAATTACCTGAGCAGTGAAGGAATAACGGGTGAGGCTGTTTGGGCTACCCGTGGCCGGTGGATGAAATTGGCCGGCGAAGTAAACGGCGAAAAAGTGGCGATTATAATTTTCGACCACCCGAATAATTCCGGATATCCAACCTATTGGCACGCTCGTGGTTATGGGCTCTTTGCTGCAAATACACTTGGACAAAAAGTATTCTCGAAAGGTGCTGAAGAAATGAACTTTTCCATTGAAAATGGCGAGTCTGCCACTTTCCGCTACCGGATTGCTGTTTTTTCAGGTGATCCAACTATTGAAGAAATCGAAAAAATGGCCAAAGATTTCGAAAACAAGATATAAATCAAAATATTCAATTTAAAATTACTTTTGAATTCCTCCCCTTTTGGGGGAGGTTAGGAGGGGCTTCTCTAATGGCACTAAATTACATCTGGATTTTTTTCTTTCTTTCAGCTTTTATCATTGGATTAGTCCGGCTTATCTTTTTCGGCGATACTGAAGTATTTCCTGCCATGATGAACTCCACTTTCGAAATGGCAAAAACAGGTTTTGAAATCTCGCTGGGTTTAACGGGTGTACTCACACTTTGGATGGGTATTATGAAAATTGGAGAGAAGGGTGGCGTTGTTGCTGTATTCGCCCGTTTGCTGGGCCCATTTTTTAACAAGCTCTTTCCTGAACTTGGGAAAAATCACCCGGCTTACGGTCCTATAATGATGAACATTGCCGCCAACATGTTGAATCTCGATAACGCTGCAACGCCTGTGGGTTTGCAGGCCATGAAGGAAATGCAGGAATCGAATCCCCACAAGGAAAGGGCGTCCAATGCGCAAATTATGTTTCTTGTTTTAAATGCTTCGGGATTGACAATTATTCCGGTAAGTATCATGGTTTATAGGGCGCAATTAGGTGCTGCCAATCCGTCTGATATTTTTATCCCCATTTTAATCGCTACTTTTTTTTCCACGCTTGCCGGTTTGATTTCAGTGGCAATTTATCAGAAAATCAATTTATTCGATAAGGTTATTCTTGCCTATCTTGGCGGACTTTCTGCATTTGTTATTGCGCTAATCTGGTGGTTTTCGACACTCGAAAAGGAAATGGTTACACAAATTTCAGGTATCGCCAGTAATGTCATTCTTTTTTCGGTAATCATCAGTTTTATTATCATGGGAGTAATCCGAAAAGTGAATGTGTACGATGCTTTTATCGACGGTGCAAAAGAGGGTTTTGGAACTGCCATTAAAATAATTCCTTACCTGATAGCAATTTTGGTGGCAACTGGCGTGTTCCGCGAATCAGGTGCGATGGAATGGATGGTTTCAGGATTTACATGGGTTTTTAATACAGTTGGTATCAATGCCGATTTTACACCAGCCTTACCAACAGCATTTATGAAACCACTCAGCGGAAGCGGCGCCCGTGGAATGATGGTGGATGCCATGACACAATACGGAGCCGATTCGTTTATTGGCCGGGCGGTTTGTACAATACAGGGTTCAGCCGACACCACTTTTTATATCCTGGCTGTGTATTTTGGTTCGGTTGGAATTAAAAATACAAGGTATGCCGTAGTTTGTGGATTGATTGCCGATTTTGTGGGAATCACTGCCGCAATTTTAATGGCCTACCTGTTTTTTTATTAAACGTCAACCGAATCGTAAACCACAACTTTGCTCCACAAGTGCGAGTTTTCTTCCACAAATTTCAGGTGCAACGGATGAACCTGGTAAGCATCTTGTCCGGCCTGGTTATCAAACAAAACCATGTACGATACTGAGTATGAATGGTCAACCACATCGCGGCTTTCGGTTCCGGCCGGAAATCCGATATGGCTCATTCTGATGGTTTCAACTTTCAGTAAGTCATTTAACGCGTTCACCAGTTGATTTTTGTGTGCCTCGTTTTTGGGTTCTTTCAGCCAGAAAAATACATGGTGAATTAACGCACCTGTTATTTTCACTTCGCCTGCACTGGCCTGTTGCGCTACCGGAAGTAAGCCAGCCAAGGCTGCGCCGGCTGCGGCTTTTTTAATAAACGATCGTCGGTTTTTCATATTTATCTGTTTCAAAAAATTCTTTAGGTGTTATAATTGGAATATTTCTGTAGGGATTTAAAACAATTAAATCTTTGTCTCCGGAAATAATAAAACTTGCGCTGCCTTCAATTGCCAATTCCAGAAAACGATTATCTTTTGGATCTCTGCAATCAACAACAAATTGTTTAGGCTCAACAAAAAAGGCGATGCTTTCAAATAACTGTAGAAAGCGAATTCTTTTTTCAATTCCAACATATTTGTTGAATTTTGGGTTCAGCAGTTTGTTTGTCAATTCGGCAAAGGTTTCAGTAGAAGCAAGAATCCTGTATGATTGAATCGCTTTTTCCAAAGCTTGATCGGAGATACTGTTTTTGATGAGTATTGCACTGATTAATACATTAGTATCAATTACAATGTTTATTACACTTCATTAAGAATTTTATTCAATTTTTTCTGGGTCAATCCTGATCTTTCTGTTTCTTTTTGAATTTCCTGAATGATTTGAATTAATCTTGATCTCCCCGAAATTAAGTCATCCAGTTTTTTCGATAATTGTTCTTTTGCAAAACTATCCATCCGCGAAATAGCTTCTGCTGTATTATCATTGACTTTTAATTCAATTATTTTCATTTTTTAACTTTTTTACAAATGTATGATTTTACTCAGTGTGTAAAGTCGTCAATAATTTCTCAACTTCCTCCAAATGTAATTTAAAATGAGGCACAAATCCTTCAACCATTTTCTTTAAAGTTAATTTTTCGCCTACATCAGCCAACCACTCATTTTGCAACATTTCGGGATTGATGTTTTGAATGACATGCGCAAAATGTAACATCGAGAATTTCCAGTGTTGCACAAGGGTTTCCCAGTTTTCTTCGTGATAATTCTGAATGGCAATCCACCTGTCGTTATTACCGTAAGTTGCATAATTGGGAAATCGCAATGGCAACTCACGGTACTGCAAATGCACAACCCGATGCGTATTGTTGGATGCCGAATCAACCAAATGCCCAACAATCTGTTTTATGTTCCGGTTTTGCGAATTCCGGCGCTGTGTTATCATTTCTTCGGGTAACGACAACAATTTGCCTTCCCATTCCGAAACTAACGCGGTTATTTCCTTTGATATATCTTCAAACCCAGCCATTTTCCTTTTTTTTTTACTCAATCACTCAATTACCCATTCACTCAGTTACTTTTTTACGCCTTGATTGCCTCCCTGATTCTTACAAGTTTCTCCAGTAATCCTTCCAGTAAATCAAGGCGCAACATATTTGCACCGTCCGATTTTGCCGCTGCCGGATTGGGATGCGTTTCGATAAAAATACCATCAACGCCCACCGCAATTCCGGCACGGGCAACGGTTTCTATCAATGCCGGTTTACCGCCGGTTACACCGCTGGCCTGGTTGGGTTGTTGCAGCGAATGCGTAATATCGAGTACGACAGGCACTTCAAATTTCTGCATTTCTGGAATTCCCCGGTAGTCGATTACCAAATCCTGGTAGCCAAAAGTGGTGCCGCGTTCGGTTAAAACAATGTTATTGTTCCCGCTTTCGCGCACTTTTGTAACTGCAAATTGCATGGCTTCTGCCGATAAAAACTGCCCTTTTTTGATATTGATAACTTTCCCGGTTTCGGCTGCAGCCACCAGAATATCGGTTTGGCGGCAAAGAAACGCAGGAATCTGTAAAACATCAATATACACGGCTGCCATTGCTGCTTCC
>DYSZ01000138.1 GCA_020726265.1 Draconibacterium orientale
GCGACACGCAAGCCAGCGTATTTTCGGTTCGCGGGTGCAGCCGGTGCAGAAAACAGGTTACTTTGCTGTTTTCCACAGCCAGTTGCAGTCGCCGCGATTCAGCAAAGCTAATGTCGCTGATTTCGGCAACAACAGCTGCCAATGCATTGCATTTCAAGCCCTGCTCCAGTACCCAAAGGCCATCTTTTCCCCGTCGTACATCGACAAAGATGACCCGATGGGGTTCAATTCCGAAAAATTTAAGAGCAGGAGGAAACAGCTTATGCCCCACACTTACCCAAAGGCAAATCCCTTCCCGTTTCATGAGTGTGCTTAGCAGACCCGCCAGAAATCCGTTTGCAGCAGCAGCGCAGGTTTCCGTAGGGCTGACAAATTCGTGTATTGCCCCAAGCGGGAAAGTCCCCCCGGGGAATGCTTCATTCATCGATTCCAGCCCAAAATCAAACAGTTGGCCATCTGCCCCGGAGCTGAATCCTTCCATCGAGAGAATTTTTTCTTTCAGCTTCCTGATGATTTCTTTTTTTTCGACTAACTCATTCATTATTAAAAAATATTTCTATTTTTGTTACGATTAATAACAATATTTAGTTTCTAAATATAACAATCAAATATCGAAATGCAACGTATTTTTTTCTCCGGAAACATCAAATTTCTTCGTAATCGGAAGAAATTGAGCCAGGAATCGCTTGCAGCCCAGCTAGGACTGACCCGTGCAAAACTTGCGGCCATCGAGGCCGGCAATACAAAATCACCGCAGCCGGAAGACTACCTGAGTTTTTCGGAATTTTTCAAAATCAGCATTGACACGTTATTGAAAATTGACCTCCCGAAACTGGGCGAACTAAAAATACGGGAGCTGGAAGCTGGTAATGATGTGTATATCAGGGGCGGTAACCTGCGGGTGCTGGCCATTTCGGTAGATCGTTCGAACAACGAAAACGTTGAATATGTTCCGGTAAAAGCCAAAGCGGGCTACATGGCGGGTTATAACGACCCTGAATTCATTGCGTCGCTGCCCAGATATTCGCTTCCTAACCTGCCCGCACAAGGAACATTCCGAATTTTTCCATTAACAGGCGATTCGATGTTGCCCGTGCCGGAAAGCAGCGACATTATTGCGCAGTACGTGCCAGACTGGACGGCCATCAAGTCGGATACCCCCTGCATAGTTATCCTTAAAGGGCAGCAGGATTTTGTATTTAAAATGACTACAATAAATGTCGATGGCACAATCGTGCTGAAGTCACTCAATCCGGCCTATAAATCTTATTCTGTTTCTGCAGATGATGTTTTGGAGATATGGCGGTTTTATGCTTACACCAGCAAGGAATTTCCAGAGCCGCAACCGGAAATGGCGACAGTGCTGAATGCCATCCGGAGCCTGGAAGAAAAAATCGGAAATATGGAGGGGAAATAGGAAGGATTATATGGTTTAAAGAGCAATATACCTATACATCATTGCTAAAAGACAAAAAGCCGGCAGAAACGTGATGTATAATACTCCCCATTCTTTAGACTACAATTTTTACTTTCTTAGTTGAAATTCAGAAAGTGATTTTTAGTTTTACAAAGTCAGGTTAAGCGTAAAAAGGCTCTGCTGAGGAGCATCCTTTCAGGAACAAAACCATCCATGGCAACATGTATTGAATGTGGCGCATACGCCAAAAATGCAGGTGGGCTTTGCCCTGCCTGTTATGCCAAAAAGAACCGCATATAAAATCATTTAATTTTTTTAGGGTGGACTACATGCTAGCTAAAAACAAAAACGAATGCCGTTAGAGTATTCGTTTTCAGTTGTTTGCAATTTGTTTTCGTGGAGCTGGCGGGAGTCGAACCCGCGTCCAAACGAGGAAGCCACAAGCTTTCTACATGCTTATCCCCAGACTTGGTTTTCGAATAAACACCGGATCAGGGCCACCAATGTTTACCTTATCTCTTTTATTTTTGTTAAAGCGCCAGAGCCTCGCTAAAACTAGCTTCGATTTACTTGCACCGCCTGATCGGACCGCTTCAAAGCATTAGCATCCGGGCGATGTCTCGTTCCAAAACCTTGTTTCGGAATAAAGGTAACTTACTTAATTCGGTTACGCAGCAAGAGCGTAGTTATTTTCGCCAATTATTGTTTCGGTCATTATTTTAAAGGTCAACAACCAAAACCTGCATGCTTACCTGCCTCTTCTACCCGCTGTCAAAACCAATCAGCCCCGGTAAAAGGAGCGACAAAAATAGTATTTTTTCGAGTTAAAACCGAAATCTTGTATAGCTATTATTCCTTGGTTTATTTATTCCACTTTTTTATGGCTTCGATATTTAACTGGTTTTCAATTAATTTAGACTGAGGTGTGTATAAAAAATCCAGTTCTTTTTCGTAATGCTCGTTAATTTTACCGCGCACCATTTTCAGTTGAGCGTTCAGCATTTTATTTTCAGCCGAAAATGCTTCAGGCAGCACAGCTACCGTGGTGGGAAGCCATCTTTCAGGGAACATTCCCTCGTGTTTTCCTCCTTTTTTAAATTGGTTTATGTCGTCCTGAATCATTTTCAATGCTTCGGTTACTGCTGAGTCACTACCTTTTTCAATACCGCGGCTTTTTAACTCTCGATTGATGGCATCCATATCAGGAACAATCATTCCCACAGTGTAAGTATCTTGATTGTTATGCAGCATAACCTGCTGAATGGATGGATACAATTCTATCATCGCTTCCTCAATACCTTCAGGACTGTATTTTTCGCCATCATTCCCGATGAGTAAGCTTTTAAAACGTCCGAGTACAATGAGAAATCCGTCATTGTCAATAAATCCCATATCGCCGGTGTGCAGCCAGTTATCGACAATGGTATTTGCTGTAGCTACGGGATTGTTCCAGTACCCAAGCATTACATTGTCGCCTTTGATGCAGATCTCGCCTTTATCACCTTGTTTCAACTCATTTCCATCAGCATCCAGAATTTTTATTTCCATCATTTTTACCGGTTTCCCCGATGAACCAAACTTAATACAGTCGGGTGTATTTGAAGATATTACAGGCGATGCTTCGGTTAATCCGTAGCCCTGGCAAATTGGCATTCCGATGGCATAGAAAAAGCGCTGTAAATCGGAATCGAGCAACGCGCCACCGCCGATAAAAAATTCAAGTTTGCCTCCAAATCCATCTCTGATTTTACTGAAAAGTATTTTATCAAAAATAAGTACAAGCGGTTTCAGTAAAAATCGGAGCCCTCTTCCTTTATTAAATCCGTTGCCATTGTAATTGTAGGCAACTTTCATTGCAAACTGAAAAAGTTTGTTTGTTGTTTCGCCTTTGGCTTTGATTCCGGCTTCAATATTTTTTCTGAAAGCTTTTGAATAGGCCGGAACGCTCATCATCAGTGTAGGCTGGATTTCTTTGATATTTTTTGGTATATTTTTTAATGTTTCGAGGGGAGTGTTGCCTATTTCGACTGAAGCGACACTGGCACCTTTGTACATAAAAACATACAAACAGGTGGTGTGCGCAAATGCGTGATCCCAGGGTAAAATTGCGAGTGTTTTCCAATGCGTTTGTAATTCAAGCAGCCCGTTCGACTGGATTACATTTGCTGCATAATTCAATTGTGTGAGCATAATCCCTTTTGGATCGGCAGTAGTTCCGGATGTGTATGAAATGTTTACCACATCATTGGGTTGAATCTGTTTCCATATTTCATCAAATCCGCCAGCGTTTGTTTCACGGAGTTCTTTACCGTGGCGAATCAGGTCGGCATAAATTAAATCCTGCGGGCCAGGGTTTTCTTTTCCATCGATATAAATCACATACTTCAGCTCTGGTAACTCATTTCTGATTTCATCGATTTTTGAGGCTTGCTGTTTTGAGACAAAAATAATGGAGGTTCCGCTATGTTTCAGCCTGAAGGCAACTTCGTTGTTTTCAAGCCTGATTGAAAGCGGGACATTGATTCCACCTGCATAAATAATCCCAAGTTCGCTGATAATCCAGTCGTTTCTTCCATCGGATAACAGGGCAGCGCGATCACCTTTTTTAAAACCCAAATCCACCAGTCCGGCAGCTAAATAAATTACTTGCTGGCGCGTTTCGGTGTAAGTTGTGCCCTTGTATTCGCCATTTTTCTTTTCCCACAGATAGATATTGTAGGGATATTTTGCAACTGCTGTTTCAAAAAGTTCGATTATCGTTTTCATATTATTGATTTATTAGATTTTTTAAAAGTAAAAAAAAATAGGAATAAGCAAACCCAGCTATACAATTGAGTATATCAGTAGCGGAACTGTGTCGTTTTTGTGGTGGTTTAATCAATTGAATATCAGATTGTATGTACTTAAAAATCAAAAAGCACGGAAATGTTTTTTTTTTACTCAGTTACAAACTTGTAGATGGTTTTCTGGTAGTATTTTTCTCCAGGTTTCAGCAGGGTGGTTGGGAAGCTGGGCTGGTTCACCGAATCGGGGTAGTGTTGTGTTTCGAGTGCAATGCCCGAAAAGCGCCCGAATTTCTTTTGGCCATCAATCACAAGTTCCGGATTCCAGTAGCCTGTGTAAACCTGCATTCCGGGCTGGGTGGTATAAACCTCAACTTTACGGCCACTGGCTGCTTCGCTAATGTAGCCTGTATATTTCAGTTCGCCGGTTTCGTTGCCAAGTACAAAATTGTCGTCGTAACCCATTGGCATTTTGTCGATTTTATGATTGATTTTTTGCGGAGTTGTAAAATCGAACGGAGTTCCGGCCACTGCAACAATTTTCCCGGTTGGTATTTGGTCGGTCATTTCTGTAATCTGCGCGGCTGTTAAAAACATTTCATGATTCAATATGTCTTCTTTGCCTGCAGTGAGATTAAAATAAGTGTGGTTGGTTAGGTTCACCACTGTTGTTTTATCAGTTTCGGCATGGTATTCAATTCCCAGCTCATTTTTGCTGTTCAGCTTGTAAATACAGTTAACAATGAGATTTCCAGGGTAGTTTTCCTCGCCATCTGCACTCAGGTATGTTAGTTTCAATTCAACGGTGTTTTCGTTTTCAAACATTTCTGCTGTGAACAATCTTTTGTCGAATCCTGTTTTTCCTCCATGCAGATGATTGTGCCCATTATTTATTGCCATTTGGTACATTTTCCCTTCAATTTCAAGATGGCCTTTGTCGATCCGGTTTCCAAAACGTCCGATTATTGACCCGAAATAGGGATAGCTACTTAGGTATTCGTCGCTCAGATAGGTTTCAAGCTTGTTGAACCCACAAACCACATTTTCACTCTTACTTTCTTTATCAGGCATCTCAATTGCTGTGATTATTGCGCCGTAGTTGGTGATTTTAACTGTTACAACATTATTAGTGAGTGTAAATAGTAATACTTCGCTGCCGTCGTTTAATTTGCCGAAAGGTTGTTTTTCAATTTTCATATCAGTTTGTATGTATAATTTTCTAAAAACTTCAAAAATGCAAAAAATGTAAATAGTACTGGTAGGAACTGGTAGTGTTTTTAAACATGAAACTACCTATTGATATATTGTTATTTTTGCAATTCATTCAACTGAGATGACTAAACAAATCATTCAAATCGATCCTAAATCGTCGTTACCAAAATATCGGCAGATTATCAATTCGGTGCTGCTGGGTATCGAACGGAAAACTTTGAAAAAAGGGGATAAGGTGCCTTCAATTAACCAGATTTGTGCTGATTATGGATTAAGCCGCGACACGGTGATGCTGGCTTTCAGCGAACTTAAAACAAAAAAAATCCTGCACAGTCAACCTGGCAAAGGCTATTATATTTTAACCACCGAAATCCAACCGGAGGAAAATATTTTTGTACTTTTTGATGAACTGAACACTTTTAAGGAAGATTTGTACAACTCGCTTTTATTGAATCTGAAAGGCAAGGCAAATGTTGATATTTACTTCCATCATTTTAATTACAAGGTGTTTAAAAATCTGATAAACGATAGTATTGGTAATTTTACATCCTATGTAATTATGCCCGCTACGTTCGAAAACAGCAATATTCTGATTTCGAAGATACCTCGTGAACGTGTTTTTATTCTCGACCGCTTAAAACCTGACCTCAAAATATACCCGGCGGTTTACCAGGATTTTGAAAACGACTTTTACGAAGCGCTTACCGAAGGGTATGAGCTTTTAAAAAAATACCGAAAACTGATTTTTGTGAATCAGGGTGCCAAAGAACCACAGGAACGGGTGAAAGGGTTCGAACGTTTCTGTATCCAGCACAATATCAACTATCAGGTGGTTAAATCGGCGGAAGGTCTGCGCCCCGAATTGTATGAGGCTTACTTTTTTACATCGGACCGCGATATGGTTGAAATGGTGAAAAAGGCAAAGGAATATAAATTCAAACTGGGTAAAAAGTTTGGAATTGTTTCGTTTAACGATACCATGCTGAAAGAGGTGGTTGCAGGTGGAATAACAACAATCTCGACTGATTTTACAGAAATGGGCAAAACTTTGGCTGATATGGTGTTAACCAGAAATACCAGCCAAGTGAGGAATCCTGCTAAACTGATTGTTAGACACAGCCTTTAAAATGTGGATTTTTCTAACAGTTGTCGGTCGGACTGGAAATTTAAAAACGATATTTGTACCTACTGGTACCTACCGGTTAATGATGTTTAAATATTGACATCAATTAATACCTGATTGAGTGATAAAAAAATTAAACCAATAAAAAGATTATGGCGAAAATTAATAGTTTGATTGAAAAAATTAATGGCGGGAAAAATCTGTTGTTTCAGGAATTGTATGGTAATGATGCGGTTGTGTTAAAATCGGAAGCAGAAAGATATGCAACCCTGATGAGTGATTTTACAATGACTTTTGGAATCGATGATGTGGAGTTGTTCAGTTCACCAGGACGCACCGAAATAGGTGGAAACCATACAGATCATAATTATGGTCGTGTGCTGGCCGGTGCGGTTAACCTCGATAACATTGCAGTTGCTGGCAAAAACGGAACAAATACTATTCGCATCAAATCGGCTGGTTATCCTGAGTTTCAGGTTGAACTTACCGATTTTCAACCCAAAGAATCTGAGTTTTTTACTTCGGTTTCGCTGGTGAAAGGTATTGCTGCCAAAATGAAACAAAACGGTTACAGTGTGGGTGGTTTCAACGCCTGTATCGATGGCCGGGTTCCAAAGGGTTCAGGATTAAGTTCTTCGGCATCATTCGAAGTTTTAATCGGTGCCATTTTTAACGAGCTTTTCAACGATGGAAAAATGAGTGCAGTTGAAAATGCAATTATTGGTCAGTGGAGCGAAAATAACTATTTTGGAAAACCGTGCGGACTGATGGATCAAACAGCTTGTTCGGTTGGTGGTTTGATAACCATCGATTTTAAAGACCCTGCCAACCCCATTGTAAAAGAAGTTGATTTTGATTTTGTTTCAACCGGATTTTCGCTGGTGATTACAGATGTTGGCGGAGGTCACGACGATGCTGCTTCACAGGCTGAATATGCGTCGTTGCCAACCGAGATGAAATCGGTGGCTGCACAATTAGGCGCAAAAGTTTTGAGAGAAGTAACACTGGAACAAATTGTTGAAAAAATTCCTGCAATTCGTGAAAAAACAGGCGACAGGGCAATTTTGCGAGCCTACCATTTTCAGGGCGATAACCATCGCGTTGTTGAGCAGGTGGCGGCACTTGAGAATAATGATTTTCAGGCCTTTCTGAAAATGGTTGTTGAATCGGGCTACAGCTCGTACATGTACAACCAGAATATTTTTGATGTGGTACATAAAGATGAGCAGGTTGTTTCGCTTGCACTTGCATTAAGCGAAATGGTGTTGAAAGGTTCGGGTGCGTGGCGCGTTCATGGTGGTGGCTTTGGAGGTACAATTCAGGCATTTGTTCCGCAGGAAAAACTTGCAGAGTATGTAAAAACACTTGAACATGTTTATGGCGAAGGAAAATGTCACAAGCTGTTTATCAGGGCTAAAGGAGCAATTAAGCTGATTTTGTAAATACCTGAAATAACCTGATATTTCAAAGAATCTGGCATCGGCTTTAAAAAGCAGTTTTTGAATCATTTATTTTATATTTTTACATGCAGCTGAATTAAACCATAAGCAATTTTCTTTAGAAATTATTGAGTGTTTGTAAAATCAAATTTTAATAAATAAACTATTTAAAATCTATTAATTATGAATCAAAAAAAGAGTTATGTAGTGCCAATATTCATGATGATCTTACTCTTTGGTATGATCGCATTTGTTACAAACCTGGCCGCCCCAATGGGTGTTGTGTTAAAATCTCAGTTTGGAGTTAGTAACTTTCTGGGGATGTTAGGTAACGCTGCAAACTTTATTGCATACGCAGTTATGGGGATTCCCGGAGGTCTTCTTCTACAAAGAATTGGATATAAAAAGACTGCACTAATAGCAATTGGAGTTGGATTTGTTGGCGTAGGAATTCAGTTTTTTTCTGGTCATGTTAGTCAGGAAAGTGCATTTGCCGTTTATCTTTTAGGAGCATTTGTAGCAGGTTTTTCAATGACATTGTTAAATACAGTTGTAAATCCAATGCTGAATACCTTAGGTGGTGGTGGAAACAAAGGTAATCAGTTAATCCAGGTTGGAGGTTCTTTCAATTCGGTTATGGCAACAATTACTCCCGCATTTGTAGGTATCTTAATTGGAGAAGCAGCCAAAGCACAAATTACCGATATATTTCCGGTAATGTACATTGCAATGGGGATCTTTGCGCTTGTTTTCTTTGTTCTGCTTGGCGTTAAAATTCCTGAGCCGAGTATTGAATATGCTAAGGAACCTTTGAAAGATTTAATGTCAGGGGCAATGAAATTCCGTCATTTTATTTTAGGGGCTGTTGGTATTTTTGTTTATGTAGGTGTTGAAGTTGGGGTTCCCGGAACTATGATATTCTGGCTTTCCGACGTTCCTGAAATTGGTCCCACTGTAGCAGGATTTGTTGCCGGTACATACTGGTTACTTATGTTAGTGGGCAGGTTAATAGGTGTATCAATTGGAGGTAAAGTTTCAAGTAAAGCAATGTTATCTGTTGCTTCATTTATTGGATTGGTATTGGTTCTGGCAGCAATATTCTTCCCAACCTCAACAATGGTCGAAATACCTGTAATGCAAAGAACTGCCACAGGAATGCTTTCATTTGGTTTGACTAAAGTGCCAATTAACGCTATGTTTTTGGTGTTAGTAGGTTTGTGTACTTCAATTATGTGGGGTGGTATTTTCAACCTTGCTGTTGAAGGTCTGGGCAAATATTTAGCCGCTGCTTCAGGTATCTTTATGGTAATGGTTTGTGGAGGAGGACTTTTACCTTTACTTCAAAACCGGATTGCCGATGTTGCCGGTTTTATCCCAAGTTATTGGGTAATGTTTGGAGGTTTGGCATACTTGTTATTTTACGCTTTAATTGGTAGTAAAGTAACAAAACGTGCTGATGAAAAACTAAACATATAATTGACATTAGTATCTGTTTGACAGATGCATATTTAAATCAATTCGGTTTTGTTACAAAAGCCATTCGTTTAGCAGCGGATGGCTTTTTTTCAAAATACTATTGAAATGCTTTTTTTGCAAAAAGATAAACTAAAAGACTGTTTTGAAGGTATCCACCCCAGCGCAACCATCTTTTGGAAGGATTAGCGTTGTATAGCTTTGCA
>DYSZ01000139.1 GCA_020726265.1 Draconibacterium orientale
TGATGCTCTATCGTGCCTGGCTGATCAAAAGTTAAATACTGCTGAGTTGTAACTAAAAATTTACTTTCTGAAGTTTTTTTATACTAATGTACCAGTTATATCATCCGCATTTCGACGAGCCGCAGGAAAGACAGGTGAGGCAACCTTCCTGATAAATCACTTGGTCTGAGCCACATTCGCCGCATTTGGCATCTTCGGCCAAAGTTCCGTCCGGAATATATTTTTTCAAAGCCCTTGCCACGCCGGCTTTCCACGAGTTAATGGTTTCGTTGTCCAACTGCAGACTTGTAACCAGGTCAACTACTTTGTGGATGGGCATTCCGTGGCGCAAAGTTCCCGAAATCAATTTGGCGTAGTTCCAGTACACAGGGTTAAACTTATGCGACAGCCCTTCGATGGTGGTTTTGTAACCCCGCGAATTGATGTACTGAAAATCGTAACGCGAAATTTCTTCGTCTTCCCAGTTTTTAATGATATAACCTCCGGAAATTGAACGGGGAAGTAATATCCCGTCTTCGTCGTCGGAGAAACCTGTAAAAATTTCGTAAGGTCTTCCGTCAATCAAACCCACAAAAGCAATCCATTTGTCTTTGTTGTTCTGGAATCGAACCACGTCGGCTTCCAGTTTTTCAGGTCGTTTTGTAGGGAATCCGCTGCCTTTTTTCTTGTCTTTTGGTTCGTCGTTCGAGATAAGCACACCCGAGCGTGAGCCGTCGCGATACACAGTTACGCCTTTGCAACCGCTTTTCCAGGCTTCCATAAATAATTCGCCAACCAGTTCTTCCTTTACTTCCGATGGCAGGTTAATGGTAACGCTGATGGAATGGTCCACCCATTTCTGAATCCGGCCCTGCATCCGCACTTTTGCCAGCCAGTCAACATCATTCGAAGTGGCTTTGTAGTAAGGCGATTTTTTCACCAGTTCATTCAGGTCACCCTGTGAGTAGTCGCGGTTGGTTTCGTAACCATTGGCTTCCATCCATGTTTTGAATTTATGGTGGAAAACAATGTATTCTTCCCACGTGTCGCCACTTTCGTCGGTAAAATCAACTCTTACGTCTTTGTCGCCCGGGTTTACTTTCCGGCGGCGTTTGTACACGGGTAAAAATACGGGTTCAATACCCGAGGTGGTTTGCGTCATCAAACTGGTGGTGCCGGTAGGTGCAATGGTTAACAGTGCGATATTCCTGCGGCCATATTTTGCCATTTTTTCGTACAACTCAGGATCGGCATTTTTAATGCGGTTGATCATCGGGTTGTGCTTTTCGCGCTCGGTGCTATAAATTTTAAATGCACCACGGTCTTTGGCAAGGTAAACCGACGAGCGGTAAGCTTCAAGCGCAGTTGTTTTGTGAATTTCTTCAGAGAAATCGGTGGCATCTTCACTCCCGTAGCGCAGGCCTAATGCAGCAAGCATGTCGCCTTCGGCAGTAATTCCGATTCCGGTACGGCGGCCTTCGTTGGCTTTGCGTTTGATGTTTTCCCACAGATTTTTCTCAACATATTTGATATGTTCGTCTTCGGGGTCTGCGTTAATTTTATCAAGAATGGCATCTATTTTTTCGAGTTCAAGATCGATGATATCGTCCATAATGCGCTGTGCATAATGAACGTGTTCTTTAAACAACTCGAAATTGAATCTGGCCTGTTTTGTAAACGGATTTTCGACATACGAATAGAGGTTGATAGCGAGCAAACGACAGCTATCATAAGGACAAAGCGGAATTTCGCCACACGGATTTGTTGAAACTGTGCGGTAACCCAAATCGGCATAACAATCCGGAATTGATTCCTTAATGATATTATCCCAGAACAAAATACCCGGTTCGGCCGATTTCCATGCGTTACGAACAATTTTCGACCATAAATCGTTAGCCACAATTTCTTTTGTGTATATCGGGTTTTTAGCATCGATGGGGTATTGCTGAACGTAAGATGTTCCGGCTTCGACTGCCTGCATAAAATCGTCCTGCAGTTTTACCGAAACATTGGCGCCGGTAACTTTTCCCTGTTCGAGTTTGGCGTCGATAAAGGTTTCAGAATCAGGATGTTTAACCGAAACTGAAAGCATGAGCGCACCGCGGCGTCCGTCCTGTGCCACTTCGCGTGTCGAATTTGAATATCTTTCCATGAAAGGAACAATCCCGGTTGATGTGAGCGCCGAGTTTTTCACCGGCGAGCCTTTCGGGCGGATGTGCGACAAATCGTGTCCAACACCGCCACGGCGTTTCATCAGTTGAACCTGTTCCTGGTCGATTTTCATAATTCCGCCATAAGAATCTGAATCGCCGTCATTGCCAACCACAAAACAGTTTGATAGTGACGCAACCTGATAATCGTTGCCAATACCGGTCATTGGTCCACCCTGCGGAACAATGTATTTAAAATCTTTTAGAACATGGTAAATCTCCTCTTCGGTGAGGGGATTCGGATAACGGTTTTCAATTCGTGCGATTTCGTGTGCCAGCCTGTGATGCATGTCATCGGGGCTAACTTCGAAAATATTGCCGAACGAATCTTTCAGGGCATACTTGTTCACCCAAACCCTTGCAGCCAGGTCGTCGCCTTTAAAATATTTCAATGAAGCTTTAACAGCTTCTTCCTGTGAGTAGATTTTTTTGCCTGCTGCAACCTTTTCAGATACTTCGCTAATTGCCATTTTTGTTAAGTTATTTAAAGAATTTTTCAGAGATTTTAAAACGTTCTTTCCTTCTAATTTGTGTGACGCAAGATAAAACACAATGCTAAATTTTGGAAGACTTATTTTGTTATAAAAGCCGAAAGTTATCAACTTCCAATTGTTAGTGAGCTGATAATGAGCTTTTAAAGCTTTTGTTATCGCAAAAAAGTTGACAAAAAGAAAAACTTTATTCACAGCGGCGAATCGATGTATCTCTTTATCTTCAAGGGTTTCGGGCTGCTGCTTGTTGATAAAAAAAGGATGACCTGAATCATCTTTTTTAGTGATGAATGTTGAAAACTTTTTTTATGATAACTGCTGTTGATCCCACATTTTTTGCTACATAATCTTTACTGATTTCGGCTGCTTTCCTGCGGTGGGTTTCGTCTTCTGTAAGTTTGTGTAAAACGATATTCACGCTTGTCTGACAGTCTATTTTGAATGCACCCCCTTCATCAATCAGGTCAACGGCTTCTTTGAACTTTTTGTTATTCGGCCCGAAAACCACAGGTAATCCAAAAGTGGCTGCTTCGAGAATATTGTGAATACCTACACCGAATCCACCACCAATGTATGCGATGTTTCCATATCGGTACAACGACGAAAGCAATCCGATGGAATCGATAATCAGTACATCAAAACCGGCAATTTCCGATTCCTGTACTTTGCTGTATTCAATTACAGGTTTTATTATCGACTGTTTAATCCGGCTCACATTGGCTGCTGAAACTTCGTGTGGTGCAATAATAAATTTGATGCCGCTGCTTTGGTTGATAAATGTTGCCAACAATTCTTCATCGGGTTTCCAGGTACTGCCGGCCACTACCAGCAACGCGCTGCCTCTGAATTTTTCTATCAGCGGAATTACTTTGGCTCCGGCTGCAATTGCGGCCACACGATCGAAGCGTGTGTCGCCCGAAACTGTGTAATTTTTTATCCCAACCGATTCTAATAATTCGCCCGAAACTTTTGTTTGTACAAACAGGTGTTCAACTTTGATCAGCATTTTCAGATACCATTTCCCCCACGGGGTATTACTGAAAAAAGGCTGTTCTCTTCTGAAAATTGCTGAAACAAGGTAAAGCGGGATTTTCCGGTTGTGCAGTTCGGTAATATAATTGTTCCAGTATTCGTATTTTACAAAAAACACTTTCTCCGGTTTAACAAGGTTGATAAAAGTGCGTGCATTTTGTTTTGTGTCGAGTGGAAGATAAGAGATTACATCGGCCAGTGCGTAGTTTTTGCGTATTTCGTAACCCGAAGGAGAGAAAAAAGTTAACACAATTTTGTACGCTGGAAATTGTTCTTTTATGGCCTCAATCACGGGCCGGCCTTGTTCAAATTCACCCAGCGATGCGCAATGAACCCAAATGTATTTGGCAGCGGGGTCGATTTTTGATTTCAGATTCTGCTTCCAGTTTTTGCGGCCGGCAACAAATAATTTTGCCTTTTCGTTAAAAAGCGCTGCCACATTAAGGGCATACCCATAGAAAACTATTGCGATTGAATACAGAAAATTCATATTATTAAAATTTAAGTCTGCTAAAAAAGACGCCGTTCGCGCAGATACTCATAAATGGTTGTGTTAATCAGTAACAACAAAAAGAAATACCCGAATTCTTCCACTGGCATATTAATCAGGCTGATTCCCAGCATAAAGTTGGTGTCGGGAATAATTGCCGGCAACGAAAAAAGAATGGATTTCAGTACAAAAAAAGGTATTACTGCAATGGCAAAACCAAGGTAAAAACTGGTGAGATGATGTTTAAACCGGTTTCGGAAAATTGTGTACCCAAAATAAATGGTGAGCAGCATAAAGATTGAAAACGTGTATAATTTCTGCCTCGAAAACCAGGTTATCAATCCTGAAATCAACAGAATTACAAGACTTACAACCAGAAACAAATTTGGTTTTTCGAAATTGGTGAGCCGTTTTTTTGCTAAAATGTAGGCTGTAAACGACAGCAGTGAAACTACTGGCAAAAACAACCACTCTTCAAGTGGATACGATAAAAAGTTTGTTCCGGTGAGGTAAACGGGGTTAAAAACAAGAATCTGTAATTCGGTCAACCGGGTATTAATCATCACAAGAATGGCTGTGGTAAAAATTACAGCCGGCAGCATGTATTTTAACTCGAAAAGTAAATCGCGGGTAAGTTTTGAAATGGTTGCCAACGCAATGGCCAGCAAAACCAGCAAAGCAACAGCGTAACCCAGATTTTGAAATTCCATACCATAAATTTTGGCAAATGTAAAAGCATAAAACGGAAATCAAAAATTATAATTCGCCAAGACGCGGAGACGCAAAGAAAAACTCTGCGCCTCCGCGTCTCTGCGGTTAAAATAAAACCTTATAATTTCAGTTTTGCCAATTCCTCCGGTTTTTCGCCGGCGACAATTGCTTTCATTCTGAAGGCATATTTGTATTCTTTTCCGGTTAAGCGGTATTCGTCGTGGGTGCGTGCACCCCAACTGTCGTCGCCGCCAACACCCATCTGTTTGTAATCGATATTTACCGAAGTCAGGTCGCGTGGTTTTACATCGTTGGTGTGACGGTTGATTGCCGACGTTTGATCGCGCTGATTATCAAAACTGCGGATTTCTGATTCAAAATCAGCCAGCACGTTGTGATGTGCACTTACCTCGAGCAGCGGCAACCCAACAAACAGCAAACCGTTTCCATTGGTGTCAGTAACTGCTGCCCAGCGCACATCGGTTTTGTTGCCGTTTTCCTGCGGGCGAACATATTTCCAATATTGTTCTGCAACAGTTTGTTTGTATAAACCTACAAAAGCGCCGGTTTTGCGGTCCCAATAACTTTCCTGCGGACCACGGCCCAGGTAAATAAACTGGTTGTATTTACGCGGCATTTCGAGGTTCATTCCCATACGCACAATTTCAGGCAGGTCTTCTTTTGTCATTTTAAAACTGTTGTCAACCAAAACATCGCCCGAGCCAAAAACAGTGTAACCCGACTGGTAACTGGCAATTACCCGATTGCTGTCGTTTACCAAATCGAATTTAAATATCACTTCGACTTTATTTTTGGCTGTCTGCGAAATTGCAACACCGGCAACTTTGCGGGTTTCACCGGCAGTGCGCCAAACGCGGCTTCTGCGGTTGAGACCATTTCCAAAGTCGTTGTCGGTGGGCGCGCGCCAAAAGTTCGGAACCGGACCGCTTTTCAGCAACTCGGCATCACCTTTTTTAAAGCTTGTCATTACACCCGCTTTTTTATCAAAAGCAACAGCAAAACCTTCGCCCGAAATGGTAACCGAATTTTCATTGTCCTGAACATTCACTGCTGCAAATTCAGCCTTATTTACCACTGGAACAGCAACAAAAACCGGCAGAGCGAATTGTTCGGCAGCCAGTTCGGTTCCGGCTTCGAGCAAACTCCAGTTGTTTTTGAGTTTTGCTTTTACATTCAGAAAATATTCAACTCCGGCAACCGGTTCAAATTTGTTGTCGAAAGGTTCAACCGAAGTTTGGCCGGGTTCAAGATTTACATCGCTGAAAGAGCCGTTTTTCACCACCTGCCCATCGCCAACAATTTCCCAGTTGAAATCGAAAGTTGAAAGGTTTAGGAAAGCGTATTTATTTTTGATTTCGATTGTACCTTTTTTCAGGTCAACAGTTTTGAAACCAATGTACTGATACACCTTTTTTACTTCAAGCAGTTGCGGTTTCACCGAGCGGTCGGGGCTGACAAGACCGTTGCAACAGAAATTGCCATCAGACGGAACTGTGTCGGGGCCAAAATCGCCGCCATATCCCCAGAAACATTCGCCAACTGAATCAGTTTTTACCAAACCCTGGTCAACCCAGTCCCAGATAAAACCACCCTGTAATGCAGGATATTTTTCGATTAAGGTCCAGTAATCCTGCAGGTTTCCAACACTGTTTCCCATAGCGTGTGCATATTCACACTGAATCAGCGGCCTGATAGGATTGGTTTTGGCATATTCTTCCATGTTTTCCATCCGGGCATACATCGGGCAGAAAATATCTGTATTTCTGTCAAGGTCGGCTCTTTCGTACTGAACCGGGCGGGTCAAATCCGCTGATTTCAGGTAATCGTAAGTTGCAAGAAAATTTACGCCGTTTCCGGCTTCATTTCCCAGCGACCAGATAATGATGGAAGGCTGGTTTTTATCCCGATGGAACATATTTTTGGTACGGTACAAATGCGCTCCCATCCATGTTGAGTCTTTTGCGAGCGACTCTTTTCCGTAACCCATACCGTGCGATTCGATGTTGGCTTCGTCGATGAGGTAAAGACCGTATTTATTGCAGAGTTCGTACCACAGTTCTGGTTCCGGATAATGCGAAGTACGAACTGCGTTCAGGTTGTGCTCTTTCATCAGTTTAATGTCCAGAAGCATGGTTTCCTTGTCCTGATAATGTCCATTTTTATCGTGGTGTTCATGGATATTTGCACCTTTCAGATACACATATTTCCCGTTGACGAGCAAGTTACCGTTTTTGATTTCCGAAGTGCGGAAACCGACATCCTGGCGAATCACTTCCACCACATTTTCGCCATTTTTTACAGTAATAACCAGTTCATATAAATTCGGGATTTCGGCTGACCACAGTTTTACATTGGGCAAGGCAGCTTCAAAAACCACATTGTTTTGTCCGGCATCAAGGTTTTTTGTGAAATTCTGAACAGGATTTCCGTTGTCATTCAACACAGCTTCAACAACTGTTGCCGCTGCATTTTCACCATCATTTAGAACATTGATATTTAATGAGAAAACTCCGTTTGTATAAGTTTCATCCAACCCGGCAATAACCCTGAAATCCTGAACCTGTTGTTCAGCGCGGGCAACCAAATAAATATCGCGGGTGATTCCGCTCATCCGCCAGAAATCCTGGTCTTCGAGATACGAACCATCGCACCAACGGAAAATTTCTATAGCCAGCGAGTTTTCACCTTTTTTCAGGAATTGGGAGATGTTGAATTCAGCAGGTATTTTGCTGTCTTCGCTGTAACCCACATATTTTTCGTTCACCCACACATTCACCATCGAACTGGCTGCGCCAATGTGCATAACTACTTCTTTTCCATTCCAGTTTTCAGGGATGGTGAAAGTGCGTTTGTACGAACCCACAGGATTATAATCTTCCTGAATTTTGGGTGGTGTCCTTTTGTGCGGATATTTGATATTCGTATAAATAGGGTAATCGTAACCTTCGAGTTCCCAGTTGGCAGGGACTTTTATCTCTTTCCAGCCACGTGTATCGAAATCGTCCATAAAAAACCAATATGGTCTTTCCGATGGATTCTGAGCAAGGTTAAATTTCCAAATTCCATTGAGCGACTGCAACAAAGGCGACTGCCATTTGTCTTCGGTACGTGCCTGTTCAATGGTAGCATAAGGAATAAAATGAGCATGAGGCTCCAACTTATTGATTTGATTAATTGCCTGCGTTTCCCATGGCGCCGGGCTTGGTTCGGTAAATGTGACTTTCGAATAGTCTTTGTATTTACACGAAACCATGGCAATAATCATTGCTACCAATAGTAAAAAATGATTTTTATTCATGGTCAGATTGATTAATTGTAATGTAGTTAATGTATAAAACAACGCAAAAAATCCGGTTTATATCTATTTGTACAAGCTTTATTTTACCTGCATTCAGCTATTTCGGATGTTGAAAAATTTAGAAAAGCGTGCTTACTTGTTTTTTCACCAACTCAGCATCAGGATTCAAATCGAAAACCAAAGCCGGTTTCAGGTAAAACAGTTCGTTTTCGTCCTTGAATCTTTGTTCACCACCACCGGTAATATTCAGCATAATGATTGCTTCTTTATTTACAGTTCCGTTTTTTGCTGCTTCTATTAATGTGGCAGTTGCCACGGCTGCTGCAGGGTGAATATCGTTTCCTTCGGTTTCGAGGAAAAGTTTTGCTGCTGCCCGAGCTTGTTCGTTTGTTGCTAATAAAACATCGCCGCCTGCATCGCTCATGGCATCGAAAAGTCCGCCAAAAATGGGGTATGGTGGTCTTCGGTTCGAAAGCACTTTGGCATCCATCTCCTCCACCTGCCGGCGGGCCGAATTATCGTCGAACGGAAGAATGGCGCGGGACGCAGCTTTCCAGGCATCGTGAATTGGTACAAACGGAATGTTCTGCGATACCATCAGTTTCATTTTATGGTTTCCAAAGCGGCCATCGGCAAGCAAACGAAGGTTGGCTTCCCAGGCTGCAATGGCGCCGGTTCCGCTGCCAACAGCCTGAAAATAGTAATCAGGAATTTGTCCGATGGTAATAGTTGCGGAAAGCATGGTTGTAGCCATTCCATCGCGGCGAGCCACGTTTTTGGCGCCACCTTCGGCCATAAAACCTTCCATTCCGGCAACGATATTCGAAAGATGAATGGCATCGAAATAGTCGCTGCCGGTTTTGCTGCAAATCAGTTTCACGCAGTCGTTAATCGGGGTATCAAACCAGAGCGATTCAAGATTATCCTCGGGAACACAGAGTAGCAGTGGAATATTGTTGTCGGAACAAACCTGCGCAAATGCGCGGGCAGTATTTCCGGCCGAAGCTACCACAAGAATTTTGTTCATTTCCGGGGTCATTCGTCCGCAAACCGAATAAGATTCAGTTTCTTTAAACGAACAGGTTTTAAACCGTGCGCCTTTTTCGGGCCACCAGCCGCTGAAAGTAATCCAGAGATTACTGAGCCCCAATTCTTTTGCCAGCCCTTCGCTTTTGTAAGTTATGGGAGCCGAAGAACCCTGCAACATTCTGCTTATCGGCAACCAGTCGGCAAAGCGGTAAATACCCAGCGATTCGGAGCCAACAGTGAGTTGTTTTTTTTCGTAGATGGCGCGTACCAAAGTTGGGGTGGTTTCGCCCGGTGCATCAAGTGTCCAGCCAGCATCGGCAAAAATATTCCCGGTTTTTACAGATTGTAACTGGTATTTGGTTTTTGTGAATTG
>DYSZ01000140.1 GCA_020726265.1 Draconibacterium orientale
CGGGTCTTTGCCATCAAAACTGTTGGCGTACCAAGTAACTTTTCCATCGGGCATCACTATAATGCACGATGTTGCATCGCCGGCAGCGATGGCTTTGTCGGCCACTGAATTGGCTTCTCCAAACTGAATCCAGCCGGTTTCATCGTCGGAATAACCGTGCAAAAGATACAAAACCGGGTAACTTCGGATTGAGGTTTCGTAATCGGCTGGCAGATAAACTGAATATTCAACCGGGTAACCCACCAGTTTGCTTTCAAACTTCAATGATTCAATCACTTTTCCGGTTTGTGAGAAAACCGGAACTACAAACATTACAAAAAATAAAAGGGCAATTAATCTGTTCATAAATTCAGTTATTTTTAGATTTAAGCAAATCTAAGAATTACAAGCTGAAGGGCAGGATAAAAGCTTTGTTTTTTCGGACGTCGCCATTATTTTTTTATGTTTGAAACAGAAACCAACTTTTTAAACTTTCATTTATGAAAAAGCTTTCGGTGCTATTTGTTTTATCTGTTTTCCTGCTTTCCTCCTGTTCAAAAACCAGGAATATTGCTGAGTTCAAAACAGATAATTTTTTAATCGGGATTTCAGGCGATGGAACGATTTTCAGCCTGAAAGATATCAGAAACGGAAAGGAATACCTCGCCTCAGATACCATCTCTCCGTTGCTTTCGTACCGGATCGATTCAGTAATGATTTTCCCGGTTTCAGCAGCTCTTGAAAACGGAATTATCACAATTCAGTTTCCCGAACAAATGACAGCCAAAATTAAGGTGGAGGAAAAATCTGGTTATGTCACTTTCGAACTGATTGAATTTTCAACCAATGAAAAAGTGGAACTGATTGTTTGGGGGCCTTTCCCAACCACAATTGGGAAGATTATCGGCGAAACCGTGGGAGTGGTGCGCGATTCTGGTTTTGCCATTGGAATTCAGGCGCTGAACCCAAAAACGTTGGGTGGCTATCCATGGACTGACAACGACTGCACTCCCCAATTCGATATTTTTGAGCAGGAAGATTATTCCGATTTGAGCGAGGCCAACAAACGTGAAACTTTGTACAGGGTTGAAGCCGCAAAACCTGAGAAATTCGGGAGCACGCTGCAATGCTATTGTCGGAACCGGAATAAAGAAAGAACCATCGAAAACCTTAGTCATAAAAAATATGTTTCACCTGTTTTTGACGATGGTGGCATCATCGGTTCGAAAATTGCGCTGTTTGGCTGTCCTGCAGAAATGGCGCTGGAAACAATCGGTAAAATCGAAACCGGGGAAGAACTTCCTCACCCAACCATCAACGGGGTTTGGGGAAAGCAGGCAAAATCTGCTTCGGCGGCTTATCTCATTTACGATTTCAGTGAAGCAAACATCGACAAGGCTATTGCTTATACAAAAAAGGCCGGATTGCGTTATTTGTACCACTCGGGCCCGTTTAAAAACTGGGGGCATTTTGAACTCAATCCGGTTGCTTTTCCAAACGGTTGGGACGGACTTAAAATGTGTATTGAAAAAGCAGAAAAAGAGGGAATCCATGTTGGGGTGCACACACTTTCCAACTTTATTACCACCAACGACCCGTATGTAACCCCCGTGCCCGATACCCGGCTGGCAAAAGTCGGCAGCTCGGTTATTGCAAAAAATATCGATGCAAATCAAACTGAAATCGAAGTTGAATCGCCCGATTTTTTTAACCAATACGAAAACAACAACCTGCACACAGTAATGATTGGCGAAGAACTGATTCGTTACGAATCAGTTTCGAAAACTGACCCGTGGATTCTGACCAATTGCGAACGTGGAGCCTGTGGAACAAAACCAGCCGCTCATAATCGGGGCGAAAGCATCGGCAAACTCGCCGACCACGGGTATAAAGTTTTTTTGTCTGACCCGCAACTTAGTATCGAAATTGCTGAAAGAATAGCTGAATTGTACAATTACTGTGGCCTGCGACAGATTTCGTTTGACGGTATCGAGGGCAACCGTTCTGCCGGCATGGGCAATTATGGCGAAATTCTATTTACCACCACCTGGTGGAATCAGCTTTCAGAAAAGGTAAAAAAACACACCATCATCGATGCCAGCCGAACCACACACTATTTCTGGCATATCTACTCGCGTATGAACTGGGGCGAACCCTGGTATGCAGGTTTTCGTGAAAGTCAGACCGAATACAGGCTTAAAAACCAGGCTTATTTTCAGCGCAACCTGATGCCCGGGATGTTGGGTTGGTTTAGTATGCGCGAAAACACACCCGTTGAAGATATTGAATGGATGCTCGCCCGATCGGCAGCTTTCGACGCCGGTTATGCTTTTGTTACCGGCGACAGACAATTAGAAACCAACGGTCAGGCTCGTGAAATTCTGAAATTGATTTGCGAGTGGGAAAAAGCCCGTATGAGCAATGTTTTCACAGTGGAACAAAAGGAAAAAATGAAAGATATCAATAATGAATTTCACCTTGAAACAACCGGTGAAAACAGTTGGATTTTCAGCCAGATTTATTCCTATAAATTCAAACACGAAGACAAGGTAAAACAGCCCGGTGAACCAACGTTTTCAACATTTAAGTTTGAAACAAAGGAAGTAAATTCAAATGTTAGTTTTATCATTACAGCGCAGGATGCAACAATTGCATCAATCCGGGTTGAATTCGATAACTGCTGCGAATTGAAAATTCCGGTTACTTTGAAAACAGGGGAATCGGTTCGTTATTCAGGTGGTCCAAATGCTGAAGTTTTCAATAATCAACTTCAACAAATTAAAGAGTTTCCTGTTGACGAATCAAAACTGATGTCAGGAAGTGGAAATCACTCCATTGCTTTTGATTGTGATTTTTCTAAAAAAGGGAATGAACCGGCCGTGAAGTTTGAAGTGAGACTGACAGGAAAACCGGAGGAAATCAAAGAAAAAGTAATTGAGTGAATGGGTAAGTGAGTGATTGGGTAAGTGAGTGATTGGGTAAGTGAGTGAATGGGTAAGTGAGTGAATGGGTAAGTGAATTTTAATGTATGGGGCATAAATAGTAAATGGTAAATTCTAAAACTTACGATTTTATCGTAATTGGATCAGGGTTTGGCGGAAGTGTTTCGTCGTTGCGGTTAGTAGAGAAAGGCTATTCGGTGCTTACCATTGAAAAAGGGAAACGCTGGAGAACAGAAGATTTTCCGAAAACTAACTGGAATATTAAGAAATATTTATGGCTGCCAAAGGCCGGATTTTTTGGGTTTCAGAAACTCAATCTTTTTAAACATGCCTTTATTTTGAGTGGCACCGGCGTTGGCGGCGGCAGCCTTGTGTATGCTAACACACTGATGTACCCGCTCGATGGGTTTTTCACCAATAAACAGTGGGGGAATTTCGCCGACTGGAAAAATGTTTTGAATCCATTTTACGACAAGGCTGCGTTTATGCTGGGTCGTACAAAATTCGAAAAGTTGAATACCGAAGACCACATTCTTCGTGAAGTGTCCAGCGAAATGGGAAAGGCTGATTCGTTCGACAATGTGCAGGTTGCCATATATTTTAACGATGACGAAACGCCACGCGACCCATATTTCGGTGGTGAAGGGCCACTGCGGAAACCATGTACTAACTGTGCAGGGTGCATGGTTGGCTGCAGGGAAAATGCAAAAAACACCCTTGATAAAAACTACCTCTGGTTTGCCGAAAAAAAAAGTATACAGATTTTACCCGAAACTGAAGTCTGGAAAATTGAATATCAGAACGGTGAGTACTTTGTACACACGCAAAAAACAGGCGGAATCATATCGAAAAACAAACAGGTTTTTAAAGCAAAAGGACTGGTGATTGCGGGTGGTGTGCTAGGCACTGTTCAGCTTTTACTCAACCAGAAACTGGTTTATAAAACTTTACCCGATTTGTCGGAAACAGTTGGCAAAAACGTACGCACTAACTCCGAAACGCTTTGCATAGCAACCTTTGCCGACCGCAAGCTGAACAATGGCATCGCCATCAGCTCCATTTTCAAACCCGATGAAAATACCTCAGTAGAGATTGTGAAATACCCTGACAAATCAAATCTTATGCGCACTTTACTCACCATTGCCACTGATAAACCGGGAACCACCGGAACCCGGATATTTCAGTTTATCGTAAAAATGGCAACTCACCCGGTTTTGTTTTTCAGGATGTTGTTTAACCGCCACTGGTCGGAGAACACTGTTGTTTTTCTGGTGATGCAGTCGGTTGACACAAAAATGAATTTTGTATTGAAAAAATGGCCATTCAATAAACGAATCACACTTAAAAATAATGGCAACGACAAAGTACAGGCTTATATTCCTGTTGGTCAGGAAGTAATGCACAGGTACGCCAAAAAAGTAAACGCCCGACCGCAAAATTCCACTGCCGAAATATTGCTGAACATACCATCAACCGCGCATATCCTGGGCGGTATTCCAATGGGTTCAACAAAGAAAACCGGAGTAATCGGGCCCGATTTTCAGGTGCACGGTTATCCGCAAATGTATGTTCTCGATGGTTCTGTTATCCAGGGAAATCTGGGCGTAAATCCAAGTTTTACCATAACCGCGCTGGCAGAATATGCCCTGAGTAAAATTCCGGAGAAAGGGTGATGCAATTTTCTGAAAGCAACACCAAAATCAGCACTGCAATCAATTAATACAAAGCGGATGGCATCGCCGGAAGCGATGCCATCCGCTCAACACTTGTAAAACCGAATTCAGGTTTTATCTTTAAGCGAACTAAAAATCAAACTTTAATGATTTCTGTATTCATCGTTTACATTTTAATGCTTATCGGGATTGTGGTTTATTCGGCACGTCGCTCAAAAACCAACAACGATTATATTCTGGGAGGGAAAAAGATTTCAGGGTTTTCACTGGCACTTTCTGAACGCGCAACCGGCGAGTCGGCTTGGCTGTTGCTGGGTTTAACAGGGCTTGCCTATTCAGAGGGAATGGCAGCAATCTGGGTAGCCATCGGGTGTGTTTCAGGCATTCTTGTTTTGTGGATTTTTCTGGCAGTACCTTTACAAAAACTGGCAGCAAAAACCAAAGCATTAACCGTACCTGCGTTGTTTTCGAAACAATTTCCTGGCAATAACCAAAGTTTTGGGGTACTGTCGTCAGTCATCATCATTTTCTTTTTCATTATGTACATCGCGGCGCAATTCAGTGGTTCTGGCAAAATATTTAACGACACATTTCATATCGACCCATTTTGGGGAATGGTAATCGGCTCAGGACTTGTTACAGTTTATACAGTTTTAGGTGGTTTTATCACGGTTGTGGCAACCGATGTTTTTCAGGCAATATTAATGGTTTTCACCTGTGTTGTTTTGCCAATAATTGCGCTGATTATTGCTGCCTCCTATAACATTGATATTGCACAAACCATTACCGAAGCCAGTTACACAGTGCAGCTAAATGCACAAACTGTAAATCAGGCCACCGGCGGACTGATGATTCTGAATGGTTTGAGCTGGGCCTTTGGTTATACTGGTCAGCCGCAATTACTGGTTCGGATGATGGCCATGCGTAGCATTCAGGAAACCCGCCAAAGCCGGGGTGTGGCTATTCTTTGGACTTTGTTGGCTTATATCGGCGCATTTATGATTGGAATTATCGGTTACAAATTGGTTCAGGCCGGAGCATTGGGTGAAGCTGCAGCTATTGTCACTACCGATGCCGAAAAAATTATGCCGGTTATGGTGGTAACTCTCATGCATCCAATTCTGGCAGGGATTCTTTTATCGGGAGCAGTTTCGGCCATGATGTCAACCGCTTCGTCGCAATTGATGGTAGTTTCATCGTCGATGACCGAAGATTTATACCTTCAATTGGCAGAAAAGAAGATGGTGGAAAAACGATTGCTTTTTCTCAACAAAATGCTGACACTTGGTGTAGGAGTCGTAGGGTTTGTTCTGGCAATTACCATGAAAGATACGGTTTATGGTCTGGTTTCGTATGCCTGGAGCGGTATTGGGGCATCATTCGGACCGGCTGTTGTTTTGCTCCTGTTCTGGAAAAAAATGTCGCGCGCCGGGGTGTTTGCCAGCCTCATTACCGGCACTTTATCGGCAGTGATCTGGAAAACATGGCTTTTGGAACCCACCGGAACTTCAGAACGATTGGCCAGTTACCTGATTGCTTTTGCGATGGCGGTTTTATTCAGCCTGATGTTTCCTGAGAAACAGGATTTTGAAATTAAGCGCTTGGCGGATCAACAGCTAAGCGCTTAATCCGCAGAAAAAAGACCGGCCAACTTTCCAATTCAAATCCGAAAATTTCGGCATTTTCACAGATGCAGGATTTTGTTGTGATTTAAATTTTAAGATTGAATATTCTGTTATATTCGCACCTCATAAACAAAAAAATCATGCGTTTCGACGGTAAAACAATTTGGATAACTGGCGCTTCATCGGGCATTGGCAAAGCAGTAGCGCTGAAACTGTCGAAAGAAAACACCCATCTGATTCTTTCTGATATCAATGAAACCGGGCTGAAGGAAGTTGCTTCGGCCTGTGAAAAAAACAATTGCACCACCTTGGTTGTACTCATGGATTTGGCAGATGAAAAGTCGGTGGAAGCAGCTGCCCGGTCGGTTTTGGATAAAAAGCTAAAAATAGATGGTTTGTACCAGTTTGCCGGAATCAGCCAACGATCGCTGGTGAGTGAGACTCCCCTGTCTATTGACCGGAAGATTTTTGAAATCAATTTTTTCGGGGCAATTGCACTTGCCAAAGCGGTTTTGCCCGAAATGATAAAAAATGGAGGTGGACAACTTGCAGTAACTTCGAGTCTTGTCGGAAAATTCGGATTTCCGTATCGCTCTTCCTATTCGGCTACAAAACATGCGCTGCATGGCTTTTTCGAAAGTCTTCGGGCCGAAAATAAACCTACCAACATTAAGGTTTCTATTTTTATTCCAGGTCGGGTGAGAACCAACATTTCATTGAATGCAATTACAAAAGATGGTTCAACTCACGGAAAAATGGATGAAGGACAAGATACCGGGATTACGCCTGATAAAGCGGCTCAGATTATTTGCCGCGGCTTAAAAAAGGAAAAAAAAGAAATTCTTGTTGGTGGAAAAGAATTGATAATGATACATATCCGCAGATTCCTGCCGCGACTTTATTATTATTTATCGTCGAGAATAAAACCCACATGATTGATTTAGCTGCAAAAATCAGTAACCCTTTTTTAAATTTAGGTAATTAAAGAAATAATCAAAATGTCAGTAAAAATAAACGGGATACAGCAATTAGGAGTCGGCGTTGAAAACTTAAACGAAGCATGGAAATGGTATCGCAACCATTTTTCGATGAATATCCGCATGTTTGAAGAAGAAGCTGTAGCCGAACTGATGCTTGCCCATACCGAAGGAAAACCATGCGCACGTCACGCAGTTCTTGCCCTGAATATGCAGGGCGGCGGCGGATTTGAAATCTGGCAGCACAAAGGGAAAGAACCCGAGCCTTGCGGATTCGACGTTCATTTGGGTGATCTTGGGATCAATATCGGCATCCTGAAAACCCGCGACATCAGAAAAGCTTTTGAAAAGTTCAATGATTCAGGCCTAAACCTGCAGGATGGCATCCGGAAAGATCCGTCAGGGAATGAGCATTTTTTTCTGAAAGATACTTATAATAACCTGTGGGAAGTACGTCACGAAAACTGGGTTTTTAACCTGAAAGACAAAGCTGTGAGCGGTGGTATTTTCGGGGTTGTAATCGGGGTGAAAAATATGGACGAAAGCCTGTCAGTTTATCAGCAGATTTTGCAATACGATAAAATTGTTTACGATAAAACAGGCGTATTTGAAGACTTTGCAGGAGTTCCGGGTGGCAACAAAAAATTCCGCCGCGTATTGTTACGCCATTCCGATACCAGAACAGGCGCTTTCAGCCCGTTTTTTGGTCATTCGGTAATTGAACTTGTGCAGGTGCTCGACCGTGAACCACAGGACATTTTTAAAGGAAGAATCTGGGGAGATCCCGGATTTATTCATCTTTGTTTTGATATCAACGGCATGGATGCGCTGCGTGAAAAGGTGAAAGAATTTGGATTTCCGTTTACTGTTGACAGTGCAAAAGCCATGGACACATTCGATATGGGTGAGGCTGCCGGTAATTTTGCCTACCTTCAGGCTCCTGAAGGAACCCTGATCGAATTTGTGGAAACCCATAAAATCCCGCTGATGAAAAAGATCGGATGGTACATCGATTTCAGAAAACGGGGACACCATCCGCTTCCGAAATGGATGCTCAACCTTTTCAGGTTTATGAAAGTAAAGGATTGATCCGGATTTTTTCTTACTAAAATTTATAAACAGCTTCCGATTTATAAACTTTCCCCACTTTCAGCAATACTGAAGGAAACCCAGGTTTATCAGGACTATCGGGAATATGCTGTGTTTCAAGGTAGAAACCCGTACATTTTGCATTGGCCACTACCGGTTCCCCAATTCAGTTTACTTTAAATAATTTCCTGAATATAACGGCACTCCCGGCATGGTGATGTAAACTTCCATGAAACACACGTTTTCAGCAGACAAAGTTTTATCATATTGTTTTAATTCCGGAAATGTTTAATTTGCATCAAACAAATCAAAAATGGAATCGATACGCGAACTATACCGGATTGGGCACGGGCCTTCGAGCAGTCACACCATGGGACCGAGAAAAGCATCAGAGCGTTTTCTTCAGAAAAACAGGCATGCCTGTCGTTTCGAGGTGATTTTATACGGAAGCTTGGCTGCCACAGGGCTGGGACATCTGACCGATCGGGCTATCAAAGATGTTTTTCAGCAATATCAGTGCAATATCATTTGGGAACCAAAAACATTTCTGCCCAAACATCCGAATGCAATGAAGCTTTCGGCTCTGGATTGCATCGATAAAACAATTGATGAATGGACAGTTTACAGCGTGGGTGGTGGAACTATTACCGACGATTTCACCGAAACCGAAACACAACAGATATATCAGCACAAAAATCTTCAGGAGATTATGGACTGGTGTAACCAGAACGGGAAACAATACTGGGAATATGTTGAAGAAGTTGAAGGCCCGGAAATCTGGCAATTTCTCGAAGATGTGTGGGAAGCCATGAAAGAAAGTATCGACCGCGGGTTGAACCGCGATGGCGTGTTGCCCGGCGTTTTGAAGCTTCCCCGCAAAGCGCAGTCGTACCACCTGAAAGGTAAAAATTACGCTACACCTTTTAAAAGACGGTCACAATTGTTTTCGTACGCACTGGCTGTTTCCGAGGAAAATGCCTCAGGCGGGAAAATTGTGGCAGCGCCAACCTGCGGTGCCAGTGGCGTTTTACCTGCAGTACTCGAATACGCCCGTAAAGTTAATGATTCAGATAAAACAGCGATTTTGAGGGCACTGGCTACTGCTGGTCTGATCGGAAATCTTGTAAAACGAAATGCTTCTATATCGGGTGCCGAAGTGGGTTGCCAGGGTGAAGTGGGTACAGCCTGTGCCATGGCTTCGGCTGCTTCAGCACAACTTTTAGGCGGAACCATTTATCAGATTGAATATTCAGCCGAAATGGGATTGGAACATCATCTCGGACACACCTGCGACCCTGTTGCCGGATTAGTACAGATTCCCTGTATTGAGCGAAATGC
>DYSZ01000313.1 GCA_020726265.1 Draconibacterium orientale
TACAATATTTGTTACCGCGAATACTACAAAGATGTATTTGTGGAAAGCTTTTCGCAGGAAGTGCTGAAACGTGCTGAACCTGCCATAAAACAAACTGCCGAAAAACTGCTTGCTTCTTTCGGGCCGCTTGCAGCAGCTCAGGAAAAATCAGGGAAACTGGCAGGAAATGAATCGCTGGATTTGGAAATTTCAGACAGTGGCCAGACAATTTCGGGGATTGCTGTAAAACTGAACGCAACAGATATGAACCAGGCGCTCCGGTCAACGGCACTGGTGATATCATTTGACGAAAACCAGACTGTGTGGATTCCGACAGGAGAATTTTTCGGAACCGGTTACCAGTTGCATCCTTCAAAAACATGGTTTACCCAGGTTGAAACGAATGGCTGGATGGAAGCCCGCTGGCTGATGCCTTTCAAAAACAGTGCAAAAATTCAGCTATTAAATTTGGGGTCGCAACCCGTGGATGTGGAGTTGAAAGTGGGAACTGAAAGCTACAAGTGGAGCAGCAACAGCATGTATTTTGGCGCTTCGTGGCACGAACACAACCAGATTGCCACTTCTCAAGATGATTCAAAAACCGGTGATGAATGGCATTTCGATATGAATTATGTAACGCTGCAAGGACAGGGCGTTTATGTTGGCGATGCAGTAACTGTTTTTAACACGGTTGATGGCTGGTGGGGTGAAGGTGACGAGAAAATTTTTGTGGATGGCGAAAAATTTCCTTCGAGTATTGGCACCGGTAGCGAAGATTATTACGGTTATGCTTGGTGTAGGCCCGAAGTTTTTTCGCACCCGTTTATTGCGCAACCCGCTGGATACGGCAGTTTTCACCCGGGAATGAGTGTGAATATGCGTTACCGCTCGCTTGATGCCATTCCGTTTCAAACCGAAATTAATTCAAACATCGAAATGTGGCATTGGGTGAAAACCCAGATGAACTATGCGCAATCGGCATTTTGGTATGCAAAACCCGGATTTGTGAGCAGCGATAAACCTGATGAGGAATCGGTAAAAACTCCGGTGGCGCTGAAAAGACCCGATATTTACAAACCCGAAGCCGATTCAACTGGAAAGCTGGAAGGGGAATATCTCGAATTAGTAAAAATACCATCGGGTGAGGCAGGTCCGCAATCGGGTAACCGGGGCTGGAGCAAAGACACGCAACTTTGGTGGAGAAATGCAAAAACCGGCGATGAAACTGAAATGAAATTTACGCTGAAGGACGCTGGAAATTATGCTGTTTCGGCTCAACTCACAAAAGCCATCGATTATGGAATTATTCAGTTTTACATCAACAGAAAACCCGCCGGTGCCAAATTCAACGGTTTTTATGAATCGGGTGTGATTCCGTTTAAAGTTGAACTTGGAAAACATACGCTGAATGCCGGAGAAAATACACTTTCAGTTAAAATTATGGGTGCCGATAAAAATGCCAAACCAGGAAATATGGTGGGGATTGACTATATTCAGTTTTCGAAACAATAATCGATAACAATCAGTTTTTTATCATTGGGAAAAGCGTTTTGATTTCTTCGTCAGATGGCTTTCTTCCGAATTCACATATTTCAAAAGCTTCGGCGTATTTTACCTTTCTGGCTTTTTCGGCTCCATACCATTTCGCCAGTGCGTTTTTCACTGCAGGGTTAATTTCGGTATTGCGCCAATTGGCAAG
>DYSZ01000141.1 GCA_020726265.1 Draconibacterium orientale
CAGGGGTTTGTCGATGTAAGCCAGTTGCATGGCGGTATTTTGGAATACGCAAGGCAAATAAAAGCAGCAAATCTTGAATCTAAATTCATAGGCAAAAACTTTGTTTTCGATGAGCGGCTGGGCGAAAGTGTTGATGGTCAGATTATATCAAGCTGCCACCAATGTGGTAAACCCTGCAACACACACACCAATTGTGCAAACCGCGGGTGTCATATCCTGTTTATTCAGTGTCCGGAATGTGCTGCAAAACACCACGGTTGCTGTACCCCGGAATGTACCGATTCGCTCCTCAACGGAAATACAAGGACAAAAGCAGCTTTTGGTAACAGCCGGAAATACAGGAAAAGTCTGGCGCTGATAAAAGCTATAAATCAGGCAGAGTAACTATTGGAATTTTCAAACATCGTACAAGAAATAAGTATTTTGAAATTGATGCAACCAACGAATTTGAAATACTTACCTGACTGTTGGAGTAATAATGCAATCTGTTCTTTATTTTAATTTCGAGTTGATTGCTATATTTGTAATGTATTTAAAATGAGTTTTAATGACACGCATCGCTGGAATACAGATTGAAAAAGACAGCAAAGGCCAACCAGCTTATGCCCGCTTTAACCTGAAAAAACACCCTGAAGTGCTTGAACTTTTAAATAAAGTTGATGCGCTTGATGATGAATTTGAAAAGGAATGGAAACGGGGAATTACTGGCGACCAATTGAGGGATGCTTTGCACAAGCGCATTGATAATTGGAATAAAAAATGACAGTTATTTATTTGCCGGAAGTTATCGATTACATTGATAACCTGATTCTTATTCTTTTTGAAAAAGGTTATTTTGGATTCCCTGAAAGCGCAAAAACATATGTTTCGAAATTAACATCAGACATCGAAAGTTCAATTCATCTGAAATTAAAAAAAGCATCGCCTCCCAGGTTTAAAAAATTTGGAACTCATTATGTAACCTACAAACCGAATAAAAATACCACCTGGTATGTATTTTTCAGCTTCAGTACCGACAGATATTTAATACGTTTTATTACCAATAACCACGTCTCAGCTCAATATATCAGAGGTTTATAGCGCCCATTTTACTGATTTAAATCGCAAGTCCTTACTATGTATCAAAATCTTAAATCAAACAATTTTTGGAAAGAATTTACCGGACCGGTTTTTTCGCTGGCGCCCATGGAAGACGTTACCGAAACAGTTTTTCGCGAAATCGTATTGGGTATGGCAGCACCCGGAAAACTGCACGTGGTTTTCACCGAATTTACATCGGTTGAAGGAATGAACCACCCGGTTGGCCAGACCCGTGTTTCGGAAAGATTGATTGTGAATAATTCGGAGCGTGAACTGCTTCAAACCATGAATGTGAAACTTGTTGCCCAAATCTGGGGGCGAAGTCCCGAAATTTACAATAAAATTGCCCGTCACCTCACCGAAAACTATCAGTTTGATGGCATCGACATCAACATGGGTTGCCCCGTAAAAAAGGTAGTGAAACAAGGTGCGTGCAGCGCATTAATTGGGGAACCATCGCTGGCTAAAGAAATTATTCAGGCTGCAAAAGAGGGGACAAATCTGCCAGTGAGTGTAAAAACACGAACCGGTATCAAACTACATCAAACCGAAGATTGGATTTCGCAATTACTCGAAGTTGAACCGGCTGCCATTATTCTGCATGGCCGCACGCAGAAAATGCAAAGCGAAGGCGATGCCGACTGGAACGAAATTGCCAAGGCAGTTGCGTTGAAAAATCAAATCAACCCTTCGCTTCCTTTGCATGGGAATGGCGATGTTTTTTCGTATGCCGACGGATTGAAAAAGATCGAAGAAACAGGAGTCAACGGAGTGATGGTTGGTCGCGGAATTTTTCAGAATCCGTGGTTTTTCGACCCTGAAAAAACAGAAGTTACAAAAGAAGAAAGAATCGAAAAACTGATTCAGCACACCCGGCTTTTTGAACAAACCTGGGCAGGAAGAAAAAACTTCAATATCCTGAAACGGTTTTATAAAATCTACCTAAATAGTTTTGAGGGCGCTGCTACAATGAGGGCTGGAATAATGGAAACAAGAAACTTTGATGAAGTTCACGCGCTCTTAAAATAAAACACGGAACCTTTATAATCCCGGGCTTCTGAAAACTTTCTGTATGACTAACTAAACAAACTATAGAATTCCTTTTGTTTAAATCCCGATATATCTCAAAAATTCTTCCTTCACCGCTTTATCTTTAAATTTTCCTGAGTATTCGGCAGTTACGGTACTGCTGCTTTCGTCCTGAATACCGCGCGATGAAACACACATGTGTTTGGCATCGATAATAATTGCAACATCATCGGTTTGCAAAATGCACCTAAGTTCGTCTGCGATTTGAACCGTTAATCGTTCCTGCACTTGTGGACGGCGTGCATAATAATCAACAATACGGTTTATTTTGGAGAGTCCGATTACTTCCCCGTTCGAAATGTAGGCCACATGCGCTTTCCCAACAATCGGCAAAAAATGATGCTCGCAGGTCGAATTCATGTTGATGTTTTTTTCTACCAGCATTTCACCATATTTAAACTTGTTCTCGAATACCGAAATTTTGGGTTTGTTTTCAGGATTCAAACCATAAAATATTTCCTTAATAAACATTTTAGCCACGCGGTGCGGTGTTCCACGCAAACCGTCGTCGGTTAAATCCAGTCCCATCGTTTCCAGAATATCGCGAAATCTATCTTCGATAATGGCCATTTTTTCTTCATCCGAAATGGCAAATGCGTCTTCACGCAACGGAGTATCGATGGAAGTTGCAATGTGGTTGTCACCAAAAAGTTCAAAATCGTGTATATCGATGGTGTGTTTTCCATTTCCATTCGAATGACTACTGCCATTCAGTTTTCCGTTTACCTTTGTCAAAATTAATTCGTCTCTCATAGCTTTCGTTTTTTGTTTCCGCTATCGGAATTGTTCTCCTCTTTTTTATTCTCAATTCAATTAACAGACAATTTAGTATTTTGTTTATGGAGTCAAAATTTTTTCTTAAACAAAATGAAATTTATTTACCTAAAATACTCCACTATATTTCAACTTTATTGAAGTTCAAAGGGAAGGAAGGTGATTTTAGCTCCCTGCTAAATAATAATTTTCTAATTTCGCCAGCATCAAAATTACGTGATTATGCACTTCAAAATATTAGTTTTTATTATTGCTGTTTTGGCTGTATCTGGTTGTAAACAACCTGTTCCGAAATATATTTACAACGATGGAATTATTCATGGAACGCCCTATCATTTTGTGTATAAAAGTCCGGCAGGCGAAGATTTCCATACTGAAATTGATACACTTTTGAAAGATATGAACATGATTTTTTCGACCTACGAGAAGGAATCAACTATTTCAAAAGTCAACAGGAACGAGGAAGTTGAGCTTGATTCTGTATTTACAAAAGCATTTAGCCAGTCGGTAAATATCGCTGAATTATCGGATGGCGCGTTCGATATTACCTGCGGCCCATTGGTAAATGCATGGGGCTTTGGGCCAGAAGAAAGAAAGAAAATGACCGCTGAAAAAATCGATAGCCTTTTACAGATTACAGGGTTCCAAAAAGTTAAGCTTGAAAATGGCCGGGTAATCAAAAACAGCCCCGAAATGAAATTAAACATGAATGCGATTGGTGATGGTCTGTTTTGCGACCAGACAGCCCAAATGCTCAATATTAAAGAATGCCCTGATTACCTGGTCGAAATCGGAGGTGAAGTGGTTGCCAAGGGGAAAAATGAGAAGGGGAATACATGGACAATTGGTATAAATAAACCTGTTGACGAAAACACCTTTGTAAACAACGAAATTGTGGCAAAAATTCAGATTGAAAACAAATCGATGGCAACATCGGGCAATTATCGTAATTTTTATATTGAAGACGGGAAAAAATATGCACACACTATCGACCCTAAAACAGGATATCCGGTGGAACACAGTTTGCTTAGCGCCACAGTTTTAGCTGATGATTGTACAAACGCAGATGGATTTGCCACCGCTTTTATGGTGTTAGGTATCGAAAAAAGTATTGAGCTTTCCAAAACGCTTCCAGGGTTTGAAGTTTATTTTATTTATAGTGATTCAACAGGGAATAACCAGGTTTACATGTCAGAAGGATTTAGAAGCTTCCTGAAAGAATGAAAAAAACCGGAATTTAATTCCCTGCTTTATCATCGGCAACTAATTTTACATTGCCAAATTTCAGATTCTTATAGGCATTTCGCTGTTCTAGTTTATCCTGTGTTTGCGAGCAGTAAACTCCGTTTTTTTTCAGGTGTCTATTTCCACTCACATGTGTATTCGGAAATTTTCCTCCTTTTTTTACAAGTATCGTAATTGCCATACCAGCTATCGATAACGCCAAAAGCCCCAACGCGAGCAAAAAAACTGTCAACAATTCCATTTCTCCTCCTTTTTGATTTGCAAAAGTATAAAATTAGTATCAGGTACCACTTTTACTATAACCTGTTCAAACGCGAAAAGTTGATTCTGAACTAAAATTTAACATCCGAAAGAATACATGTTCTGGATTTTTGTAATATTAATCTCACTTTAAAATAGCAGGTTATGGAAAAGCACATCAACATTGTTGCAGCACTTCAAATCGGGTTTAGCATTCTTGGGATTATTATCGGAATTTTTCTTTTTACCCTGTTCTTCCTGTTGGGCGAATTCGTAGAAGAAGCTGAAGCTCAAACTGTTCTTACCATAATTGCAAAGGTGGTGCTGATTTTTATAATTATTCTGAGTATTCCGGGTATAATTGCCGGCATTGGATTACTCAAAAGAAAAGAGTGGGCTCGAATACTTACACTTGTATTATCTGTTCTCGACTTAATAAATGTTCCGGTTGGAACCGCAGTAGGTGTATATTCTATTTGGACTCTGGTTCAGCCCGAAGTTATTTCTGAATTTAAACAAACAGCAATTTGAAGTATTACGAAATATTTGTTACCGGGCGCGTTCAGGGAGTTGGGTTTCGTCATTATACAGTACAAAAAGCCAATGAATTGGGGATTTTGGGTTGGGTGAAAAACATGCCCGACGATTCAATATTAATTGTAGCTCAGGGCTACGAACCTGTAATTAAAACATTTATCGATTTTCTTTATATCGGACCAACACGTTCCAGTGTTATTCAGGTTTCAAAGTCTGAAATCATTTCTTCCACCAATTTTCATAATTTTAGTGTGAAATACTAAAACCATTGACATTGGAAACCAAAAATTATCACATGACCCCGGAACAATTCCGGATCGAAGGCAAAAAAGTAATCGACTGGATTGCCGATTATTACGAAAACATTGAAAAATACCCCGTTTTATCACAGGTTAAACCCGGCGAAATACAGGCATCATTGCCGCTTTCGGCACCTCAAACAGGCGAACCTTTTGCCCGGATGATGCAAGATATTGACTCTAAAATTTTGCCTGGCATAACCCATTGGCAATCGCCCAATTTTTATGCTTACTTCCCGTCCAATACATCATTCCCATCAATTCTAGGCGATTTGATTTCCTCTGGGCTGGGGGTTCAGGGAATGATTTGGGCCACGAGCCCTGTCGCTACCGAACTCGAAACCAGGGTTTTAGACTGGCTTGCTGATATGATGGGAATGCCAGAAAAATTTAAGTCCACATCAACCGGTGGCGGTGTAATTCAGGATACAGCATCAACTTCGGCATTAACTGCTGTAATAGCTGCCCGCGAAAGAGCGACAGGGTTCAGATCAAATGAAAAGGGGATTGAAAAAAAATTAACGGCCTACATTTCAACACAAACACATTCTTCCATCGAAAAAGCCATCAAAATTGCCGGTATCGGAAGAGACAATCTGCGATTGATTGATGTTGACGAGAAGTTTTCGATGCGACCAGAACAGTTGAAGAAACAAATTCAAGAGGATAAAGCTGCTGGGTTTACTCCGTTTTTTATCTGTGCTGCAATAGGAACAACATCATCAAATGCGATTGACCCAATTGCAAAAATCGGGGAAATCGCCCAAAATGAGAACTGCTGGTTACACATTGATGCTGCCATGTCGGGCACAGCCATGCTCTGTCCTGAATACAGACATTATATAAAAGGAGTGGAATTAGCAGACAGCTACTGTTTTAACCCTCACAAATGGATGTTCACCAATTTCGACTGCGATGTTTTTTGGGTGGCCGACCGCGAAGAACTTATAAACTCATTTTCAATTTTACCTGAATATTTAAGAAACCAGGCAACAGAATCAGGACAGGTTTTCGATTACCGCGACTGGCATGTGCAGTTGGGCCGCCGTTTTCGTTCACTAAAACTTTGGTTTGTCATCCGTCATTATGGTGTTGAAGGATTACAATTCCACATCAGGAAACATATTGCACTTGCACAAAAATTTACAGCGTGGGTTAACCATTCTGATGATTTTGAAATTTTTGCAGAACCACCGTTTAACCTGGTTTGCTTTCGCCACAAAACCGGTGACGATTTCAACATGCAGTTAATGAACATGGTTAATGAAACAGGAAAAGCCTATTTTACACACACAAAACTGAACGGACAGGTTGTTTTGCGCATGAGTATCGGGCAAACCCACACCGAAGAAAAACATGTAAAAGCGACTTGGGATTTGATTAAGAAAATGGCGAAAAAACTTTGAATTCCATGATTAGTGTGGTTAAACCTTTTGTTTTATGCAATTTATCCAACTTTACAATGTTGATTTTTTGAATATATCACCATTTCAAATGTTGATATTTTAATTATTTCTATCTTTGAAATGTTGAAAAATAGATCGCAACATGGAAACGAACTTACTACAGCTGGTAGTCAATGAACAATTTGAAAATTTCAATTCAAAATCAAGGGGAATTCCGAGGGATCTCGACCTCTCAAATTATCTGGAAACTGACCAGATTATAATTATTACCGGGATACGCCGTTGTGGAAAATCAACTTTGCTTTCGCAAATCGCTTCAAAATATGAGGAATTTCATTATTTAACCTTTGATGACGAACGTTTAATTCAATTCGAGGTTGATGACTTTCAAAAGTTAATGACAGTCTGGCACAAACGATCGGAAAGTAAGGTTTTATTTTTAGATGAGGTACAGAACATACTGCAATGGGAACGCTTTGTCAGACGTGTTCATGATCAGGGGTACAAAATTTTTCTTACTGGAAGCAATGCGCAACTGCTCAGTTCAGAACTTTCCACTCATCTTACAGGTCGATACCTTAAAATTGATTTATTCCCGTTTTCCTTTTTTGAGATTATACAACCACAAAATATTACGTTTAATGCACCTACAACCCATGTTCAGGCAAAAATAATGGCAACTTTTGATCAGTACCTGACAGAAGGAGGGTTTCCTGAATGGTACAAATCAGGAAACGCCGAAACACTTCAAAACATCTACGATAACATATTGTACCGCGATGTTATAATTCGATATAAAGTACAGGAAATTAAAATTCTACGCCTTATTTCCAACTTTCTGATGACCAATATTGCCAAAGTATTTTCGTATGAGTCAATCGCAAAAATGGTTCAGGTAAGGAGTACAACAACGGTTAAAAACTATACTTTTTTTCTTGAATCAGTTTTTCTGTTATTTGAAGTGTATAAATATGATTATTCCCTCAAAAAGCAGTTTGTAAGCAATAAAAAGATTTTCGCCATCGATAATGGTCTTAGAAACCAGGTGGCGTTTAAACACTCATCAGACAAGGGTCGTTTGCTTGAAAACCTAATATTTATCGAATTAAAGCGCCGTCGCAAAAATGTTTTTTACTACAAAGAAAAAAATGAATGTGATTTTGTTTTGGAGCAAAACAATATAATAACTGAAATTATCCAGGTTTGTTTCCAGCTAAACAGCGAAAACGAATCGAGAGAGTTTAAGGGATTAGTTGAAGCGGCGCAAATCTTTAACCTTAGAAAAGGATTGATAATTACATACGATCAAGAAAAAAATGTTGTTATAAATAACGTCGAAATACAAGTCTTTCCCGCATGGAAGTGGCTGCTTCAAAAGGATTTAAACAGCTTATTCTGATTTGCTTTATTTACTGACATTCTCCGTTTATTCCCTTTTTGACAGCTTCCAAATAACCATATCCGTTAAGCATATCGGGCAATAAATAGCTACCTTCCACCCACTCGTTCCAGGCGTTGATGGTAATCAGTTTTGTTTGTTCAGGATGACTGTCGGCATATTGTTTTGCTTTGGAGAGCAGGGCTGCAAAACTTTCGGGCGTATTGTAGTAATGTACAACATCGTGAATGCCTTTTGCCGGAAATCTTGGTGTATCATCCCAACCAATGGAAACGCATGGGAACAGCGGGATATTTAAAATTGAATCCATCTGAGCCCTTATTTTTACCGAATTGGTGCCGTAAGCCAGGTAATCTTCCGCTAATCCGCCCATGTTGTACATCGCAACACTGTTGAAACCCATTTCATTTACCCTGTTGGAAAAGTTTGTTGCCGATTCTTCCGACATAATGGTGCCTCCGCCCTGGTTCCACTGAATATGTAAACCGGGGAAACCGGCCTTTTTTACTTCATCCCTGAAATAGTCAAGCGCTTTGCGGGCTTCTTTCACATCTCCGCCAAAACTTTCAAGTAATTTATCTACACTGAATACTGAAAACACCGGACAACCGTCGATTTTGAAATAGTTGGGCTGACTGAAATACTGTTTGATAACCCGGTCAACAATAATTTTGTAGTTGTCCCAATCCACAACAGCGTTCCAAAGAATCGAAGTATCGTCCTTATATTTGTGCACATTCCAGTAGTTCCGTTTCACATCGTGGTTGGCCCACATAATATAAAACTGCATCTTCGAATTATTCTTTGCTTTCAGGAAACCATCGTTTAGTGCACTTTCCAGGAACGGACCGCCGTTGTACCAGTACCAGTCGAACACAAAAATATTGACACCATGATCGGTTGCTGCATCAATCCACTTTTCCATCACTTTCGGGTCGTTGTCCATTTCGTAGCCCCAAAGCGGCTGACGCGGTTGATAATGGCCATCGAAACGGGGATTCCCCTTTTTAATCACTTCCCATTCACCGGTTCCTTCGGGCCAGAGAATATCGCCAAAACGTTCGTCGTGGTGACACGACGGCCAGATATAGGCGGCCACATAATAATCACTTTTTGCAGGTTCAACAGTCATTTTACTTTCATTTGCCGGTTTTGGCGTACACGAAAACAAAATGCTTGTCAATACAAAAATTACAATACTTTGGAAAACTGGTTTTATGGTTAATTTCAGGTTCATATCAGATTTTTAATTTTAGTTTTAAAATGATTTTGGGACAATCAGGAAATAACATCCTTTGTGCGAATTAAATAGTTTTTTAAGTTTGATTTTTTTCTGCTAAAGTAAAAATTATCAGGCCAAAATCAAAAACCGGTTTAAAATTTCTGTAGAGACGCGATGCATCGCGTCTCTACCACACATTACGGTTACCGCGCATTATTGAAGCCACTATTTTTCAATTAGGCTACCATTATCCAAACGCAAAAACCAGATACCGTGGTGAAGTCAAGCACCAAATGT
>DYSZ01000022.1 GCA_020726265.1 Draconibacterium orientale
AAGTTCCCTTAGATGAGAAATCAAACTGATCATCGTAATCAGTATAAACGATGTCGGTATCCTCATAATACTCTGCTCCATCAGGGTAACATCCCCCGAAAAACAGTAAACCTGCAATAAATGCCATTGCTAAAATTTTTTGTTTCATGGTCTTAATTTTTTTAAATCAATTTTTGTTTCAGAATCTGAGTTCAAATATCACATTCATTAATAACAATTAAATACATCAGTTGTTTCAATTACGTTACAAATACTGACATTATAGTCAGGTTTATGTTTTATTTCATTTTCAAAATCGGTATGGTTTCTGGCCTCAAATCTGGTTTATAAAATAGCCGCCGTTTTTTGCAGCCCCTCTGAATTCAATTTTTTGTTCGTCGGTGAGTTGTTTCAGATAACGCTGAATCGTTCGCAAACTTTTATTCAGGCTAATTGCTAATCCGGGTGCATTGATTCCGGGTGTCGATTCCAGTGTTTGCAAAATCTGTTCTTTCAACGAATTTACACCGCCAACCTGAGCAATATTGTTGGTATTTACACCGCCATTTTGGATATTTACACCGCCACCCGTGAGTAAACGCAACAGGTCAGTTTGTGTTGCTATCACCCTGTCGGCTATAAATTCGTTAAATGCAGCGTCATCAGCATGTGCTTTTTCAAGCGAAGCAATGTACGCATGTCTCAATATGGCCGGGATAAGGGCTATGCTGTATTCGTTTCTGATTAATGCCAGATTCATTAACAAACGCGAAAGTCGTCCGTTACCATCAATAAATGGGTGAATAAATACAAATTTTTTATGTGTAAGCGCAGCAAACACTACCGGATGCAACTTAGGTTCCTGCTTGTTGAACCAACTTACAAATTTTTTCATTTCCGCTTCAATTTTAAGCGGCGGTGTAACCGGATACTTACTTCCGCTGATAATTACAGGTACTGCCCGATACTTTCCGGCATGTTCAGGGTCAATTTGCTGATAAAAAAGCCGGTGCAGTTCCAGAATATCTTTTTCTTCGAGTGTTTTGTGTGTTGCTAATTGATACAAATAATCATAAGCCTTTGCATGGCCAACAGCCTCATATACATCGCGCAATGGTTTACCCTCTATTGTCTACCCATCTTCAATTACAATTTTAGTTTCCGACTCGGTAAGACTATTCCCTTCCAGGGCATTGCTGCTAAAGGTAAGGCCAACCCGGTAATAATCTTTCAGTGATTTTAGCGTTTCCGGAGGCAATGGTCGCATGGCTGATAATTTCCGGTGGTTGATTTCCGCAATTTTTAATTTAGTATCCATGATTAATTTTTTATCAAATCAACAAATCTTATCCTTCTTCCATGCTTTCCGGTATCAGCATCTTTGTTGCCCCAATCTTTTACAAGGCAATAAATCCCGTTGTGTTTGCGCATATTTTCTGTTTTGCAGCCTTCGCAAGGTGTTACCGTTGTTGTTATTTCTTCAAATAGATTTTTCGTTTGCGTTATTTTATCGCCACAACTGTTGGGCACAACACCTTTAATACCATCCATTTGCCAGACATTCCAGGAAATAATATAGGCTATATATTTGATGGATCTTAGAATCGGCTGACTACCAAACTTTGCGGTATAATTGTCAAGGAAAGTATAAAACATGGCTTCGCGGGCAAGCAGCAAACTGTCGCCCTGCCACTCGAAAGCATATATGTTTTTGAAGGCTGATTGTGCAACTTCGAGCCATTCACCGCTTGTTCCCACGTTTTCGCTCACAACACGCAACTTCCGGTCGAGCAATCCGATGCGTTTTTCAACAGGAATATATTCGCCGGTGGTGGTATCATAACGACTTGTAATGTACGGCGCTTCGCCGCAAGTGATTTCAAGCCGTGTGTCGCGCACGTAATCCTTCCAAATTTTGCCCAGAGGGAAAGTAATTTTATCAGGATTTACCTTCCATGTGTGCGTACCATCTGGATTTATGACTTCGGTATTGAATACATTTTCACGACCAAACCAGGCGTTATCAAGCAGATTGTTCTGAGCATTACAAATCCAGGAAGGTGTAAAAACTTCAGCCATATCCCTGACCCGCGTTTGCTGAAGTTCTTTGTCCTTTTTTACCCGTGGCATAATTATATTCCCATTTTCGCCTGTAATTAACTCAGGTAAGATGGGTGAAGCATATTCGAAGCCTGTTCCAAGGTGCTGGTAATTATTTGTAGCCCAAAAAATATTCTGATGTGTGGTATGGTCGCGCAACAGTATTTCAAGTACTTCGGGGTACTTCTCGCGGATGTCGTTTTCTAATATGTCAATGTCGTAGGACATTATTGAGTTTTTGTATTCGTTAAAAATATTGAAATTATTTTTGGCGGCTGGCAGTTCATGTCCGGTTATTTTTTTCAAAGCTAATATAAGTCGGGTTATCAGGTATTTGTAGTTATATTTTTTTTATGTAATGTGCCAATTTTATTATCACACACTAACTCTTCAGGTATTTATTGCTATTGCTGAGCATCAAACATCCATTGCAACAAACTAAGATTCCATTGCAGCGCATCAAACATCCGTTTCGTTACAACAAAATTCCGTTACAGTACTTAAAAATGACAATGCAGCACTGTGAAACATCATTTCAATACATCAACCAGACATATCAGCAGATTGGAATGGTATTTCAATGTACTGACCCATTAATCAGGGCATTTCAACTAGTATTTCACTAAAATTTAACCTCATGAATTCAATTCAACACGGGAAACAGAAAACATTATCTTTGCCCCCTGAATTTTAAAACTGAAATTATGAAGGCTTATGTATTCCCCGGACAGGGAGCACAATACCCCGGAATGGGAAAAGATTTGTACGAAAACTCGGTTGAAGCCCGCGCGATGTTTGAAAAAGCAAACGAAATTCTGGGCTTCGATATCACAAAAATTATGTTCGAAGGCACGGTTGACGACCTGAAAGAAACAAAGGTGACGCAACCTGCAATTTTCCTTCACTCGGTAATTTTGGCAAAGTCAGTAAAAGATTTTGCACCTGAAATGGTGGCCGGTCACTCTTTGGGTGAGTTTTCGGCATTGGTTGCCAACGGAGCGTTAACATTTGAAGACGGTTTGACTCTTGTTTCGAAACGTGCACAAGCCATGCAGAAAGCCTGCGAAATGCAGCCATCAACAATGGCGGCAATTGTTGGTTGCGACGACAATATTGTGGAAGAAGTTTGTGCCGAAGTGGATGAAGTAGTGGTTCCGGCCAACTACAACTGTCCCGGCCAATTGGTGATTTCAGGCTCTTTCGCTGGTATAGATAAAGCCTGCGAAATGCTTACCGCACGCGGCGCAAAACGTGCACTTAAACTTGTTGTGGGTGGCGCCTTTCATTCGCCGCTGATGGAACCGGCACGCGAAGAATTGGCTGCTGCCATTAAAGCTACAAAATTCAGCACACCGGTTTGTCCGGTTTTTCAAAATGTGAATGCTCAGCCAACATCTGATTCGGAAGTAATAAAACAAAACCTGATTGCCCAGTTAACTGCCCCGGTAAGATGGACACAGATTGTGCAAAATATGATTGCTGACGGTGCAACTTCATTCACCGAAATAGGACCTGGAAAGGTTTTGCAGGGCTTAATTAAAAAGGTGGATAAAGACATGCCGGCCGAAAGCATTGGTAACTTTCAGGCTTGATATAACGACATAAAAAACCGGGCAAAACACGGTTTTTTATGTCGTTTTTCCTTCTATCTCTTTCTTTTGAAGTAACCTGTAAATGGTCGATTTTCCAACACCAAGTTTACTGGAAACCAAACGTACGTTGTGGTTGTATTTGTTTAGAAAATGTTTTATGATTTCATGGTTGTATTCGTCGAGCGTTTTTTCTGATGCCAGCAGGTTCTGCACACTGTTGTCAATATTCATGTTCAGGTGATTGGCCTTAATCACATTTTTATTGGACATTACACACGACAGTTCCATCACAGCCTTCAGTTCCCTGATATTTCCGGGAAAGTGATAGGCCAGCAAAAGTTTCCGCGTTTCTTCCGAAATCTCTTTGGATTCCATATCGTTTTCACGGCAGAATTCATCAACAAAATATTTGGCAAGCAGAATAATGTCATTTCCGCGCTCGCGCAGTGGTGGCAATTCGATGGGCAAACCCAGCAAGCGGTAATAGAGGTCTTTTCTGAATTTTCCCTCAGCAATTAAATTGGCCAGATTTTTATGTGTGGCCGTAATAATGCGAACATCCAGCGGAATGGTTTCATTTCCGCCTAATCTGACAAGCTCACGTTCCTGAATTACACGCAACAGTTTTGCCTGCAATCCAAAGTCAAGGTCGGCAATTTCGTCAAGGAAAAGTGTTCCTCCGTTGGCTTGCTCAAACTTCCCTATTTTGCGTACTTCAGCACCCGTAAACGCACCTTTTTCGTGACCAAAAAGTTCGCTTTCGAGTAACCCTTCAGGAATGGCCGAAACGTTTACAGCAACAAAAGGTTTGTTGCTTCTTTTCGAATTATAATGAATTCCCTTGGCCACCAGTTCTTTTCCGGTTCCGGTTGCTCCCGAAATGGATACCGAGATCTGCGTTTGTACCGCTTTGTCCATCAACTCAAAAACATGGTCAATTTCGCGGCTGTTTCCTTTAATCAGATTTCTGAAATTATATTTTTCTTTAACCGCGTCTTTCAGAATCTGGTTTTCAGTTCTTAACTGGTCGGCTTCACGGATATTCTTGATAATATTACTCAGTTTTTCACGGGTATCGGGTGCTTTGGTTATATAATCATACGCACCATTTTTCATCAAATCGATGGCTGTGTTGATATTTTCCTGAGCCGAAATTATAATGACTGTGGTACCAGGCATCCGGCGCTGAATTTTCTTCAGCACATCGTAACCGGTCATATCAGGAAGTGTGTAATCGAGTGTTACAACATCAGGTTTTTCGTCGAGACTGGCCATGAAATCACGGCCATTATGAAAAACTTTTACTGCGTAACCGTCTTCGATAAGTTGCTTCTTTAGTACCTGTGCATAAAGTGTGTTGTCTTCAACAACAAAAATTTTGTACTGCGTATTTACTTTGGATTGGGCCATCGTTTTGGTTTTGTTTTGTTTTGTTTATGCCACTAAGTTAAAATTAATCCTGCGCTTTTTGCAAATCTTTTTTAATAAAGCGGTTGAAATCATCATTTTTTCAAAAAATAAACAGTATGAATCAAAAATTGTTTGATTAGAGAGAAAGAAAAAAACTTTAGTTTGTTATCAGGTTTTATCTATTAAACATCTATTTTTAAAGAAAACTAAATATTATGAAATATCAGGTTTTTCATAAACTTTCGTATGGTTTGTACCTTGTTGCCACCGAACTGAATGGCAAAAAATACGGGTACATTGGCAATACAGCATTTCAGGTAACTGCCGAACCGGCGCAGCTGATAATCAGTAGCCATAAAAACAATTTTACCACTGCGAAAATTCTGGAGAGCGGAAAATTTTCAGTTTCGGTTTTACAAAAAGAGGTGAACACTTCACTGATTGGTGTTTTCGGTTTTATGACCGGTGCTGAAGTTGACAAATTTCAGCATGTACCAACGATAACCGCGGTTACGGGCGCACCAATTGTTACCGATTCGGTGGTGGCCTGGTTCGATTGCCGCGTGGTAAAATCTTTTGATGTTGGCACACATATACTCATTCTTGGTGAAGTACTTGAAAATGATATACTTTCAACCGAAGAGGCACTTACCTACGATTATTACCGCGAAAAATACAGGATGCTGGCACCCAAAAATGCACCTACTTATGTTGATAAAGATAACCTTGAAAAGGAAAAAGCACCAGTAAAAATTGAGAAACCGGTTGTGATTGAGGAGGATAATCATGACGATCTGGAACCTGATGAAAATGGCGTTTATATCTGCAATATTTGTGGTTTTAGGTACGATCCCGCGGATGGTGACCCATCGATGGGTATTGCACCCGGTACACCATTTAAAGATTTACCCGATGACTACCGGTGTCCGATTTGTAATGCTGGCAAAGAATATTTCAGAAGTGATGATTAAAAAATTAGGGCGAAAACAATTTTTCGCCCTAATTTTTTGCTACAAATTTCTGTGACTTCCGTCGCAAAATGGTTTGTTTTTCGATTGTTTGCACTGGCACAGGTACACTGTTTTTTCCACATCAATGGTGAATGCCAGTGGCGTAAAACCGGTTCCGGCATGTGAACTATCGCAGAATGGCTGATTTTTACTTTTTCCGCAGGCACACCAATAGTAGGTTCCTTTATCGGGCGTGAGCGCAGCAGGAACTTTAGCAGCAATTTTTGGTAATTCTATCTCTGTTTGTTTTAATTGTATGTACTATAGTGGAATAAAAACTACTTCCATCTGGTTCAGTCCACAATTTTATAGGCGATAATCTGGTTGCCGAAAAATGTAGGAACAAGCAACAGGTTAAGTTTCAGAGCAAAGTCAACATCGGCTGTTTTCAGTTCCTGCGCGGTAGTATCAAGTAGTTTCACGGTCTTGCCGTTTCGTTGAATAAATATGCGCCCCGGCCAGTTCGAAAAAACAAGTTCTTCGGCATTGTTACGCTCCAGTCCGTCAACTCCTCCGGCATCTTTAACCAACAGTGTGATTTTTTTTGTTTGAATGTCAACTTCATAAATATTCTCATCACCAACCAGCAATTTGCCTCCTTCTGCCATTAATCCATTTGGGGTTTTAAATGGTTCGCCTTCTATCCAAACGGAAAGTTTGCCATCGTTCAGCACATGAATTTTTGCTGCACGCGTATCAGAAACAAAAATCAGCCCGTTCATACAAGCTGTAACGTCATTCAAAAATACTGCACCCGGCGCATCGTATTTCTTCAATACTTTTCCTGTTTCAATATCAATTTTCACCAGTTGGTCTATGTCAGAAACATACAATTCCCCTTTAAAAATGGCCATTCCTTTGGGCGCATTCAGCCCGGTTACCCATTCTGCATTTTTTAAGCTTCCATCAGGTTTTAATACCGAAATATAGCCATTCCCATCTTTTGCAGCCGATTCACCATTGATGTTTGCCACATAAAGCACTTCTTTTTCAGCATAATAAATTACCGACTCCGGTGTTTTCAACCCTTCAGAAGCTTCCCATGCCTTTTCGAGTTTTTGTGCAAAAAGTGAATTGATACCGACAAAGGTGGTTACAAGAATCAATGCAATAATCTTTTTCATAAAGTTTCAATTTAATTGTTTTCAATTTTGATATCAAAGGTTATAACAAACAACCGGTTAATTTGTATTATTGGTAAAGAATAAAACTTAAAAACAGATGATTAAACCTGCTGCTCTGATTTTTCTGCTCACGATGTCGATTGTTGGTTTTGCTCAACCTCAAAAGTCGCTACCATTTTATGTGGGTACTTTCACTTCTGAAGGTGGAACCGGTATTCAGTATTGTAATCTGAATTCTGAAACCGGAGATATACAACTGGTTGAAACTTTTAAAGGACTTGACAATCCGGCATTTTTGTCGATTTCGGATGATAATAAATATCTTTATTCAGTAGCCGAATCGACCGATGGGTATGTTCTTGCTTTCGAAATAGCTGAAAAGGGAAAGCTTAAGTTTATTAACAAACAGTTTTCGAATGGAGCAGGACCCTGTTTTGTTGAAGTTTCGGCAGATGGGAAATGGGTTGGCGTGGCCAATTACGGCGGTGGAACTGTTTCGCTTTACCCTGTTGATTCAAAAGGAACATTGCTTCCGGCAACTTCTGTAATTATCAACCAGGGGTCTGGTGCCGATAAAGTCCGACAAGCGGTTCCCCGGGCACATTCTGTACGATTCTCGCCTTTTTCAAATACCGTTTTCAGTGCCGATTTGGGTACCGACCAACTCGATATTTTTACCATCGAAAATGGGAAACTGGTTCAGGGTGAACAGCGGTTTGTAAAAATGGAACAGGGTGCCGGACCGCGCCATATTGAATTTCATCCATCAGGGAAAATGATTTATGTGATTAATGAACTGAACTCAACAATAATAACAGTACAATTGGTAAACAGGAAATGGGAGAGGGGAGTTTCCGTGTCAACGTTACCTGAAGGGTTTAATGGTAAAAGTTATTGTGCTGATATCCATATTTCGTCCGATGGAAAATATTTGTACGGGTCGAATCGCGGGCACAATTCGATAGCTGTTTTCAGTATAAATGAGGAAGGATTGAAGTTAAAAACAACAGTTCCGGTTGAAGGTAACTGGCCCCGTAATTTTGCACTTTCGCCCGATGGGCATTTCTTGCTCGTGGCCAATCAGAAAAGCGGAAATATTACTGTTTTCAGTATCAACAAAAACACGGGTATTCCTGAATTTACGGGGCATGAATTACAAACCGGAAGTCCGGTTTGTATCGAATTTCTGAACTAAAAAACTCAGCTGAATTTAGTGCTGATAAGTTTGATAAACTCATCGCGGGTGGCTGTTTTTTGAAAAGCCCCGGTAAAATCGGATGTGGTGGTTATGGAGTGCTGTTTTTGAATGCCCCTCATTTGCATACACAGGTGTTGAGCTTCAATAACTACGGCAACGCCAAGCGGGTGAAGCGTATTTTGAATACACTCTTTAATTTGCGTGGTTAGCCGTTCCTGTACCTGTAACCGTCGTGCAAAAACATCTACTACCCTGGCGATTTTACTCAATCCTGTAATTGTTCCGTTAGGAATGTAGGCTACATGTGCTTTCCCGAAGAAAGGGAGCAGGTGATGCTCGCACATCGAATAAATTTCGATGTCTTTAACAATCACCATTTGGCGGTAATCTTCTTTAAACATAGCCGATTGTAAAATTTCAACCGGATCGGTTTTGTAACCCTGTAATAAAAACTGCATGGCTTTTGCAACCCGTTCCGGCGTTTTATCAAGCCCTTCGCGTGAAGCATTTTCACCCACCAGTTTTAAAATATTTTCGTAGTTTTTTGCCAGTTCAGTGGTGGTGAAGTCGTTGTAAACCTCAATTTTCTCGTAGTTTCTAAGGTTTTTTTGATGTAATTCGCACATGGTTGAAATTTTAAGTATCCACAAAGATTAACTTTTTTTGCAAAAATCAGTATGAATGTTTGTCAGTGATTCAAGACGAATATTTTTGCTAAAATTGAATTAATGAAGATATTGATTGTTGCCGCTACCTGGCTTGAGGTAAAAATGCTTGCCGACGAGTTTCAACTGGTTGATGAAACCACACACAATTTTAAAAAATACCGCTTTGATGATGTCGGAATTGATGTGCTGATTACTGGAATCGGGGTTGCTTTTACCACATTTCATCTGACCAACACGTTGGCTGCCAATAATTACAGTCTGGTTTTAAACGCAGGAATTGCAGGAAGCCTGACCAAAGAACTTGAAATTGGCGAAGTTGTAAATGTGGTTACCGAAGAATTTGGTGATTTGGGAATTGAAAAGGAAAACGAATTTCTAACACTTTTTGAAGCAGGATTTATGGATGCCGGAGAATTTCCGTTTGAGAACGGCATTTTGAAACCGCCTGGTTTAAACGGGTTCACCGATCTGAAAAAGGTACGAGGTTTGACAACCAGTAAAAGTCATGGAAGAAATACTTCAATCAACGAAATAAAAACAAAATTTTCAGCACAGGTTGAATCGATGGAAGGTGCAGCAGTTTTTTTTGTATGTAACTGGCTGGGTATTGATTGTTGCCAGATCAGGGCAATCTCCAATTATGTTGAACCACGGGAAACCGCGTCATGGGACATTCCCTTGGCACTCCAAAAGCTAAGCGATGCTGTAATTCACGTGATGCGGAAATTGGCTGTCGGTGTAACTTGATTTTGCTATTTTTGGCAAAATATTTTTCAATGAAACTTACATTAGGTTTTTCAACCTGCCCCAATGATACATTTATCTTTGATGCCATCATTCACAACAAAGTGGATACCGAAGAGCTTGAATTTGAGTTGCTGATGGCCGATGTGGAAGAATTAAACCGAAATGCTTTTGCCGGAACCATCGATATAACCAAACTCAGTTACCATGCATTTGCCTATGTTGCCGATAAATACAAATTGCTTACATCGGGCAGTGCGTTGGGGTACAAAAACGGACCGTTACTTATAACCAAACAGTTGTTCAATCCTGTTCTACTGTCTTCAAAAAAAATAGCTATTCCGGGTAAATATACCACGGCAAATCTGTTGCTGAGTGCATTGTATCCCGAAGTGAAGGATAAATCAGTTTATCTGTTTTCTGATATTGAGGATGCAATTTTACGTGCAGAGGTTGATGCCGGACTGATAATTCACGAGAATCGGTTTACATACGAAGCAAAAGGCTTGGTTAAAATTGTTGATTTGGGTGAGGAGTGGGAAAAACAAACGGCAAGTCCAATTCCGTTGGGCGGTATTGTGGTGCACCGGAAACATACTGATGAAATTCAACAAAAAATTAATCGGGTGATGAGGCGAAGTGTGGAGTTTGCACTTGCCAACCCTGATTCGGGCAAAGGCTTTGTTAAATGTTACTCGCAGGAGTTGGATGACGAGGTAATAAAATTGCACATCAACCTGTATGTTAACCAATTTACTGTCGATTTGGGCGAAACGGGTAAAAAAGCCATTCGGGTTTTATTCGAAAAGGCTGTGAAATCTGGTATTACGGGTAATATACCGGAGGATATTTTTGTGCGTTAAAAAAATCAGTTTTTTTGTGCAAAAAAACAATAATTAAAAATTAAAAGCGTTAGAATGATGTCGAAGCCATTGAAGTCCGGAAAACGGATTTTTGTACAGAATCTAACTAACCACTTGTAGAATGATTGTCATTACTGGCGCAGCAGGATTTATCGGAAGTTATCTAACGGGCAAGCTAAACAAAGCAGGATACACAGACCTTATACTTGTCGACAAAATCGACCATCCTTGGAAAGAATTAAATCTGAAAACCAAAAAGTACCGCGAATTTGTTGATCGCGACTTGTTCTTTAAATGGCTGATAGCCAATTCTCATGATGTTGAATTTATTTTTCATTTGGGTGCCCGTACCGACACGGTTGGGCAGGAACCTCATCTCTATCAGCAATTAAACCTGATTTACTCGCAACGGCTTTGGAATATCTGTTCCGAAATACAAGTGCCATTATTATACGCCTCTTCAGCAGCTACTTATGGAAACGGTGAAGAAGGTTTTTCCGATTCACATCAGAATATTTCGAACCTTCGTCCTTTAAACTTGTATGGATGGTCGAAACACGATTTTGACATTTGGGCGTTGAAACAGGTTCGAACTCCCCCGTTTTGGGGCGGAATGAAATTTTTTAATGTGTATGGCCCGAACGAATATCATAAAGGGCGCATGGCATCGGTTGTAATGCATGCCTTCAAAACAATTAGGGAAACGGGCAAAATGGAACTTTTCCGCTCACATCATCACGATTACCGCGATGGCGAGCAAAGCCGCGATTTTGTTTTTGTTGAAGACATTGCCGATGTAATGATGTATTTTATGGATACACAGAAAAACCGTGGTATTTATAATGTTGGAACCGGAAAAGCGAGGTCGTTTCTCGATTTAACCGTTTCGGTTTTTAGCAGCATGAATCTTACTCCCGAAATTTCGTTTGTCGAAACACCCGTCGATTTGCGCGGCAGGTACCAGTATTTTACCGAAGCCGAAATTCAGAAACTACGCGATGTGGGATATACAAAACCGTTTACCAGCCTCGAAGATGGTGTAGAAATTTACGTTGATGAATTTCTGAAAAGCGGAGTCTGCTATTGATTTTTTATTCTTAGATTGGCTTTTCTTAAAAACGATTTTATGAAAAGTAAAATTTTCCTTATCCTTTTTGCGATTGCTGCAATTGGCGTGTTCTCTGGAATTGCCCTGCATGAAAAATGGCTCGACTACATTTTTAAGCCACTGCTTATGATTTCGCTGGGTGGGCATTTTCTATTGAACTCAGCCAAGTTTGAGTCAAGAATCAGATTCTTTGGCGTGTGGGCAATTTTGTTTTCACTCTTTGGCGATACATTTTTGATGTTTGCAGGCAACGGCCCCAATTTTTTTATTTTCGGATTAAGTTCATTTCTCGTGGCGCAAATTGGCTACCTATTCCTGTTTCGCCGTTTAAATCTGGTTGAAGGGTTAAATCCTAATCTTGCAACAAAGCCATTATGGCTGTTGTTTTACATTGCTTACGGAGGTGTAATTTATATTTTGCTTTTCCCCAATCTTGACCTGGTGCTGAAAATTGCCGTTTTTGTATATATGTCGGCTTTGCTCGGTATGTCGGTTATGGCACTCAACCGGAAAGGAGTTCATCCTGAATTAAGTTTCAGCCTTGTTTTTATTGGTTCGCTGCTTTTCATTGCTTCCGATACATTGATTGCATTAGATAAATTTCTGACACCAATTCCATCTGACCGTTTCTGGGTGATGTCGACTTACATGGCGGCTCAATTCTTGATTGTAAACGGAGTGCTGAAACAGCATGAAAAACATGCTTTTTCTGAAAGATGATTCAATTCCTCGTGCTGTTTTTCAGGCTTTATGCGGCATTAGTTTTTCGGTAAGGCCAGGCAAAAACCTGTCGATAAAAACCAACAGCGTAGAAGCCAGCAATATCCCGCCGATACGTAAGGGAAGCGAACCAAGGTTGCTGAACACAGATTGATATCGTGCAGAGGCAGAACTGGTGCCTAATCCTTCAACCAATTTCGAAAGTTGTCCCGACGCAGTACCCTGGTTTGAGAACAACACAACAGCCAAAAACAGCAACACAAACAAAGCGATTATTACCCAGAATCCACGTCCCAGAATTCTTTCACTTTTTAGCTGTTCCGATTTCACCACAGCGGCTTTTTCTTCCCAAACACGGTCCATCACTTTCAAAGTAAAATCTTTTGATGGCGATTCAAGCTGAATTTCTTTCAACAGCTTTCTCAGTTCCTTATCGTTATCTAATGTTTTCATCTTTGTCAGCTTATAATATGGTATATAATTCTTCTTTTAACATCTCATTTAAAAAAGTCTGCAGTTTTTTCCGTGCCCTGAACAGTTTCACTTTTACATTGCTGTCGGTCATTTTTGTGATAGCTGAAATCTCGTCAATAGTTTTATCCTCAAAATAATAAAGCAAAATTAGCGTATATTCATCCTGCGGAAGTTTATCGAGCGCGGCTTTTACATATTTGGCGCGGTTTTCAGCCAGAATTCCGTCGAGGTTCATTTCCTCCGGCTCATCGGGTAACTGCACATCGTCGGCAGAAACAAATTTCAGTTTTCTTTTTCTTACTCACAGTAGAACCTGATTGTCTTTTTTATGGCATCGGTGCAAACCGGACAAAAACCTTTTGACTGGTTACTTTTCATACAGCAATCCATAGCCGGGCTGTATATACCTTTGCTCATATAACCGCCTCCTTCAAAAACGCCGACAATATTTTCGTTTCCGGCTTCCCTGGCGGTTGGCACAGGGGTGTTTTTGTCAACCAAAGTTTTCCACTTTTTATCAAAGTCAACCAAAGTGGTGATGTTGGGTTCCCAGGGTTCAGTTTTCAGGTTGTAAAAATCTTCGTAGGCAACTTCTGAGTTGTAATATTCATCGCCCAAACCGGCAAAACCGTGGCCAAATTCATGTACAAATACTTCTTTTGTAAGCATGTTATCGGCAGTGCAAAACGAAACAAAATTGTAAAAACCGCCACCACCATACCTTTCAGTATTTACAAGAACATAAATATGGTCGTACGGAACAAGCGCTGCGGCATCCAAAATCGGGCGCATGTCGCTGGTGGTGAGGTAGCGCGAAACATCGAAAGTATAAAAAGTAGAATTGAAAACTGTATTTCGATAGATATTCTCACCGGGAACATCGGTACCCGATTCAGCCGATGTTGTAAATACCGCCCTGATATTGAATTTTTCTTTTTCCGACAGGAAAGGTTCTTCACTGAACAAATAGCCTGAAACCCGCTGTGCATCCGATTTAAATTTCTCGAATTCCTTTTCAGTGTAACCTTCAGCTAAAATTACAAGGTCAACCTTGTTTTCAGGTTTACCATGAATTACCACATCAAATGATTCATACTGAACAGGTTTTTCATCGAGAATGAAATAACTTTTTGGATCGATTTCAGTTTTGAAAAGATTTTTGAACGACCCATCCCACTGGCGGGCATCGATTTCAAGTCGGATTTTTTGTTTTGGAAATGGAAAAGCAGCAGTCTGATAATATGTTCTGTCCATTTTCCTTGCCTCCGTAGTGGTTTGCCACTCATCGAAAAGTGTACTGACCCCTTTTGAAAATAGGAGGCTGTCCGTTTTCAGGTCGAAAACCCTGAACCTGAAATTTCCATAATTTAAAACATCAGTTAAATTGGTTTTCGAACCAGCCCAAAAAGGTTCCTTTTTCATTTGTTGGAAATATACTTTTTCTTCTTTTGCATTACCCCCTAATAAAAAATCGAACCGAAGTGAGTGATTTTGAAAGTAACGATCGAAATCAATTTGCGAAAACCCCAGAACAGGCAAGGTTATCGCCAGAATCAGCAGTTTAATTTTCATCATTTTTTTCGGAAAAATAAGAATTATTCTATTCGCGGGCTGACCAAATCAAAGTAAAATTGAAGGTGGTTTTATAATATTTTGTGCTTGCCGGATGTCTGCTGTTTTACAGGCGAAATTTACAGATTATAACTAAACCGATATAATATGTGGGCCATATTTACCAATTGTAAATTTTTAATAAATTTGTCTGATAATTTGAAACTGAAAACAAAAAAATAAAATGAATACAAACGACTATCTTGAACATCCGGCTGATATCGATGCACTTGATGAGAAAATTTTAAAGCTGATTACACAAAACGCCCGGATTCCATTTCTGGAAGTGGCCCGTGAATGCGGTGTTTCGGGTGCTGCCATTCATCAGCGGGTTCAGCGCCTGTTTAATATTGGTGTTGTTCAGGGTAGCGAATTTATTGTGAATCCCACAAAACTTGGGTACAATACCTGTGCGTACATGGGCATTTATCTCGATAAAGCAAAGTATCATCGGCAGGTGGTTGCAGCATTGCGAGGAATTCCTGAAATTGTGGAATGTCATTACACCACTGGTCAGTACGCCATTTTCATAAAAATTCAAACCAAAAACAACATACATTTAAAACAGATTATCGACAACGAGTTGCAGGAAATTGAAGGTATTGCACGTACCGAAACTTTTATCTCACTCGAAATGGATTTTAAACGACAGGTTCCGATTAAATAATGAGAAAGCCGGTTTTACCGGCTTTTATTTTTTGTACCACCCTGAGTACATTTCGTATGCATTGGCAATGCGAACAATTTCACCCTCCAGCAGTTCTTTGCTGATTTCCTTGATTTTTTTTGCCGGAATACCCGCATAAACGCATCCCGATTCAACTACAGTTCCTTTGGTAACCACCGATCCAGCAGCAATAATTGTGTTGCTGTTTACCACTGCATCGTCTAAAACCACTGCATTCATGCCAACCATCACGTTATTGTGAATGGTGCAGCCATGCACAATTGCCCCATGAGCAATAGTTACAAAATTGCCAATATTGGTCGGCGATTTTTTATAAGTTGCATGTACCACAGCATTATCCTGAATGTTTGTGTTTTTTCCGATTTTAATGTAATGTACGTCGCCGCGCAAAACTGCGTTGTACCAGATACTGCAATTGTCGCCAACCTCAACATCGCCAATAACTGTAGCAGTTTCAGCTAAAAAGCAGTTGTCTCCAATTTTAGGGGTTGTACCGTTTAATGTTTTTATCAGTGCCACTTTCCGAAATTGTTTAAATTGATTTCAAATATATGGATTGATTTAAATTATTAGTTCAGCAAGGATTAACTTGTTAAATAATGGTTATTTTTGGGGCGCATTTTAAAAGCAAAAATTCAACAAAAATCGATTTTGAAATTACAGGCAACTGATTTCGGGATCGTTTTTCTTTTGTAAATGAATGAACAATAAAACTTTAAATAAATGAAGGACACAAGAGTAATTGAGATGGAAGAAGTTGCCATCCGGTTTTCCGGTGACTCGGGAGATGGAATGCAACTTACCGGAACATTGTTTTCGGATGCATCGGCATTGTTTGGGAACGACATTTCAACGTTCCCCGATTATCCTTCCGAAATCAGGGCGCCACAGGGAACAGTTGGCGGGGTTTCGGGTTTTCAGGTGCAGTTTGGCCGTAAACAAATTAACACGCCGGGCGATTATGCACATGTATTAGTAGCTATGAATCCTGCAGCATTAAAGGCAAATGCCCGGTTCATGAATCCGGGTGGTACGATTATTTATGATTCAGATTCGTTTAATGAAAAGAATCTGGCAAAAGCAAATTTCAGCACCGATGATCCGTTTGCTGAAGTAAAATTAGACGACCATGTAAAAGTGCCTGTGCCTATAACTGAGCTTACACGCGAAAGCCTGAAGGATTTCGGACTTGATAACAAAAGTGTTCTTCGCAGCAAGAATATGTTTGCACTTGGTTTGGTTTGCTGGATGTTTAACCGTCCGCTCGATTACATCGATGAATACATCAAAGCCAAATTTGCCAAAAAGCCGGGCGTGGCCGAATCGAATATCAAAGTATTGCACGATGGGTTTAACTACGGTATGAACCTGCAGCACATGACACCCAATTTCATTGTTCATCCGGCAGAAATAGAAAAAGGAACCTACCGCAATATCAGCGGAAACGTTGCCACTGCCTGGGGTCTTCTTGCCGCTTCTGAAAAATCGGGTCGTCCGTTGTTTTTGGGTTCTTACCCGATTACGCCGGCAACCGAAATTCTTTCAACACTTGCTGAAAGAAAAGATTTGGGTGTAAAAACCTTTCAGGCTGAAGATGAAATTGCCGGCATTACATCGGCGATTGGTGCTTCTTTTGCCGGAAATCTCGCAGTTACAACAACTTCAGGCCCGGGTCTTGCACTGAAATCGGAAGCCATCGGGTTGGCAGTTATGGCCGAAGTTCCGCTGGTTGTGGTAAATGTACAACGCGGTGGGCCGTCAACAGGTTTGCCAACAAAAACTGAACAGTCTGATTTGTTACAAGCACTTTATGGCCGCAATGGCGAAAGCCCGGTTGTTGTAGTTGCTGCCAGCACTCCTTCCGATTGCTTTTGGTATGCATTTATGGCATCGAAAATTGCTTTGGAAAGAATGGTTCCGGTTATACTTTTAACCGACGGCTTTTTAGGCAACGGCAGCGAACCATGGAAAATTCCGACAATGGCCGAACTTCCGCCTATTACACCCCGAATGGCCACGAACGCTGTAAATTTTAAAGCTTATGCTCGCGACCCAAAAACACTGGCAAGAGAATGGGCAATTCCCGGAATGGCCGGTTTTGAGCATCGAATTGGCGGTCTTGAAAAAAATGCTGCCGGAAATGTAAGTCACGATCCTGATAATCATCAGATCAATTCTGATATCAGGGAGAATAAAGTTCAGCGGGTGGTTGACCTTGTGCCCGATCTTGAACTTTATGGAGATGAAGATGGCGAAGTGCTTTTGATAGGATGGGGTGGAACTTATGGCCACATGATCAGTGCAGCACGCGAATTACGCGAAGAAGGCAGAAGTGTAAGCCTTGCACATTTCAATTACATCAAACCACTGCCGAAAAATACTACTGAAGTTTTTGGAAAATTCAAAAAAATAATTGTAGGCGAACTCAACCTTGGACAGTTTGCCGGGTATTTGCGTAGTGTTTTACCTCAGTTTAGCTACCACCAGGTAAATAAACTGAAAGGGTTACCTTTTACGGTTGACGAAATCAAACAAAGCGTTTATAAATTGATGGAGGAATAAGCCATGGCCGATATACAATATACAGTTAAAGATTTTAAAAGCGAAAACGAAGTTCGCTGGTGTCCAGGTTGTGGCGATTACGCCATTATGAATGCTGTGCAACGCACCATGGCCGGACTTGGAATTCCGCGCGAAATGTATGCAGTGATTTCCGGAATCGGCTGTTCATCGCGGTTTCCGTATTACATGAGTACTTTCGGGTTTCATACCATTCACGGCCGTGCAACAGCTGTTGCATCGGGCGTGAAACTTGCAAACCCCGATTTGAGTGTTTGGGTGATTACCGGTGACGGCGACGGAATGGCTATCGGTGGAAATCACTTTATCCACTTGGTAAGAAGAAACATCGATTTAAATTTGATTCTCTTCAATAATAAAATTTACGGACTAACAAAAGGCCAGTATTCACCGACCACCGACCGCGGGTTTAAAACAAAAACTTCGCCTTTCGGAACTGTTGAAGACCCTTTTGTCCCCGGTCAGTTGGTTTTGGGAGCGCGGGGTACTTTCTTTGCCCGTTCAATCGATAGCAATATGAAACTGAGCCAGTCGATATTTGAATCGGCAGCCAGCCACAAAGGAACTTCAGTGGTTGAAGTGTTACAAAATTGCGTGATTTTTAACGATGGTATTCACGATGCTATTACCGATCCGCAATTCAGGGCTGAGCGACAGTTGATTCTTGAACATGGAAAACCCATGCTTTTTGGAGCAAACAACGAAAAAGGTATTGTTTTCGACAACAGGGGGAAATTGAAAGTTGCTGTTATCGGAGAAAACGGAGTCACAATTGATGACATTCTTGTTCATGACGAAACGGAGGTTGAACCGACAGTTCATATGGCCTTAATTAATATGCAATACCCCGATTTTCCGGTGGCTTTTGGCGTGATCCGCAAAGTAACTGCCCCGGTTTACGATGTGGAAATGGTGGCGCAAATCAACCAGGTTCAGCAAACACGCAAAATTAAATGTGTTGACGATTTGCTGAAATCGGGAAACACATGGGAAGTACAATAGTTTGAAATGGTGGATAAATTATAGGAAAAGCCTTCTGCTGAGCAGGGGGCTTTTCTGTTTTAGTTCAGTCAAAACTGAATTTTTTCAATTCCAATTTGTGGCATATTTTCAAGTGTATTCATTGCATTTATTAAACCTACCTTTTGAAAATGGTGCAAATCATTTTGAGTAATTCTTCTGGCTGTGATTTCTCCGGCCTCCAATAACCGTGCGCGCTGCGTTCCCGGCAAAAGAGGAGTGTCAGGTGTCCACCATTTTTTGCCATCATAAAAAACAAGGTTAGCCGCAAAACTGTCAGTAATTAAACCGTTTTTTACGATGATAATGTCGTCGCAATCACTCCGTTTTTCAAAAAGCTGTTCAAGATTTTTGCGGTTGGCATATTTGAAATTGTAATCAATATTATTGTCCACTATCAGTTGAAGCGAGTTTACCACGCGATAAACATGCGGAATAAATTCAATTTTTTCGATTTGTCGGCCATAAATCACGCGGCATCGAAATAACCCGGCTTGGGCAAAATCGGGACCCTCGATTTGTTGCTCAAGTGAAATTTCATCTTCTGCATTGAAGTTTAATTTTCGGGCGTGCGAAAACCGGGCCTGATGAAATTCAAGATTTTCAAGCCTGCCATCAGCGCATCTTATGGTTTCAAGCAATTGGTACATATACTTTTTTCAGCATTTCTTCGTACTCTTTATCCGCTTCGCTCATAAAAGTAATTCCGCCACCACTTTTATAAATTAGGTTGTCTCCATCAATTTCAATATACCTGATTAACACACAGCTATCGAGGTTTTTTCCATCGAAAACTCCAAATACACCAGTGTAATAACCTCTTTTATAATTTTCGGCAGCATTTATAATTTCGAGCGTTTTCTTTTTTGGAGCACCCGAAACTGAACCTGCCGGCAACAAAGCAAAAATAATATCGCCAATTTGTTCAGCATAATTTGCAGGTAAAACCCCTGAAATTGATGAACTTACCTGCAAAAGATTTTTTTTGTTCGTTTTAATATGACTGATGTATCTGAATTCGTCAACCCTCACATCCTCAGCAACAAGACTGAGGTCGTTGCGGATGAGATCGACAATTGTATTGTGCTCGGCAAGTTCTTTAGAGTCGTTCAGTATATTTTCGTGAGCATTTTCGTTGTCGGCATCAATCGTTCCCTTCATAGGGTGTGAGATAATTTTGCCATCCTGAATTTGTACAAAACGCTCGGGCGAAAAGCAGACAAATTCGTTTTCGAAATAAATTTTAAATGGTGCCGAACTCATAGAAAATATCTCATTCGGTGTCAGGTTTGTTTTAACTGGTGTGGGTTGGGTGTAATTTAACAGATAGGTGTCGCCATTAAAAATATGCTTCTTTACGAGGTCGAATCCGGTGTTGTATTGTTCAAACGAAACTGGAAAAGTCTCCCATTTTTTTAATTTGATTTTTCCCTGATTCTCTGTTAGTTTGGAGAAACCCGGAATTTCAAACCACAGTTTAAAGTCATTCCCGTTCAACGGAAATAAGCGGGGTTTTTCCATTTCAAAATCAATTAGAAACACAAATGGTTCGCCTTGTTTGCCAAGCGAATTCATTTCTGATTGAATTTTTAACTGCATACTCATAGCAGGTGCAAATGTAATTTTTTCTGAAATGGGGATTGCAATTTTCCAAAGTTGCAGAAAAAGGACTTCGACTTTCCCAAGTCGAAGATCAGAACTTTGAGTTTCCAAACTCAAAGATTGGCAGATGAAGAAATGTCGGACAAGGGATTGTCCGACTCCCGGGGTGGTTGCACCAAGACTTTAACTTTCTTAAATTGAAGATTAGAAATGCCGGACTTTGGAAAGTCCGGCTCCCGGCAATGCCACTCCCGAAAATATTTCTATTTTTACTGCAAATCAAAAATCGTGTACATTACCAAAAATATTGCAACATTTCTTCAGTCGATACCCGCTCGGGTAAAGCTTGTAGCAGTTTCAAAAACAAAACCGGTGGAAGATATTCTTGAAGCTTACCATGCTGGTCAGAAAGCTTTTGGCGAGAACAAAGTTCAGGAATTGGTTCAAAAATATGAAGCGCTTCCAAAAGATATCGAATGGCATTTTATCGGGCATCCGCAAACCAATAAAATTAAATTCATTGCGCCATTTGTGCACCTGATTCATGGTGTCGATTCCCTGAAATTGCTAAACGTAGTCGATAGTGAAGGCGCAAAAAACAAACGCAAAATTGCTTGTCTTCTGCAATTTCATATTGCCGGCGAAAGCACAAAATTCGGACTGAATACAAGTGAAGCCGAAGAAATTTTGAACGACCCTGAGTTTTCAGAATTGAAAAATATTGAAATTGCTGGTGTGATGGGAATGGCTACTTTTACTGATGATGAGGAGCAAATCAGAAGTGAATTCAGAACCTTGAAAAGTATTTTTGATTCATTGAAAAACAGCCACTTTCAGACTAATGAAAGTTTTAATGTGATTTCGATGGGCATGTCAGACGATTACCCGATTGCCATTGCAGAAGGAAGTACGATGGTGCGTATCGGGAGTAAGATTTTTGGAGAACGGAATTATCAACATAACTAAATAACAGATTAAAGACTCAATTGTATGGGTAATTTACAAACAACTTATTTGGGCTTGACAGTTAAAAACCCATTGGTGGCAGCCAGTTCGGGATTAACCGGTAACATCGGAAAATTAAAGGAACTTGAAACTGCCGGAATTGGCGCAGTGGTGTTAAAATCGATTTTTGAGGAACAAATTTTGGGCGAAGTTTCGGGTATGATTGCCAACGAACCACAAAATGCAGAGTATCCGGAAGCAGAAGATTACATCAGATATTACCTCCGCGACAATTCGGTACGAAAACACATCGAATTAATTGAGGCCGCAAAAAATGAACTAAATATACCCGTGATTGCAAGTGTAAACTGTATCTCGGGCGATGAGTGGACCTCGATTTCAAAAGAATTTGAAAAGGCCGGAGCCGATGCCATTGAACTCAATATTTTTTACGTACCAACCAGCCGCAACGAAAAACCGGGTATGGTTGAACAGTTGTACCTCAACGTGTTGCAAAAAGTAAAAAGCGAAGTTTCGATTCCGGTTGCGGTAAAGTTCGGTATCAACCACAGCAACATTGTTGGCATGGCCGACAAGCTGAAAGGCGCTGGCGCCAATGGTGTTGTGATGTTTAACCGTTTTTATGAACCCGATATTAATATTGAAACTTTGGAACTTACAGCTTCCGAAATTTTTAGTTCGTCAGCCGATATGCGCCGCACACTGCGTTGGATTGGAATGGTTTCATCGTCGGTAAACAGTCTCGATATTGCTGCTTCAACAGGTATTCACGACGCCAGCGCTGTGATAAAAATGTTGTTGGCAGGTGCCAGGGTAACACAATTGTGTTCAACACTTTATGTGAATGGTTCGAAAGTGGTTCCCGAAATTCTGGAAGGAATTTCAGGTTTTATGAAAACCTGGAATTTTAAGCATATCGACGATTTCAGAGGGCGTCTTTCGTATAAAAATATTCCCGACCCGATGCTTTATGAAAGGGCGCAGTTTATGAAATACTTTTCGAATCGCGGATAACCAAAAATATTTGGATTTTAAGTAATGAAAACAACCTGAGCCAGGTTGTTTTTTTTTGCCGTGCCATGTTAAAATTATCAAATAATTCTTAATTATCGGTGGTGTAGTATAACAAAAACTAAATTCAAACGTATTGAAAAGTGTTATGAAAACTACAGATAAAAACAATTTCAGGATTTTCAGCGATGCCGGATTCCGCGACAAAGCATCTGTTTTCAGCAGGCAGTTTAACTTTAGAATTAATGAAAATCAGGGTTTTGTTGTTCCATGGCAAATGACTGAAAAGAGAACCACCCAAAGGGTGGAAGAACAAGTATTCAGGTACAGTCACTTTTGATTTATTGATTTGTTTTGAAGGTAAAAATCCGGCCAAAGTGCCGGATTTCTTTTATTGCCTTAGGCTAATTCAACTTTGTTAGAATTTCGGTTAAAAAATATTTTACCTGGTCGGTTGCCAATGGTAGTTCATCTTCAATTTTTTGTTTCGAAACGTTCAGGATATCTTCGTTTGGCAAGTATTCCAGGTTGTCGATGAGGGTAAATGCCTCAAATGCCACTTCCCATTCGTTGTTGATAACCAAATCGATAAAAACGGGCACAAAATTGCTGAAATCGAGCCCGTTCTGCCAGCATGCTGAAATCAAAGTTTTCCTGATGGTTTTGTATTTTTCATTTTCAATGGCACGCATAAAACTGTTCACCGATTCCTTATCCTTTACCGACCCCAGCAGCTTAATAATTTCAAGTTCAACTTCGTGTTCAGGCATTGTATTCAGCAAATCGAAAAGCAACGGCAAATACAATGGGTTGCCATCGATACTGATTTTTTCGATGGCTTGTTTTACCACTTCAACATCGGCAGAAAAAAGTGCCTGCTTAATTTTTTCGTTTAAATTTTGTGTCTTCATACAATTATTTTGCAGGATATAAAAGTTTGTTGCCTGTATTCTCAATCACCTCATTTTTCCACGATTCGGGATAACCAGGGAACGATGGCGCTTGTGGGTATCCCCACGGATTGCGCAGAAATTCACCCTCTTTTTCCTGTTTCACATTGCCGTCGAGAAATTTTACCAGCAAAAAATCACCCAGTTCCGACCAGTGTTTTACGGTGTAATCGCCTGTATTACATGAATAATCGGTTATAAATTCGCGGGCAAGCGTCGAATCTTTTTCCCAGAGTTGAAGCGCTGCTGCATCCACTGCTGGTGTGTAAATTGCAAATTTGTTTTCGAGTTCGTTTTGCACTTTTTGTACATCGGGCATCACACGGTTGTAAAAAAGATAGGCAAAATGGGCCACACGGTTAAAAACCCAGAAAGCAGCATCACTTTTGTAGGTAAGTATATCGCCGTAACCTTCGCTCCATGTTTTCGGTACGCGGTTGATTCCACAGTAAAACGGAACATAAACCGTGGTTCCGGCATCGTCAACGCCAAACCAGTTGATTCCGCCGATGGGGTCGGGGAGCCAGTGGCGCATTTGCGCGATAAACGAAAATCCGGTTTGTTGTGTTTGAACAGTACGTTCGTTAAAATATTCGTTGTTGTTATGTTTCCATGTTAACGGGCGCCAGCGGTAAGGCAAAGCAAACGGACCGGCACCTGCGTCTTCGCTCATATCAAGCGGAGTTTCCTGTAAATGGTTGCGTTTTGCAGCCATCAAATCCTGGGGAGTCAGTTTTTTTGCCGGTTTTACGTAGAGCGGCATTCTTGTTTCGAGGTTTTTGCCGGTGGCATAATCCCAGTGTTGTTCCATTCCGTCGGCTACCTGGTTAAAAAATGTCCAGACGCGGATTTCGCAAAAACGCGCAGCATCAAATGTGAGCGGCGCATACACATCACTGAAACTGAAATCTGTATCCGCTCCTTTGAAATAACCTTTTTCGCGTGCAAAACTGATGGCATCATGCGCAAAAACAACTTCAACTTCAGGGTGGAAAATTTTATCCAAATTTTTACTGCTGATGCTGTGTTTCACGTCTTCCGCATGAATCTGAGTGATTCGGGCATGATTGGCGTGAGCAGATATATAGCCATCGGGAATTTTTACTGCCACCCAAACTGCTCCTTTTCGCGGGTTAAACGATTGTTTTGTTTTTTTATCGGTTTGCCATTCGGTTCCCTTGCCAATGATTTCCATAATCCAGACCTCGTTCGGGTCACCAATCGAAAACGATTCGCCTGAACTTGCATAACCATGTTTTTCAACAAGTTCAGCAATTACTTTAATGGCTTCGCGTGCAGTTTTTGCCCGTTGTAATGCAATAAACATTAGTGCTGCATAATCCATAATTCCGGTGGTGTCAACCAATTCAGGTCGTCCGCCAAACGTCGATTCGCCAATGGCCAGCTGGTGCTCGTTCATAAAACCGATGGTTTGATAGGTATATTCAACCTGTGGAATTTGCCCCAAAGGTTTTGCAGTGCTACGGTCGTAAATGGTTACCAAACTACCGGCAGGCCAGTGCCGCGAAGGGCTGTAATACAACTCTCCATACCTGATGTGCGAGTCGGCGGCATACGAAATCATGGTTGATCCATCAACTGTTGCGCCTTTTGTAACAAGAAAGTTGGTACAGGCAAAACTATGGTTTGCGCTTATGGAAATGCTCAGGCTGAATGTCAGCAGGAAAATGTTTTTAAGTCTCATATTGTTTTGATTCGAATATTTACTTGAACATGAATAATCAGAGTTTTGCAGCCAGTGCTTCGCCGGTATATGAGTTTTTTATTTTTACCAAATCTTCCGGAACTCCGGCAAAAATAAGTTCGCCTCCTTTATCGCCACCTTCCGGGCCGAGGTCGATTACCCAATCTGCCGATTTAATAATTTCGAGGTTGTGCTCAATGATTATGATGGAATGTCCACGCGATACCAGCGCGTTAAACGAATCGAGCAGTTTGCTGATGTCGTGGAAATGCAAGCCGGTGGTTGGTTCATCGAAAACAAAAAGTGTGGGCGAATCTTTTTCGAGCGCCAGAAACGAAGCCAGTTTAACGCGCTGACTTTCACCACCCGACAAAGTGCTCGACGACTGCCCCAGTTTGATGTAACCCAAACCCACATCCTGTAAAGGTTTCAATCGTTTTATAATCTTTTTTTCTGTCGAACTTTTACCACGGTTGAATAATTCAATGGCTTCATCGACAGTTAAATTAAGGATGTCGTCGATGTTTTTGTCCATGTACCGAACATCGAGAATATCCTCTTTAAACCTTTTCCCGTTGCAGCTTTCACAAACAAGGAAAACATCGGCAAGAAACTGCATTTCGATTTTTATTGTGCCTTCTCCCTGGCATTCGTCGCAACGTCCACCATCCACATTAAACGAAAAGTGTGATGGTTGCAGCCCCTGAATTTTTGCCGCCTGCTGTTCAGAATATAGTTTTCTGATTTCGTCGTATGCTTTCAGGTAGGTTACCGGGTTTGAGCGCGACGATTTTCCGATGGGATTCTGGTCGATATATTCGATGGCAGTGAGCAACTGGTAATCGCCAAGAATTGCGTCGTGCTGGCCTGTTCGGTCTCCGTAGCCACCAATAATTTTGGTCAGTGCAGGCGCCAAAATTTTGGTCACCAGCGACGATTTTCCCGACCCGCTAACACCCGTTACCACGGTAATTACATTCATCGGGAATTTAACGCGCAGGTTTTTCAGGTTGTTTTCGCGAGCACCTACCACTTCAAAAAAGTTGGTCCATTTGCGTCGTTGTTTTGGTACTTCAATGCGTTCAGTACCAGTCAGGTATTTGGTGGTTAGACTTTCGGGTTTTTCGGCCAATTGCGTGTGGTTGCCCTGAAAAACAACCTCGCCGCCGTGTTGACCGGCAAACGGGCCGATATCGATAATTTCGTCGGCAGCACGAATAATTTCCTCGTCGTGTTCGACCACCAAAACTGTATTCCCGATGGCTTGCAGTTGTCGCAAAACTTTAATGAGTTGCTGCGAATCGCGAGAATGTAATCCAATGCTGGGTTCGTCGAGAATATACAGTGAACCCACAAGACTGCTTCCCAGCGAGGTTGCCAGGTTGATGCGCTGCGATTCTCCGCCCGAAAGTGTTGACGAAAGTCTGTTCAGCGTGAGATAACCCAATCCTACATCGCACAGAAAGTTGAGCCTGTTGTTGATTTCGGTCAGTAATCGTTTGGACAAAATGGTTTCGTGGCTGTTGAGTTCGAGCCCCGCAAAAAAGGGGTTTAATTCCGAAACCGGCATCAAAACCAACTCGTGCAACGATTTGCCGGCAATTTTTACATAACCGGCTTCTTTCTTCAGCCGGCTGCCTTTGCATTCGGGGCAAACGGTTTTTCCGCGATACCGCGAAAGCATTACCCGATACTGAATTTTATAGCTGTTTTCTTCAAGCATCTTAAAAAACTGATTCAACCCTTCGAAGTGTTTGTTGCCGGTCCAAAGCAGAAAGCGCTGGGCGCTTGTAAGTTCGTAAAAGGGTTTGTGAATCGGGAAATCGAATTTGTTGGCGGCATAAACCAGCTGGTTTTTCCATTCGCCCATTTTTTCACCTTTCCAGCAGGCAATGGCATCCTGGAAAATCGAAAGCGATTTATTCGGAATTACAAGGTCTTCATCAATCCCGATTACTTTTCCGTACCCTTCGCAGGTTGGACAGGCACCCACTGGATTATTGAAACTGAACATGTGAATTGTTGGAATTTCAAATTCGATTCCATCGGCTTCAAACTGGTTCGAAAACGATTTGCTGATATTCGCATCAGCCACGCTGGCTTTGACAATACACTCGCCGTGACCTTCAAAAAAGGCGGTCTGCACCGAGTCGGCCATGCGGCTTTGCGTGTCTTCATCCGCATTTACCGAAATGCGGTCGATGATGATGTTGCAACTTTCGGTGCAGGTTTCCTGTGATTTGTCTTTTACAAATTCATCAATTTTTAACGTTTTATTGTCGATTTCGAGCCGGGTAAAACCCTGCTGCAAAAGCAACTCAGCTTCCTGTAAAAGTGTCCTTCCGTTTTTTTGTCTGAGCGGCGACGCAACAATTATCATCGTGTCAAGAGGGAAAGTGTTGATGTAATCCAAAACATCGGTAACGCGTTCGCGTTTCACTTCATCTCCCGAAACCGGAGAAATAGTTCGCCCGATGCGGGCAAAAAGCAGCTTCAGATAGTCGTATATTTCGGTTGAAGTCCCAACAGTTGAGCGCGGATTACGCGTATTTACCTTTTGTTCGATGGCAATTGCCGGCGGAATTCCTTTAATAAAATCGACCTCGGGTTTATTGATTCTGCCTAAAAACTGACGTGCGTACGACGAGAGGCTCTCCACATAACGCCGTTGTCCTTCTGCAAAAAGCGTGTCGAAAGCCAGTGACGACTTTCCGGAACCCGAAACTCCTGTAACTACAACAAACGTGTTGAGTGGGATTTTCAGGCTGATATTCTTGAGGTTATGAACCCTGGCATGATGAATTTCAATGTATTTTGGTTTTTTTTGGTGTGGCATATATCCCGGGTTCTAATTATTAGATTAAAAATTTGTATTTTTCCTTAAAATGTGTCATTTTTACCGCAACAAAATTAGTAATTAGTTTCACTTCAACTTTAAAAGGTCGCCTATCGAAAAAATTTACTTTGTATTTAAACTTAAATAGAAGGTAATGTCGAAACAAAATTTTCTGAACGACAATGAGCTTGTTCAGCGATTTATATCAGGTGACCAAAATGCATTGGAAATTCTTATTCACCGTCATAAAAACAGGGTATTTTCATATATTTTGTTGATTGTGAAAAAACAGGAACTGGCCGAAGATATTTTCCAGGAAACCTTTATCAAAGTTATCCGCTCGCTAAAAAAGGGCAAGTACACCGATAACGGCAAGTTTATTTCGTGGGTGCTTCGGATATCACACAATCTGATTATCGACCATTTCAGAAAGGAAAAACTGAAGGGAACGGTTTCGAACGATAGTTTTGAAGGCGATCTTTTTAACTCACAGAAATTTGCTGAGGATACCATTGAAGATCAGATGGTTTATACCCAGATTTTAACCGAGGTAAAAGATTTAATCCAGGAACTTCCGGAAGACCAGCAACAGGTGATTTACATGCGCCACTATCTCGATCTCAGCTTTAAAGAAATAGCTGATTTAACCGATGTAAGCATAAATACAGCTCTTGGCAGAATGAGGTATGCACTTATAAATCTGCGCAAACTGGTAGAGCAAAAAAAACTGGTGCTCACTAAGTTTTAACCATTGTTAACACAATAAAAGCAGGGAACAGGCGTTTCTGAATAAATGAAATTTTTAAAAATGCCTATGAGGAAACACTCTACCTTAATTTATGTTGTTAATCGAATTGAAGCCGAAAAAGAATCAGGTCTTTCCACACGGATTGATGAGTTCATTAACAATTTACTGGATGAAATGCCGGATAACGGTAAATCTCCATCCGACAGGATAATCGGTAATATCTTAAACTTTTCCCGCAGTTATGATGCAAAAAAAACAAAAAGTGTGGGTTATGTTGAAATGAACCTGAATTAAAAACAGCGGGATGTCCAAATCAGGATATCCCGCTGTTTTTTACGCCTTTCAATGTTCCCCTGAGAACAAAGAAACCAACCAGTCCGGTGACCACAGAACCAATCAGTATGCCCATTTTGGCTGAGTCAATTAAAGACTGATCGGTAAAAGCCAGGTTGTTAATAAACAACGACATTGTGAACCCTAGTCCTCCAAGAATTGAAATCCCAGCCAGCATTTTCATAGTTACATTCGCTGGCATTTCCGAAATTTTTAGTTTGATAGCCATGTATGAAAAAAGAAATATACCCAGAAAATTACCAAATATCATACTCAATGCAATGTTAACCGACAAAGCGAAATTGGTATCGCCACTAAAACTGAAAGCTACGCCTGCGTTGGCAAATGCAAACAATGGCATAATCAGGTACGAAACCCAACCGTGAAGCGAATGTTCGAGATATTGCAACGGAGGTGCGGTTTTTTCTGATAAATCCTGAATTTCCTCGATGGCTGTCAGCTGATTGTGCGTTAACAGAACAGACGGTTCTTTTTGCTTTTTGCAATCGTTTACAAACAATTCGAGCGCTTCCTTTGCCTGGCTGTAAAATGTAGTGGTTTTTGTTTTTCGTTTTAATGGAATGGTTAATGCAAGCAAAACCCCTGCAATTGTTGCATGAATTCCCGATTTCAGAAACAATACCCAAACGATAATGGAGATGATGAAAAAGAAATATTTTGAATACATCCCACGCCACGAAAGAAGGGCAAGCATGGCAACCAGTAATAGCGCAAAACCGAGATATCCCCACGCCAGATTGTTGCTGTAGAAAAAGGCAATTACCAGCACTGCGCCCAGATCGTCGATAATCGCAAAAGCCATGAGAAAAACTTTTAAACCAACGGGAACACGTTTTCCGAGCAGTTGCATAATGCCCAGTGTAAAAGCAATATCAGCAGCAATCGGGATTCCCCAACCTTCAGCGCCAGGTTTCCCATAATTCAGAATTGTAAACAGAAGCGCAGGAAAAATCATACCGCCAATAGCTGCAAACAGAGGAAGAGATGCTTTTTTGAAACTGTTAATTTCACCGGCAATAAGTTCGCGTTTTATTTCAAGCCCGATTAAAAAGAAAAAAATAACCATCAACCCGTCGTTTATCCATTTGATAACTGGTTTTGAAAGTTCCAGCCCAGGAATGCTGATGCTGATGTAATTGTTCCAGAAACCCAGAAACTGAGCGCTAAACGGACTGTTGGCCAGTATCAGCGCCGAAACTGTTGCAGCAAACAAAACAATACTCGACGATGATTCAAGCTTTATAAATTTGGCTAAAGGTTCTCTAATAAATTCCATGTTTTTTTATTTTTAATAATCCTTGATAAGATGATTTTGTATAGTCCTGCTAATTTCAGAAAAATTTCTTGTAAAACATCTTGACTTTTCCATTTAGTTGTTATATTTTAGCGATATCAAAATAATATCATATTACTTAAATATTAATGTCATGGAAAAACAGTATTCAGGATTTTCAGGTTATCTGTTCCTCTTTCTGGAACTTGCTATTTTAGTTGCAGCTGTACTTGGATTTTTTAGTGGCTGGATAATACCGGCAGTAGTTTTAGTCGTACTTTTTATCTTTCTGGCTATCGGTTTTACAGTAGTCGATCCAAACCAAAGCTGTGTGATGGTTTTGTTTGGCGCTTACAAAGGCACTATAAAATCGAATGGTTTTTATTGGGTGAACCCGTTTTTTGTACGGAAGAAAATTTCGCTCCGCGCACGGAATTTCGACAGCGAAACCATTAAAGTAAACGACAAATTGGGCAACCCGATTATGATTGGGCTGGTGCTTGTGTGGAAAGTGCAGGACACATTTAAAGCAGCTTTTGGTGTTGATGAATTTGAACATTTTGTTGTTGTTCAGAGTGAAGCCGCTTTAAGAAAACTGGCCGGCATTTATCCGTACGACAATATTGAAGATGAAAAGGCTAAACTTACTTTGCGCGAAAGCACAGAAGAAGTGAACGACCAGTTGGAAGCTGAAATAAAAGAACGCCTTGATATGGCAGGTATTCAGGTAATTGAGGCCCGCATTAATCACATTGCCTATGCACAGGAGATTGCACAGGCCATGTTGAAACGTCAGCAGGCGACGGCTATTGTGGCAGCCCGTTTTAAAATTGTGGAAGGTGCTGTCAGCATGGTTGAAATGGCTCTCGATGAATTAAGCAAAAAGAAAATTGTCGAGCTTGATGAAGAGAAAAAAGCCACAATGGTAAGTAATTTAATGGTGGTGCTCTGTGGCGACAAAGATGCCACTCCTGTTGTAAATACAGGTACTTTGTATTAAAACCTGTATGGAAAAAATCATTTTTAAGGAAGAGCAAAAAGGCAACCAGGTTTGGCTGACGATTATACTTATTATTTCGCTTTTCTCGGTTGTAACACCTTTTGTGTATGGTGTTTATTCACAAGAGGTACTTCAAAAACCATTTGGAAATAATCCGGCCAGCACGGGTACACTAATCGCAATAGGATTAACCGCTGTAATAATTATAGGTGCAGCAAATCTGTTGCTTGTAAGAATGCGGCTGAAAATTAAAGTTACCAACGAGGCACTTTGGGTGAGCTATCCGCCTTTGGCCCGTTGGAAAAAGATTACGCCTGGAATGATTCAACGTTACGAAATTCGAACTTACAATGCTGTTCGCGAGTTTGGCGGACATGGACTGAAAAGGACACGAAAATCCGGCACTTCTTATACCATTAGTGGAAATGTGGGTTTACAGCTTTATTTTGTCGGTGGAAAGAAATTTTTGATCGGTACCCAGAAAAAGCAGGCACTGGAATATGCCATGCGAAAACTGATGACCGGTGAAACCTAGGATGGATTATGACGAAAAAAAAGACATTTGTTTTAAGAATAAGCACTGAAATGATTGCTGCTGTTGAGAAATGGGCAGCCGACGATTTCAGGAGCATCAACGGTCAGTTGGAATGGATTATCAGCAATGCACTAAAAGATGCCAAACGGTTTAAACCTTCAACTGAAGGTGAAACAGAAAATAATTCAACAGAATAATTTTTAGAAATTGAAAATGGAAATGAGAAACTATACTTGCCCTAAATGTGGCAACCGCAAAGCCGAAACCGACCAGATACGAACAACAGGTTCAGGATTTACACGGTTTTTTAATATTCAGAACCGTAGATTTCTGGCTGTTTCGTGCGCAAAATGCGGATATACAGAGCTTTATCGCGAAGAAAAGGCCGGTGGTGCAAGCAATGTACTCGATTTTGTAACTGGATAGTTTACGGGTTGATTTCGTCGGAAAACCCGTAGTGTTTTTTATACAATTAAACAATGTTCAGTCACGGATTAGCATAATCTAGCTTCTCCGGGATTTTGTCATATCTCAATGTTTAATGGTTTTGTAAAATATGGCAAAATGGAAATAAAACCACAATAAGATTAAACCGCTAAACAATGTATAAAAACTTATTGTCAGCGTAATGTTGAAACATCGGGCTTTTAACTTTACTTTAAATCATCCGTCAGGAACGCTGTAAACTACTGACAGATGGCTAATTCCATTAATTTTGATTCGCTTTTTAAAAATTAATAAATAAAAATCAAAAATTATGAATATCAGTGCTTTGCAAAAAGAAAGGGCCTTATATCAGCCCAAGCTTCCAAAATCGCTTCGTGGAACTATTCAAATGACCGAAGGCGCCAAAACCCAATCGGTTGCCGACCAGGACGAAATTGCCAAACTCTTTCCGAATACTTACGGAATGCCGTTAATCGCTTTCGAAGAAGGAGCAACGAAAAAAGACTTTACGCCGGTAAATGTGGGCGTTATTTTATCGGGTGGTCAGGCACCGGGTGGGCAC
>DYSZ01000142.1 GCA_020726265.1 Draconibacterium orientale
TTTTTCGCCGAATATTCAATCCACAACATCAGCAATAACAGCGTGCCCACACAAATAATTGCCCGCACCGAATACACCGTAGCCAGCAATCCTTTGCTCGAAAGCAGCGACAAAACCGGTGCAATCAACATTCCTCCCCAAATCAGAAAAGGTTCGGTATTAACCCGGGTTTCAAAAAGGCGCTTCACTACCGGGAAGTAAGCTATTACAAGAATTGTCTGAATCATAAAATTGGTAACCAGGTGGTTTTGGGTGAAGAGCCAGAAAATCACAATCAATCCCACTACCACGAGACAACCCGAATCAAACCGGGTGATCTTCGAACTTTTTTCGCCAAAAATGGCAATGGCCACCGAAACGGTTACCACGTAAATCACATCAACCGAATTCAGAATATTATCCGTAAAACCATAATTCCCTTCTTTCTGATAAGTAATCAAACTCATAGCTACGGCAACCGAAAACATCACCCACATGGCCAACGCCGGCTGTATTTCCCTTTTAATAAGTTGCCTGATGTATTGCACCGCTAAAGTAATGGTAATCAGACTTACTGAAACGATTGAAAATGTTTTCATTAAAACTGAATTTCGTTGCGGATGAAATTAAATGTTCTGTTGATTTTGCAAATAGTATTGTAAAAATAAAGCCCGAATTTCAGATTAATCTTAACGTTGAAACTTCGGGCTATACCCTTGTAGCCAATGTAGTCAGCAAAAATGTCATCTTTTTCATGTTTCAATAATTAGGATTACCTTGGAAAACTAAATTTTAAGCATTAAATATACCTTGGAAAACTAAATCTGAAATTGCACTTTTGACTTGGAATACTAAAACAGACGGAACGATTTGTATATAAAAACCTGATTGACTGGATAAACGCACAATGCCGCAAACCGTTATTGCTAAGAGGAGCCAGACAGGTGGGCAAAACCTGGCTGGTTGAGAAACTGGCAAAGGAACATTTTACGTATTTTCTTAAGGTTGATTTTGAAAAAAATCCCGGTTTGATGGCACTTTTCGAAGGCGATCTCAATCCGGTTCAGATTTGTGCCGAACTCGAAATAAGTACAGGTGTTGACTCTGTTGCGGGTAAAACGCTGCTTTTTTTCGATGAAATTCAGAATGCTCCGCGGGCAATCATGTCGCTCAGATATTTCTACGAAAACATGCCCGAACTGCACGTAATTGCTGCCGGGTCACTGCTCGAATTTGTGTTCAGCGAAATTTCATTCCCGGTAGGGAGGATACAAATGCAGGAAATTTACCCTATGAATTTTGCTGAATTCCTGCTTGCACTCAATTTCAGAAAAGCATCAGAAGTGGTAAATAGCCCGATTGTCGAGGTTTCTGACCAAATTCACAATTTTCTTATTGAAAAACTCAGAACATATTGGCTTACAGGAGGTATGCCCGAATGTGTTAAAGTGTACTCCGAAACGCAATCGCTCAAACAAACTTTTCAGGTGCAGGATGAGATTATTGAATCCTATCGCTTTGATTTCAACAAATACAAACCACAAACCGATGTAAACTGCCTCAACATGGTTTTTGCTACAACAGCCGCTACCATCGGACAACAAACCAAATATACCGGTCTGGCAAACGATTACACTATCCCAACCATCCGGAAGGCTTATGAAAGCCTTTTGCTGGCAAAAGTAGCACGCAAAGTAAAATCGGTTGTTCAAGTTGGAACTCCGTTGGAAGTTTACGCTTCCGATAAGAAATTTAAAAATGTTTTTCTCGACATTGGCCTGATGAACCGCATTATGAGGCTTGACTATAACGAAGCATTGAATCACAGTAATTTACTGGCGATTTATCGCGGACAACTTGCTGAACAATACACCGGTCAGGAATTTGTTTCTGCAACCAACACGCAGCTTTATTACTGGTGTCGCGATGCAAAAAACAGCAAGGCCGAGGTCGATTATCTTCTTCAAAGCAATGGCGAAATATTTCCTGTTGAGGTAAAAGACGGTCCCTCGGGGCGGTTGAGAAGTTTACACCTGTATCGCGAAAGTTTCAAACCTAATGTGTGTTTTGTTTTTTATACGGGGAAACAAGCTCAATTAGCTGATGAAAAAATTGTTTTTTTGCCACTATATTTTGCCGGTTCGCTTGCAAAGTACGGATACAATCAGGTTTGAATAAATATTAACTTCGCACCTTTTCAATCAAAATGGAACTTAGTTTTTCGATGTGGGCACTGGCCATTCTTTGCGCAGTGATGATTGGCATGGCAAAAACCGGTGTCAGCGGAATAGGAACGCTGGTGGTGCCGCTCATGGCTTTTATTTTCGGCGGAATGCCTTCATCAGGACTTGTACTGCCAATGCTCATCATGGCCGACGTTTTTGGTGTTACTTATTATCACCGCAGCGCCAACTGGAAAACAGTTTTCAAAGTAATTCCCTGGGCGTTTGCCGGAATTATTGCCGGGTTACTGGTTGGTAAAGGAATCTCAGCAACTCAGTTTAAACACCTTATCGGAATTCTTGTAATCATCAGTCTTTTTGTGATGATTTGGCAGGAGATTGCAAAGAAAAGAAATGGCGACATTGTTCCGCATAAACCGTGGTTTACCATTCCGTTTGGCATTGCCGGAGGTTTTTCGACCATGATTGGCAACGCAGCCGGCTCGATTATGAGTGTTTACCTGCTTTCGATGAACCTGCAAAAGAAAGAGTTTATCGGCACCGCTGCTTGGTTCTTTTTTATTGTGAATGTTTTCAAACTACCGCTGCAGTTATGGGGCTGGCACAACATCACGCTGCAAACACTCACCTTCAATATTACTTTATTGCCGGCAATTGCACTGGGCGCATTCCTCGGAATAAAAATCACAAAACTGATTTCGGAAGACGGTTACCGCTGGTTTGTAGTAGTGGCTACCTTTCTTTCGGCAATAGCACTTTTCTTTTGACGTTGATTCAGATTTTATCAATCAAAATCAGGTATACATGAAAAAAACAAACGCAGCCCGGTTATTAGATACCAAATCAATACATTATGATTTAGCTGAATATAGAGTGGATGAAAGTGATTTGAGCGCCGTAACGCTGGCAAGGAAAATAGGACAGGATGTAGAGCAGGTTTTTAAAACGTTGGTTCTGCGGGGCGACAAAACCGGTGTATTTGTATGTGTGGTTCCAGGAAACACAGAAGTTGACCTGAAAAAAGCCGCCAAAGTTTCGGGTAATAGAAACTGCGCGATGATTCACCAAAAAGAACTGCTTCCGTTAACCGGTTACATTCGCGGAGGCTGTTCTCCAATCGGGATGAAAAAACCGTTCCCGACATTTATTCATGAAACCTGCCAGTTGTTCGACACGATTTTTGTAAGTGCCGGCCAGCGCGGGTTGCAGCTTGTCATCAATCCTGAAGATATGATAAAGGTTACCGATTCGGTGGTTTGTGATTTGGTGGAGTAAAATCCCGTACATTCAAAAAGATTCCTCAGTCGCCCGCTCCTTCGGAATCACAGGGACATAAAATGAGAAGGAGAAAAAGAACAAGGCGGCTTTTGCCGCCTTGTTCTTTTTCTCCTATGCATTCCAATACTTTTGTCATTCCGAACAAAGTGAGGAATCTGCTCCTCATTCTATAAAACCGGGTTACAACAACCCCCTGTTTTTCAGCAGCGGTTCAATTCCCGGTTCTTTGCCACGGAAATTAAGGTACAATTTCATTGGTTCGTCAGTATTTCCACGTTCGAGCACGTTGGTGCGAAACGATTTTGCAACTTCCTGGTTGAAGATATCTCCGGTTTCCTTGAAGGCATTGAAAGCATCGGCATCCAAAACTTCGGCCCATGTGTAACTGTAGTATCCGCTTGAATAACCCCACGAAAATGCGTGTGCAAAATAGGTTGGCCGGTAACGTGGAATGATTTCGTTGATCAGCCCAATTTTTTTCATCGACTTCTTCTCAAATTCATTTACATCAAATTCACCCGGCATGTTTACCGTGTGAAAATCCATGTCGAGGAAAGCGGCGGCAATGAATTCTGAGGTTACAAAACCTTGGTTGAATTTGCCTGCTTTTTCCATTTTGTCAATCAGTTCCTGTGGAATCACTTCACCGGTCTGGTAATGTTTTGCATACATTTTCAGCACTTCAGGCTCGGCTGCCCAATGCTCCATAATCTGCGACGGCAATTCAACAAAATCGCGCGAAACATTTGTTCCGGCAAGGCTTACATACGTGCATTGTGAAAGCAAACCGTGCAGTCCGTGGCCAAATTCGTGGAAAAAGGTTTCAACCTCATCGTAACTCAACAATGCGGGTTTATCACCCACCGGTTTCGAAAAATTGCAGGTAAGCGAAACCACCGGACGAACGTTATTGCCGTCGGCTGCTGTGTATTGTTCGCGGTAGTTTGTCATCCAGGCGCCGCCTTTTTTCGATTCGCGCGGGAAAAAATCAACATACACCACGCCAATCAGCGATCCATCGGCGTCTTTAACTTCAAAAACCTGGCATTCGGGATGATATAGCGGCATGTTTTCGAGTTTTGTGAAAGTCAAACCATACAGTTTGGTTGCCACTGTAAACGCACCATCGCGCACGTTGTTCACTTCAAAATAGGGGCGAAGCTGCTCTTCATCCAAATCATATTTTGCTTTGCGCACCTTTTCGGCGTAATACCACCAGTCCCAGCTTTCAATTTTAAATTTGCCGCCTTCGCTTTCAGCCATTTTCTGCATATCAGAAACTTCTTCTTTTGCACGGGCAATAGCCGGGTTGAACACTTTCTGAAGCAGGTTGTACACATTTTCAGGCTTTTGGGCCATGGTATCGTCGAGCACATACGCCGACCAGCTTTCATATCCCAAAATGTTGGCTTTCTTCAGCCTGAGGTTTACAAACTGGTTGATAATGGCTTTGTTGTCGTTTTCGTTGCCATTGTTCGCACGGTTAAACATGGCTTTGTAAAGTTGTTCGCGTAAATCGCGATTCTCAGCATAAGTGAGGAACGGAATCCAGCTGGGTTTCTGTAAGGTGAAAACCCACTTGCCTTCCATTCCGGCGGCTTTGGCTTCGTCGGCTGCGCCTGCCATCACATTTTCGGGCAGTCCGGCCAGGTCTTCCTGTTTGTCGATAACCAGTTTGAAAGCGTTGGTTTCGGCAAGCAGGTTTTTGTCGAATTTCAGTTCGAGCAACGAAAGTTCTTCGTTCACTTTTTTGAGTTCTTCTTTTTTATCGGCAGCAAGATTAGCGCCGCCACGAACAAAGTTTTTATAAGTTTCATTCAGTAAACGTGCCTGTTCTGCATTCAATCCGAGATTGTCTTTTTGTTTATAAACAGCTTTTACTCTTGCAAACAAAGCCTCATTCAGCAAAATTGCGTCGGTGTGTTGCGAAAGCAACGGCGCAACCTCTTCTGCAATGGCATTGATTGAGTCGTTGGTGTTGGCCTCCTTTACATTAAAAAATACCGACGAAACTTTGGTTAACAATTCACCACTGCGGTCGAGTGCTTCAATGGTATTGGCAAAACCAGGTGTCTCAGCAGTTGAAACGATGGCTTCAATTTCAGCGTTGTGTTGCTTCATTCCCTCCTGAAATGCGGGCAAATAATGTGCATTCAGAATTTTGTCGAAGGGCGGAACCTCGTAGGGAGTTGTGTACGTTTCGAAAAATGGATTCATTACCTGAGTTGTTTTTGATGGTTGGCTGCACGAAAACGCGATTCCGGCAACAACAGTTAAAAATGCTAATTTTTTCACGGTGTTCATTTTAAATTCAAGCCGCAAACTTAAGTTATTGAGTTTGAAAAAACCTTGATAAACAGTTGGTTTTTTATTTGATTTTCGACAATCAGACTCATCCCTTAATTAAGTGATAATTCAATACTTTGCTATTTTTGCTAAAATTTCAAATCTAAATCGATGAAAAACCTAATCGTACTTTCACTTCTGTTTCTCAGCCTTTCAGCTTTTTCCCAATCGCCTGATAAACTCTGGTACAATCAACCTGCCCAACATTTCGAAGAAACGCTTGTTTTGGGGAACGGCACTGCCGGAGCTTCTGTTTTTGGCGGTGTCGAATCCGATAAAATTTTTCTGAACGACATTACGCTTTGGTCGGGCGGACCGGTTGACCCGTATATGAACCCCGAGGCATACAAAAACATTCCGGCAATCCGCGAGGCGCTGGCCAACGAAAATTATCAACTTGCCGACCAGTTGCAAAAAAAGGTGCAGGGAAAATTTTCCGAATCGTTTGCCCCACTCGGAACCATGTACATCAATTTTGTCAACCAGGCGAAAGCGGATTACTATTATCGCGAGCTCGATATCTCAAAGGCGGTTTCGAAAGTGATGTACGAAATTAACGAAGTGAAATACACCCGAGAATATTTTCTTTCAAATCCCGACCATGTATTTGCCATCAAACTCACCAGCAGCACAAAAGGAAAACTCGATTTCGAACTGAAATTTGACAGTCAATTAAAATATAAAATCAATACCGGAAAAAATGAAATGTCGGCCAGCGGATATGCTCCTGCAGTAGCTTTGCCCAGTTATTTGGGCGACAAAGAAAATGCGGTGGTTTTCGACGAAACAAAAGGAACCCGTTTCGCTTCGTTTTTTCATGTAAAAAATACCGACGGACAGGTGGTTAAAACCGATAGTTCGCTGGTGGTTAAAGGGGCAACCGAGGCGATGATTCTGGTTTCTATCGCCACAAGTTTTAACGGATTCGACAAAGACCCGGTGAAACAGGGTAAAGACTACCTGGGTATTGCAGCATCAAACCTGAAAAAAGCTTCGGCTCAATCTTATGAAGAACTTAAAAATAAACATATTGCCGACTATCAGCATTTTTACAAACGTGTTCAATTGCAGCTTGGTACAACCACCGCTCCAAACCTGCCCACCAACGAACGGTTAAAACGTTATGGTGAAGGAAAAGAGGACAAAAATCTCGAAATCCTGTATTTTCAATACGGAAGATATCTGCTGATTGCCAGTTCGCGAACTCCCGGCGTTCCAGCCAATCTGCAGGGATTGTGGAATCCTTATATGCGTCCGCCGTGGAGCAGCAACTACACCATTAACATCAACGCCGAAGAAAATTACTGGGGTGCTGAAACGACCAATCTTTCGGAAATGCATAACTCGCTGCTCACTTTTGTAAACAACCTGTCGAAAACCGGCACAGTTACAGCCAAAGCATTTTTCGGAGTCCAGAAAGGCTGGGTCGCCTGTCACAACTCCGATATCTGGGCGATGAGCAACCCGGTAGGTAATTTTGGCGAGGGCGACCCCGTTTGGGCCAACTGGTACATGGGTGGCACCTGGTTGAGCACCCATTTGTGGGAACACTACGCATTCACGCAGGACAAACAATGGCTGAAATCCGAAGGATATCCTGTTTTGAAAGGCGCTACCGAATTTTGCCTCGGCTGGCTTGTGGAAGACAAAAACGGAAAACTGATTACATCGCCTTCCACTTCACCCGAGCAACGATATATCAACGATAAAAGCTATCGCGGGGCAACTTTGTATGGCGGCACTGCCGACCTGGCCATGATTCGCTCGTGTTTCGAAAATACAATTGATGCGGCTAAAGCACTCGAAACTGATTCATCTTTTGTAAAAGAACTCGAAACAGCACTTGCCCATTTACACCATTACCAAGTGGGCAAAAAAGGGAACCTGCAGGAGTGGTATTACGACTGGGAAGATGCTGAACCCCAACACCGTCACCAGTCGCATTTGTTCGGGCTGCACCCCGGCCACCACATTACGCAACTGAAAACACCTGAGCTGGCTGCTGCCTGCCGGAAAACACTCGATATCAGGGGCGACGAAACAACCGGCTGGTCGAAGGGCTGGCGCATAAATCTTTGGGCACGTTTGTATGATGGAAACAGGGCTTACAAAATGATACGCGAGTTGCTGCGATATGTGGAACCCGACGGTGTCCGCACCAAAATGAGCGGTGGTGGCGGAACCTATCCGAACCTTTTTGATGCTCACCCACCCTTCCAGATTGACGGCAACTTTGGCGGCTCGGCCGCTTTTGCCGAAATGCTGGTTCAATCGTCGGAAAATGAAATTACGCTGATGCCTGCGCTGCCCGATGCATGGAAAGAGGGTTCGGTAAAAGGACTTTGTGCCCGCGGAGGTTTTGAAATTTCGATGGAATGGAAAGACGGAAAAATTACAAAAGCCAGTATTTTAAGTAAATCAGGGAATCCGTGTAAAGTAATTTATGTCGGTAAAACCTATGATTTGAAAATCGGAAAAGGAAAATCGGCAGAGGTGAAATTATAATTAAACTGATGGAAAATGACAGAAAATTCACGCCGTAAGTTTTTTAGGAATGCTGCCATTGCAGGAGTAGCCTCCTGCTTTTTGTCAGTTAATGATTTGTTGCTTGAACAACTGATTATTGACGATTTCGCTGCAGGTACCTATTTCCTGCATTTCAGAGGAAATAAGGAAAACTATGCACCCAAAATTTTTATAGCTGATTCAATGTCGTTTAGAAATAAAGCTGATGAATTTGAATTGAAGTCACCCTTCTCCCGAAGTTTCGGGATCGCTCAGGGTGACTGTCAGACTGAGTCCCGAGTACTCGGGAAAGTCTGTTTTGCTAACTTAACGACATTGATAGCTGATTAGTAATTTCTTGGTCTCGTTTAAGTCAATCGCAAAATCTGATGTGTGGAAAATTATACAAACTCGGTTCTTCTGCCCGAAAACCTGCCAGAAATTTAACCGAAAGATTCTAATCGTTTAGTTAACTATTACTTAAATGTTGTATATATCCGTATTGCCATCGTCACACTTTTGTTGGCAGGTGGTTTTATTTCGTTTCTCATATTTTCAGATGAAATACTTCCGGGTTGGTTAATAGCAGCCATCATTGCAATTCCTGCCGTTTTTATTATTTAGTCTGTCATTGTCTCGATGCCGGGATTTCCGAAAAAGGTTATTTGCTGCGCGAACGAGATATTTCATACAAAACTGGAGTCTTTTTTTACAAAGAAATTTCGGTTACGTTTAACCGAATTCAACACGTTGAAGTCAGTCAGGGAATTCCGACCGACTATAACCTGCTGTGGGACAGCGCACGCAAATGTATTGATGCTGTTTGTGTTTTCATGGGCAAATACAACAACCTGCAGGGGTTGCGAAAGATAAAAAGCTGGGAATCTGAGAAGAAGGGGCTGATGCGGGAACCGGGAAAAGCAACAGCTTCAGGGGTGCAAAGGCAAAGAACAGAGGGAAGCCAAAGCTGCGCTGAGTTACATTAACAAGGCCGCTGCACTTTATGCAAGATTGGAAAAAGAGGTGCCCCAACTGCCCATCGTTGACAACTAAGACCTTGCACTGGTGGTTTCACTGGAATATTTTATGCAACTGTTGCTCAATCATATCGATTTGGTTGAAAGGCGGATAATAAAAGGAGAAACGATACCGCATGAAGAAAAGATGTTTTCAATTTTTGAAACTCAGAGACTGTTTTGAAATCATTTTTAAAACGTGTGAAGCATCGCTCTAATCATTG
>DYSZ01000143.1 GCA_020726265.1 Draconibacterium orientale
CTGATAACTTAAAATGATACTTGATGCGTAGTTTGTAAGTGTACCCGCCGTATTGGGGTCGGTGGCATCTGCAATAATCTGTATCTGTGCTTTATTCAGGTGGGTGAGGTCGTTGTTAAAGTTGGCCGGAAAAACTACCACCAATTTGATTTTTCCTTCCCTGAAAGCCTCTTCAATCTGTTGGTGGCTCATCAATATCTTTTCGATTTCGAAATTGGCGCTTACCTCCATTTTGTCGATAATCCGGCGTGTGGCAACATCGTTGGCGTAATCGCACACTACAATTTTGCTGTTTTTAATTTCGTTGGTGAGTGCAAACCCAAACAGCACAATCTGGGCAATCGGCATTCCGAAAAGCAACAGCAACGTTTTTTTGTCGCGGAAAACATGGTAAAACTCTTTCCTTACAAATGCAATAAACTGTTTCATAAGTTACGTTTTGCCCCGCGGGCGAGTTGGTAAAAAACTTCGTCCATATTGGTTGCACCAAACTGTTTTTTCAGATTGGCAGGCGAGTCGAGTGCTTTGATGTAGCCATCAACCATCATCGAAATGCGGTTGCAATATTCGGCCTCATCCATGTAATGCGTGGTTACAAAAACTGTGATTCCGCGTTCCGCGGCGGCATAAATCAAATCCCAGAACTGGCGGCGCGTAACCGGGTCGACACCACCGGTGGGTTCATCTAAAAAAACAATTTTGGGCTCATGAAAAATCGCCACCGAAAAAGCCAGTTTCTGTTTCCAGCCCAGCGGTAGCGAACGAACCAGTTTTGTTGCTTCCTCTTTCAGACCGAGTTTTTCAACCAACTCAACACTTTTTGATTTGATGATTTTGCGGTCCATTCCATAAATTCCCCCATAAAACCTGATGTTTTCAAGAATCGTTAAATCTTCGTACAGCGAGAATTTCTGGCTCATGTAGCCGATGTTCTTTTTTATTTTTTCGGTTTGGCTGTACACATCGAAACCGGCAATGGTCGCCTTTCCCGATGTTGGGTTCGAAAGTCCACACAACATACGCATTGCCGTAGTTTTGCCGGCGCCGTTTGCACCCAGAAAACCAAATATTTCGCCCTGATGCACGTCGAAAGTGATTTCGTTTACCGCTGTGAAATCGCCAAAACTTTTCGTCAGTTTTTCGGTTGATATTACTGTGGCTGCTTCCATTTCAATGCATTAAATCGATAAAACAATCCTCAATGATTGGTGTAATTTCCTTCAAATTAATATCATGATGATTTTTTGTTTTCAGAAAAGCTTTCAATTCGTTCAGCAGATTTTTGTTTTCTGAAAAAGTAACATGATGTGCATCGCCAAACGAAAAGCAACTGGCTGTTCCGGGAAACTGCCTGATATCGGTGAGCAGCCGGCTCATTTGCCCCGATTTTGCCGAAAACAGTTTTTTAGGAAATTGCGAAATGATATTTTCTGGCGTGTCGATTGACAATATCGAACCATTCTGGATGAGCGCAATACGCTCGCAAAGCATGGCCTCGTCCATGTACGGCGTTGAAACTAAAATTGTAATTCCCTGAGCTTTCAGTCGCTTTAACATTTCCCAGAATTCTTTTCGCGAAACAGCATCCACACCGGTGGTTGGCTCGTCGAGAAAAAGTACGGTTGGCCGGTGGATGAGCGCGCAACTCAGCGCCAGTTTTTGTTTCATCCCGCCCGAAAGTTTTCCGGCGCGCCGGGTTTTAAACGGTTCAATCTGAACGTAAATATCTTTTATCAGGTCGTAATTTTCTTCGATGGTGGTATTAAAAACCGTGGCAAAAAAACTGAGGTTTTCCTCCACCGTTAAATCCTGGTACAACGAGAATTTGCCGGGCATGTAGCCAACCTGGTTGCGGATTGAACGATAGTCTTTCACCACATCTAAACCGTTTACTGTGGCGGTTCCGCTGTCGGCTAACAACAAAGTGGTAAGAATGCGGAAAATGCTTGTTTTACCGGCGCCGTCGGGGCCAATCAACCCGAACAACTCGCCTTTTTCAACCGCAAACGACACATCGTTTACCGCATGCGTTTCGCCTTTGTTGTAGGTTTTTGTGATATTTTGAAGAATTACGTCGGACATTTTTAAGATATGAGATTTAAGTAATGAGTATTGAGTATCAAAATCCAAAAATCAAGTTCCAAATTTCCAAAATCAAAAACCAATCTTTAATATGTCTCTTTCTTTTCTCCTCTCCTTTGGAGAGGCCGGGAGAGGCTTCTTTAAAAATTAATTTCTCCATACATCCCAATTTTATAGGTGCCATCGTTTTTCACTTTCACCTTCATAGCATAAACTAAGTTCGCGCGTTCTTCTTTGGTTTGAATGGTTTTGGGTGTAAACTCGGCTTTGTCGCTAATCCATGTAACCACGCCTTCGGTTTCAGCAAAACCGCCTTTTCCATCGTCGGTATGCACTTTTACGGGTTGGTTTAGTTTTACCTGTGGCAACTGGTTGGCCGAAATGTAAACACGCAGAATTATCTCCGACAAGTCGGCAATTTTGTACAGCGGTTTTCCCCCAGCAACCATTTCATTCTGCTCGGCATATTTTGTAATTACCGTGCCTGCCCGCGGATTCACTATCCGGCTTTTCAGCAACTGGTCGTTGAGCTGTTCAATCTGAATTCCGAGCGGAAGAATGTCTTTGTTGATACCTGTTATTGAAATATCAAGCGTTGATTTTTGTGCATCAATTTGCTTTTTGATTACGGCAATTTGTGCGTTGACGTCGTCGAGTTGTTTGGTAGTAGCGGCATCTGCCTTTAACAGATTTTCAATTCTTTTCTTTTCTGTTTCGGCGGTTTTTAACTGCTCATTTAATGCCGAAAGCTGTACCTGAATGTTTGGCTTTTTTGCTGCGAGCGCTTCCATTTGCGATTCAAGTTGTTTTTTCTTCAGGTAAAGCTGAACCGTATCGATGTAGCCAACCTGCTGACCGGCTTCGAGCGACTGGCCTTCTTCAACCTGAAACATTTTTAAAGTTCCGGTCGCTTCGGCTGAAATTACTGTTTCAACGGCTTCGAATGAACCTGATGCATCAAAAGTATTCTGATGACGGCAGGCAGTTGACGTAAAACTCAGTACAACTGCAGCGACGAATAAATTATTGATTTTCATTGATTTAATTTTTTTTAGTTATGGTTTCCTGTTGTTGTTTTGTTGTTGTAAAGCACCATTAAAAGCTGCACCTGGTGGAGGAGCAGGTTTTGGCGCGCTTGGTCTTCGGCGTTCACATAACTCACATAATCGATGGCCGAAATAGTTCCGTTTTCTAACTGGTTGCGCGCTGCATTTTTTATCTCGACCCGCAATGCAATAATTTCTTCATCGGTATTAATCAGTGCTTCGGTTTTGGCTGTTTCGTTCATTTGCTGCTGAACGATAAGATTTGTATTGAACAGAAATGTTTCCTTTTGCAACTCCACCGACTCGCGGTTAAATTGCAAAATATCCTTTTCGTTGCCCGAAGTGTAGAAACTGGAGATGTTCCAGTTGATGCGCAAACCTGTATAATAATACCCTTCAAAATCGTTGCTCAGGAAATTTAAAGCTGGCCGTCCTGCCCCACCCTGAAAAAACAAGCTGAACCGGGGAAGATTTTTTGTATTTACGATGTTTCCCTGCACATCGAACGCGTTTTTCTGCAACTCGTACAATTGCAACTCGGGCCGGTTAATGGCGGCTGAAAACTGTGGTACCGGTGGTTTTTGCAATTTTGTGTCGGGTGTTACCATTTCGTGAGTGAACAGGCTGAGCATATCAGCGTAACTTTTCCAGCCGACTTTTAACTCGGTGGTGCGCTGTTCGGCTTTCAGTAATTCGGCTTTCAGTAAACTGAGATTGCTTTTCAACGCGGTTCCGTTGGCAATTGCGGCTGTTGTTTTTTCTATTCCGGCAAGAATATCTTTTTTTACAATTTCGTTTTGCTCCACCTGAAGTTCGACCAGTAACATTCCGAAGAAAAGCTGGTCGATGCGTTCGAATAGCCGGTAAAGTTCCACTTCTATTTTCTGCGCCTCTACTCCGGCATTAATATCGACCAAATCTTTGTGGTTACCGAGCGTAAAAAGGTCGGTGATGGGCTGTACCACTTCGCCATACAATTTGTACTGGTCTTTGCTGATGGTTTCGAAAAGCGGCAGTGCCCCCGGCAGATTCTGATTTAACATGGGCTGGGTAACATCGCTTTGGTAAGTGGCCTGTCCAGCAACCGTAATCTGTGGTAAATACCCTTTCGAGACATTGTCGAGCGAATACGATTTTGATTTCTCGATGAGCCCAAACTGTTTAATGAGCGGATAATTGCGACGGGCTTTGGCGTAACAACTATCGATGGAAAGCGGCTGCCCTGTTTGCGCCTGAATATGTGCTGTCAGAAACATCAGCAATATGAGCAGCAGCCGGTTTTTTGTTCTGTTTTCAATCATGACTCTGAGTTATTTGTAGAATTTCTGTTTCATTGCTAATTCATCATCGCTTTAATCCAAACCGGAATCAGCTTTTTGCGTTCTTCGATAAGCATATTAAATTGTTCCTCTGTTAATCCTGAAATGGCTTTCAGGAGCGGTTTCCCGATAAACGGAAAGACGATAAGCCCCACAAAATTCATCATAAAATGTAGAAAATTCTGGTCTTTGATTTTTCCCTGTTGCATGGCCTCGGTAAACTGCTGCATAAAAACTGAGTTAAAAACTGTATTCCGGATATCAACTTTTTGCAGCAGTTGCTCCGGATTGTTTCTGATTTCGCTCATGATAAAGAGCGGAATATCGGGTTCCCTGAAAATCAAATCGATATAACCAGCTGCAAACTGTTCAATTTTCTCTTCAAAGGTTGTTTCAGGATTATTGATAATTACCGACACCGAACCAAAGAACTCTGTCAAAGTTTCAATCATCACCAAAACAAACAACTTCTCTTTGCTTCTGAAATAGTAATTGAGCAAAGCCAGATTAATTCCGGCTTCTTCGGCAATATCGCGGGTGCGCGAAGCTGCAAACCCCTTTTTATGAAAAACAGTGCGAGCCGCAGCCTTAATTTTTTCTTCGGTGGATGAATCAGCTGTGTTTTTAAAACTATCCATAACTGACTGTTTTGTAAGAATTACCCTACAAAAATAATTTACTTTTAGATTTAAATAAAATAATCAATCAATATTTTTAATCGTTTGATTAATTTTTTATCAAGTTTAATTTACCTATTCAAAAGGTACAATTTGCTGATTAAACTATTACCAAACACTGAAATACAGGTAGTTGTAATGTATTGCAATTTTGATGCACTTACCTTCCCATCAAAATTCATCAACAATAAAAATCTGGGATTATGAAAGCACTGGGTATGCTGTTATTAACAGCTCTTTTAACTAGCTGCCTCTCAAACAAAATCGACGACTTTATCACAGACGCTGAGGACGAAACCACTACTTTTGTAGGTAAAGTTCCGTCTGATTTTAATTGGTCAACCATTACCTCGAAACAAATTAATGTAACTTTTATGCGCAACAACGGGCTGTCTCATGACCTGGACAATTCAATTGTTGAGCTATATAACGACGACAATATGCTGATTGATGCGCTGACCATTTTAGATGGCAAAGCCAACTTCAATGTTCGCATTCCTGCCAACTCAAAAACACTTAAATTGGTTACGCTTGCCACCATCAGTTTTAAGGAAGTGGGTATGTTGGATACCGATATTGAATTTGAAGTGCCTGAAGTTAATGCAATCAACTTTTTGAAAACAGACACAGATAACGATGGATTGTGCGACCAGTTCGATGTTGATCCGAATAATCCTGAACTATCAATCAGGATTGAAAGACAGGTTGAAACTGCAACAAAAAGTGCGGCCCGCGCAAATTCTTCGGTATATTCTTATACTCTTTTCGAGGACTTGTGGCCATCAAAAGGCGATTACGATTTTAATGATCTGGTAGTAAAAACCACTTTCTACTGGGTACGTGGCCGTAACAATTACATCCAGGAAATTTCGGGCGTTTGCAGTGTTGAATGGATTGGCGCAGGAATGGGAATCGGGCTTGGATATGAATTATTTTCTTCCAATGGAACTGAATTCGGGTATGAAGATGATATTATTACAACCATAAATGGAGATGCCACTTTAGATGAAGCGGTTACAAACGGTATCATTCTATTTAAAAAAGTTCAGGATGTTGCAAACAAACAACTTGAGTTTACAATCAGCCTGAAAGACAAGAGAATAAAAGAATTTGCATTTGTACCCTATCTTTTCAGAACTGATAACTATTCGCAACAGGTTCGTCCGTTTGGAGCGCCTCCCACGCAAGGCCAGGATATGAGCCTGTTCGGAACAAAAAATGATGCGTCGCCTTACCAATGGATCCGTAAAAACGGCAGTAAATTCAAATATCCGCTTTCCGGAAGCGAGGCATTTTACCGAAGCAAAGAAAATCATCCGTGGGGAATTGAGTTTATGGCAAAATCGTTTAAACCTTCACCTGAAAAAAAATTGATAACAGAAATCTACCCAAAATTTAAAACTTGGGCTGAATCGGGGGGAAAACAAAACAGCGACTGGTATGATTACCCGAACTAAAAACAGACGACTTTGAAGCGAACTATTGATAAAAGAAATTCATTCGATTTTTTGAAATTTGGGATAATTTTAGTTTGATGAGTTCCTGAGCCGGTGGATGTTGATTCACCGGCTCTGTTTTAGTACAACCCGAACCTTCAATTTTTCAGGCAAATAAGTTCTTGCAAAAAAATAAGCTATCCTGAACTTTACCTTGAAAAATGACGCGCAAGATATTCGAAGAAACGAATGATTTTATCAACTTTAGCATCTTCATTTTTTGTCTCCTCAATATAAGCTATCCAGAATTTCCGGGCTGAAAGAGGCATCTTTTCAAATGCTCTTTGTTTCACAAGGTCGTCGTCAAGCAACCATTGCAGATAATCCGGAATATCGGGTTTTGTGGGTGTCAGATTTTTTTCAAGAGTGATAAAAACTGTATCTCCTTCGCTTTTCCCTATGGTAAGTCTGATTTGTTTTTTCAAGTGCAGCCAATGTCTGCCTTTTCCACAAGGCAGTAAACTCAACTCACCCGAATATTTATTATCAATATCCACTTTAACAGGAATTGCTTTCCGTGTTCCAAAAATCTTCTGGCTGTCGAACGGAAAATCGGCATAAACGCCCAATTGAGGCCCGTTTTTTAACACAGTTTCATATTCAAATTTCTTCATCTGCACTGTTAATCATTCGCTAAACGTCAGTAATGAATTGCAGATTTCGTTTTAATCCTGAAAACCCTGTGCGTTTCACCGGCGACTTTTTAAAAAGCGTGGCAAACAGGCTGGTATCCATATTATGCCAATCAGAAGCAGTTAATTTCAGTAGTTTTTCTTCCGGGTTGAAACCAGGTTCATTGTGTGGTTCGGCTTTCAGGTTCCACGGGCAAACATCCTGGCAAATATCGCAGCCAAAAACACGGTTTTCAAATTGTCCTTTCAGGTGGGGGTCAAGCTCGCCTTTTAATTCAATGGTTTGATACGAAATACACAACCGCGCATCCACAACCCTGTCGGCAACGATAGCTTTTGTGGGGCAGGCATCAATACAACGCGTACATTTTCCGCAGTGGTCGGCCACAGGCCGCGGATTATCGTAAGACAATTCGATGTCGATAATTAATTCGCCAATAAAAAAGAAGCTCCCTTTATCCAGCGAAATTAGGCTGCTGTTTTTGCCAATCCAACCCAGACCAGCACGTGTTGCCCACGCTCTTTCGAGCACCGGTGCCGAATCGGTAAAAACACGTCCGTTACAGGGCGAAATTTCCGATTGAATAAACTGTAACAACACTTTCAATTTGTCTTTCAGCACAAAATGGTAATCGGTACCAAAAGCATATTTTGAAAGTACAGGTGCAGTTGGTTCCGATTGTTTTTTGTTTGTAAAATAATTTTGAAGTACGACGATTACTGTTTTTGCATTTTCGACAAGCAGCCGCGGATCGAGCCGTTTTTCGGCATTCCGAGCCATGTAATCCATTTCGCCTTGAAACCCGTTTTGCAGCCACCGGTTAAAATGTTCCACCTCATCATGAAGTGCAGTTGCAGGCAATAAAACACATCCTGAAAGCCCAAGCGACCGGGCTTTTTGTTTAATGGCAGCAACTGTATCAGCGTGATTTTGCATGTTTTAAAAATAGCATCTTTCACCGAAAATGGCAACCCACAAAAAAACCTGTCATTCCGTGGAAAGACAGGTTCTTTGTGCTGTTAAAGACAAAGCTTATTTCTTTTTCTTTTTGATAACAAAAAAAGCAATTACAACAACTACCACAATTGCAACAACTATAATAATTGCAGTGCTACCCGACGATGTTTCTTCGGTTGCAGTTTCGAGCGGTTGCATGTACGAGCTATCCTGCACATTTAAACTGTCGATGTAAGTTCCTGCATCCTGCGCTTTTGCAACAACAGATAAAACGATGGCAGCCAATGTGGCCATGAAATTCTTCATTTTTTTCATTTTTAGTTATTTATTAATTATTGAATTTATGTTCCTCAAGTTTTTTGTTTACCGCTTTTAAAAGTGGCGCTGCATTTTGGTATCGCGAGTTTACATCGATAAGTTTGTTGAGCACAACTTTCGCTTCTTCCGTTTTTCCAAGGTCAAAAAGATACTGCGCTTCGAGCAGATAAAACGGCTCATAATCAGCATAAATCGAACGGCCCTGTTGCAAATATGAGTTAAATCTTTCAAAATCGTTCAGCTTCAACGAATTTTTTGCGAGTTGTAAAATTATCCACACATTGTTTTTGTCCGTCTGCAATGCATTTTCCAGCAAAACCGAAGATTGAACCCAGTCGCCTGAAGCGGCCAATTCAATTCCCTGAAAATCGGTTTTATCAGCGCGTTTAACCACAACTACCAGCGGGTTTTCTTTGTGCGAAATGGTTTTCACAACTCCGGCTGGTTGCCACTTTCCTGATTTTAAAAGCTCAGGATGAATGTAATTCACGCCAAATAAACCGTAATCCCAATCGGCTGAACTGCGCTCCAAAAAACGAACATATTTGAATGTAATATTCCTTGAATTTTCGAAATAGTTGGAAAGATTACAATTGGAAGCAACTGTGATTTTTTCAGCGCCGGTAGTTTGTACGAGATATTCAGCGGCCGCTTTCATTCCATGAAAATAGTAGTCGTACTCATAATTCGACCAGGCTTTTTTATTGCCACCTGAAATCGAATTAAAATAAATATAGTCAGCCGGAAAAGTATCAAACTGATGTTTTACGGGCAAAGCAATCAGTCCCGCAAAAACAACTGAAACAGCAATTTTAAGCTTTTCCCCTTTTAAGGTTTGGAACAAACTCACAAAACCTGCCGATGAAAATATTGCTATCAGCGGGATTACAAATAACATTTGTCTGAT
>DYSZ01000144.1 GCA_020726265.1 Draconibacterium orientale
TATACTACGAACGGGATAAATTTCCGCATTTGTAAGTCTCAAATTCCAGGGTCCAAGCTCCAAATTCCAAGTGGAGTTATTGAACATATCTTGGTTCTTGAGATTTGGTTCTTGGGACTTGGGTCCTCTTTTAAATACGTGATTTTATCCCCTTTTAAGTATATCAGTCTAAATACCTACAGTCTATTAGCCCAATGAGCGGCAAAATTAGTCTAAAAAACTCTATTTCTTCATTTTCGCCCAAAGTCTCTCTGCCTGGATACGTGCACCGAACAGGATTTTCTCTTCATCCACCGTGAGGATTTTCCTGTTTTCAACTACAAGATGACCATTAGAAATCACATGCTGAACATGATTTGAGTCGAGTCCAAACACAAAATGGCCATAAAAATTACTGGTGTTGAAAGGGGTTGGTGTATCATAATCGAGTACAACCAGGTTATTGGACCCATGCCCGGTAAAACCATTGTTTTGTAAATACTTGTCGGCATTGCGAAAACGCTTGTAAACACTGTCGTAGCCAATAGTATCAAAATTCTGACCTACAAAAAATGCGGCTTTGGAGCTTCGGAGCATATCGCTGTGCATACCATCGGTTCCCATCATAATATTTTCACCAAGTCCTTCTGCATTAAAATAGCCAACCCGATTATTCAGATTGCTTTCGGTATTCTGAACTATCCATGACGGACTGTTACTGATGATGTTCTTTTCATTTTCGCTGAGATGCAGGCAATGTCCAAGAATGGTTTTACCCGATTCAAGTGCGCCGAAATTCTGCAGGCGGTCGATAACACGCATGCCATATTTCTCGACACAATGAACCTGGTCACTTTCGGCTTCAGCCACATGAATATGAATTCCGGTATTGGTTTGTTTTGCAAGTTCAACCGCCTTTCTCAATGTATCATCCGAAATGGTAAAAGATGCATGCAAGCCAACCAAACCCTGGTGGCTTTTCAGGTATTCGGCAGTCTCGTTCAGCCCTTCCTCAGCTTTATCCAATCCATCGCGATCTGAAATTTCATAGCAAAGCAGATGCGAAGCTCCCACTCTTTCAAATGCTTTGGCAATAATTTCAAGCGAACCGGTAATAGCATTTGGCGAAGCATGATGGTCAATCACGAATGTTACACCATTTTTAACACATGCCATAGCTGTATAAAGCGCGCTGGCTTCAATCATTTCGGCATCGAGGCATTTGTCGAGTGTCCACCAGATGTATTCCAGGATTTCGTTGAAGTTTTCGGGATTCTTTTTTGACGCGCCCATTCCCCGGGATAATGCGGAATATACATGGTGATGCCCGCAGACGAAAGATTGGGTGATGTATTTGCCAGTGCAGTCGATGATAGCATACTTGTTATTGAGAGGGATATCATTGAGAAAACTGATTTTCCCGTTTACACCTTCTTCGATTAAAATATGAGAAGTTGTAAATTCAAGAGTTTCGGGATGAATGTAAGTTCCGTTGGTTAGTAATAGAGACATTTGATTTAAGATTTTTTACGTACGATTTACGATTTACGATTTACGATTTACGATTTACGATTTTTTAGGTACGATTTACGATTTACGATTTACGAGGTACGATTTACGATTTACGATTTACGATTTACGATTTACGAGGTACGATTTACGAGGTACGATTTACGATTTACGAAGTACGATTTGCGATTAGGGATTTACGAGGTACGATTTACGAGGTACGATTTACGAGGTACGATTTACGAGGTACGATTTACGAGGTACGATTTACGATTTGTAAGGTACGAGGTACGATTTATGATTTTTGCTAGTTATTTGTAATTCGTCATTCGTAACTCGTAAATTATTCTATATTATTATTTTCGATTCTGATTTTCTCTTGAAGTTTTTAGTGACGAAACTGTGATTGCAAGTAACTCATTTCCTTCTTTAATTAATATATTTATACGAGCTTCAAAGTCAGGATTAAAATACAGGAGTAATTCCAGAAAGTAAACTGATTCATCCAGTTCTTCTTCAACAATCTTAAGTTTGTTTATGAAATCAGCACTTGATTTTGCTCTGCATGCTGCCCTGTAATTTGTTCCGGGAGAACTGGAAGATCTGATTAATTGATTGCAATATGGTATGTTAATTATATTTTTTGGCAAATCTTTTATCAATAAAGCAACGTTTATGGCAAACATTTTAAATCTGCTCTTTAATTCTTCGGTATTCATGATTTAAAATCTTAAGAATTATAAATGTTGGAGTAACTAATTAGGTACGATTTACGAGGTACGAGTTTCGATTTAAGATGGTCATTCGTAAATCGTCATTCGTAAATCGTAAATTGTTCAGTTTTTCCTGGCCGGTCATCCGTTGTTGGATCCACTTTTCGCTACGGCCAAGTTTTTGCCAGTTTTCTCTTGCGCGGTCAATACTTTGGGAAGGATCGGATATTTCCTGCATACGTTCGTAGCCTGTTTTGGCTAGCCATTGCTTAAAGGGTTCGGCTTTGGGAGAGGGAATTGATTGGATAATCCGTAGCAATTGTTGTGTATTAGCACAATCAGTTTCCCTCATTTTCCCATCTGTTGCCTGCATTTTGAACTGTCGACAAATTGTCGACAGTTCGATTCCGTCTTCTAACTTAACCCGCACTTTCATTTTAAACCAATAATCACGGGGATTGCTGGTATCAGTTAGTACGCTAACTACATCAATAATAGAAAAATACCATTGTTCTTCTTTTAATTCCCAATGAGTGCGTACTTTTTTCTGTTCAAATAATTTTATTGGTACCATATCAAAATTATTTAAAGATGATTATTTTAAGATATTGCAAATCACTCTAACCCAATTTTTTCATTGGCAAAGAATACCTTCTGACACCATCAAAATCACATAATGCATTTGCAACTGCAGCTGCAGTTGGCACCAGTCCTATTTCCCCAAGCCCTTTTGCACCATAGGGTCCGACAGGATCTTTTACTTCCACGCCTAAAACAACTACCTCAGGCATATCTTTAGCTCTGAGGATTTTTAAATCGCGCATTTTTGTTGAAACGAGTTGGCCATCAATCATTGGTAAATCTTCCGTCAAAGCGTAACCTAAACCCATATGCACAGCACCTTCAATCTGTCCTTCGAACATGATTGGATTCATGATTTTACCGGCATCGTGCGCGGCATAAACGGTTTTTATTTTGCCTGTTTCATCAAGGACAACTAATTGGGTAGCGTAGCCGTAGGAGTAATGGGTAATAATTTCCTTTACATCAGCACCGGGTTTGGTGGTCCAGTCGCAGGTGTAATTTCCTTTATAAGTTTTCCCTGAAAGTTGCTGCAAACTTTTGTGTTTCAAATCTTCCCGGATTTGTTTAGATGCATCGAGAATAGCATTTCCAAGCAATGCGGTTGCACGGGACGAAGTAGTCATCCCGGTTGGAATTCCGGCACTTGAATCAACGATTACTTCAACTATTGCGGGCAGAATCCCGGTTTCTTCACACAAAACCTGGGTAGCAACGGTATGCACACCCTGACCCATTTCAGTCCAACCATGATGCAAAACAACTTGCTTATCCGATTTTATCTCAATGATCACATCGCTGAAATCGGACATGCCGTTACCTACTCCGCTGTTTTTAATTCCACACGCTAATCCTTTGAAACGGGCATTATCGTAATATGGTTTTACTGCAAGCAGCGTTTCCCTTACCCCAACGCCTTTATGAAGCACTTGTCCGGTTGCCGTCATTTTGCCCTCGCAAAGTGCATTGTCATAGCGAAACTGCCAGCGATCAAACCCGCCTTGTTTGCAGAGATCATCAATGCAACCTTCGAGGGCGAAAGCCACCTGGTTGGCACCAAACCCTCGCATGGCGCCGCTGGGAATATTGTTAGTGTATACAGTCAGCGCTTCCAGATTTACACAAGGGAAATGATATGCGCCACTGGCATGACCAGCCACACGCTCCATCACTTTGGTTCCTACTGAAGCATAAGCTCCTGAGTCGCCAACGGCATAAAGTTTAAGTCCGGTGAGCTTCCCTTCTTTATCGCAACCGACTTCCATATCCATATAAACAGGATGGCGCTTGGGATGCATACGGATGGATTCTTCTCGCGAGAGCACTAATTTTACCGGCTTTTTAAGCAACCAGGCAAACAAAGAAGCATGACCCTGGACAGTCATATCTTCTTTCCCGCCAAATCCACCACCGGTCGAAACCAGTGTAACCCTGACTTTTTCAACCGGCAGGTTCAGCACAGCGGCCACTTGTTTTCTGTCTTCATAAATACCTTGTCCATTTGCATACAGGTGAATTCCTTCTTCAAAAGGCATGGCAACAGCGCCTTCCGTTTCGAGGAACGCATGTTCGATGCGTTGGGTCTGGTAGATGCCTTTAGCGACAAAATCGGAAGCGGCAAGAATTTCATCAGCGATTCCACCATGGTCAACCCGGCAGGTTTCCAACAGGTTATCCTTATCAGGATGAACTTTCAAAGCTCTTGGTTTTATGGCTTCGTGGGGATCCGTAACAGGTTTGAAAACATCATACGTAACCTGGATCAATTTCAGTGCTTCACGGGCAATATCCTCGGTTTCGGCAACTACGCCTGCCAGCACATCTCCTATATAACGGGTTGTTTCTCCGGTTTTAACCATTAGCGGCCAGTCCTTAATAATAAGCCCGACAAACCGGTCGCCGGGAATATCATCAGCAGTAAAAATCCTGGCAACACCTTTTAGTTTTAAAGCTTCCGAAATATCAATTTCATGAACCGTTGCTTTAGGATGATCTGAGAAATAAAGAGCTCCGTGAAGCATCCCCTCAAATCGAAGATCATTTACAAACAAGCGTTTACCAACGGCCATTTCATACGCTTCATATTTCGGATAGGAAGTACCGACATTGCCTGAGAGAGTTGTACTTGTCGAAGGTTGCAGCTGCTGAAACCGTTGTGCCGTTTCGTGAATGGCATCGATAATTTTTATATAACCTGTGCAACGGCATAAATTTAAGGTAAGAGCCTGTTTGATTTCATCACGGGAAGGGGAGGGGTTTTTATCAAGCAAAATTTTGGTGCGCATCAGGAAACCCGGGGTACAAAAACCACATTGAACAGCGCCTTTTTCAACAAATGCTTTTGCAAGGATATCCCTGACATTTTCGGGCAAGCCTTCCAGTGTGTTAACTTTAGCGTTTTCGAGTTTTTTAATCGGAGTCCGGCACGAAAGTTTTGCTTCTCCGTTGATCTCAACCATACAAGCACCACAAGTACCTTCACCAGAACAACCGTCTTTAACAGAAGTTATGTTTTTAGTGTTTCGCAAATATTTCAGCAGTGTGGTTTCCTCGTTGCCATCAAAATTTTCGGATTTACCGTTTAACTCAAAATTAACCATACTGTACTCAGATTTTATCTTTTAAAAATTTTTCAACCGAAGTCATATCCGCCGAAACGGGAAGCGGAATTTCGAACAAGGATTGTACTGCGTTAAGATCCTTCAATCCACTACCGGTAAGCAAAACTACACTAACTGAACCTTTTGGAATTAAATACCTGTTTTTATAAGTAAGGAAACCGGCAAAAGCTGCTGCGGCAGCCGGCTCGGTGAAGATGCCCGTGTTTTTTGCAAGTTTTAAAGAGGCTCTCAGAATGTCATCATCCGAAACGGTTATTGTTTGTCCGTCGTATTTGGTGATATAACCGGCTGCCATATTGAAATTTCTTGGGATATCAACGGAGATGCTGTCGGCTATGGTATCCGATGGTGTTGATACAAATTCTTCTTTACCAATATTGTCAGCCAGGTTGGAGCTGCGCGCAGCCTGAACGGCAATAATGACCGGCATTTTTTCGATTATGCCCAACTCCAGCAAATCTTCGAATCCTTTAAAAACCCCTGAAATAATTACTCCATCACCCACCGGTACAAAAATATAGTCAGGAATTTGTTCCTTCAATTGGCTGTATAGTTCAAACGAAACTGTTTTCTTACCTTCAATGGTAAACGGGTTGAAAGCTGTATTGCGGTTATACCAGCCGAAGCGTTTTGTAGCTTCAATACTCAGATCGAAAGCTTTATCATAATTTCCAGCAACCGGAACTAGTGTGGCACCATACATCATAATCTGCGTTAGCTTTGCTTTTGGCGCTGTTGCAGGAACAAAGATCACGGCTTTTTGCCCTTGTGCTGCACAAATTCCGGCTAAAGATGAACCGGCATTTCCGGTGGAAGCAGCCACAATGGTATCGATTCCATTTTCTTTTGCGAAAGCTGAAACTACGGCCGAAGCCCTGTCTTTAAAAGAAAAAGTGGGATTTTGCGAATCGTCTTTCAAATAGAGTTCAAAATCATTAGTCTCTCCATCGAGTGAATGGATCTCATAAAGTGGAGTTTGACCTACATGAAGGTTTGGGAAACTCTTCCTGTCGTTTAGCGGAAGTAACTGAAGAAAATCGTTTTCTTCAAGCTCCCGGAAGGATAAATTGCTTAACAAATTGTAATCGTATACCACTTTGAGCACTCCCAGCGGAGGTTTATCCGGCAATTGCTTTGCGCTGCAATTGGGGCAGAGGTAAATGATTTCGCCAGCGGGAATTTGAAGGCCGCAATCGGAACATTGGTATGAGAATTTGGAAGTCATTATTTTGAAATTATAAGTCAGATACGGTTGTTAAGTGTCTGTACAGCTTTTGGGCTGTCAGACACTTAACAATTGGGTTTTCATTGTCAGACACCTGAAAAAGGTGTGCACACACTGATTACATTCTTTTCAGCACACCCGCTTCCTCATTAAAATCATTAATCATTGCATCCCAACGTTCGGCCTGCTCAAACTGTTGATCCCACACATCGCGGTCGTTCCAGAGCTGGTTCAGTTCTTCGAGGTCTTTTCCCTGCTGTTCGATCCAGGTAAAATACTTGAGGTTATGAATAGCTTTACGATCGTAATAAGTAAGTTCTTTCAGGTGATCGGTGGTTTGCCCGAAAAGACATTTTTCCATATCCTTTGCTGCCTGCAGAGAGGTATATGCACCTTTTTCTGCATTTAATTCTTCTAAACGAGAAGTGTACATTTCGGCTGCATCGGTGGCAAGGCTAATAATTACATCGTCGCCGTTCAATTCGTAATATTTAGCCGTTTTAATTGCCGACAAAATATTTGCAATTCCTGAAATACCAATCAATTCAAGCTTTTCGACAAGTTCAGAATCAATTCCAATTGATTTCAAATAACTTTTTCCAACCGGTTCGTTAAACAGCCGGTAAAGGCGCATGCAATCTTCGTCGTCAATGGCAGTTACCACATCCGTATTTTTGGCATTATGAACCCAGGGAACATGCTTGTCGCCAATTCCTTCGATGCGATGACCGCCAAAGCCGTTGTTAAGCAGCGTAGGGCATTGCAGGGCTTCGGAAGCGACAATTTTCAAATGAGGGAATTGCTTTTTCAGGTAATCGCCGGCACCGATAGTTCCTGCTGATCCGGTTGCTGAAACATACGCTGCTAATTGTGCCTTAGGTGATTTTACAGCATTGAATACTTCTTCAACGGCAGGAGCCGTTACATTGTAATGCCATGCTGGATTTCCGAATTCATCGAACTGGTTGAAGATCACGCAATCGGGGCGGTTGCGGCGGATATCCCAGCATTTGTCGTAGATTTCTTTCACATTCGATTCGCAGCCGGGAGTAGCGATTACTTCGGCACCAATTTCTTTAAGCCACGAAAAACGTTCCTGGCTCATTTCTTCGGGAAGGATGGCAATGGCGGTAACGTCCATCAGGTGTGAGTCGAAAGCGCCGCCGCGGCAATAGTTTCCGGTTGACGGCCATACGGCTTTGTGGTAGGTTGGATCAAATTCGCCCGTAATGATTCGCGGAGCAAGGCATCCGTAAGCAGCGCCTACTTTATGAGCACCAGTTGGGAAATACTTGCCTACAAGAAGAATAATGCGTGTTTTAACGCCGGTAATTTCCGAAGGAATTTCAAGATAATTTACTCCGCCAAACAATCCGCCTTTGGCGACAGGCTCATTTTTCCAGGTGATCCTGAACAGGTTAGCAGGGTGAAGATCCCATAATCCAATGGTTTTCAGTTGTTTTTTGATTTTTTCGGGAACCAGTGCGGGATTGCGCATCTGGGCAAAGGTGGGCAAAACAATACTTTTTTCGCGGAAGCGTTCAATGGCTTTTTGCCTGGCTGCGGGGTTGATGATTTTGTCGGTGAGTTTTATCATTAGTTAATCTTTTATGGTACAAAGTTATGGATGTAAAACGGGTATTTTATCAATTTCCCGAAACTGCTTTTTATTCCTGGATTCCGGTAACCGAATCAATCAGCACTTTCATCTCCGACGCTTTTCTCAATACTATTCCCGGATTGTCTGCTTTCAGATTTTCTATATTAATGAGATGGAAATCGAACAGATTAAAAGTTACAGTTAGTTCTTCAGTAGTAAATTTATACGTGTTTTCATCTTTAATCAATTTCATTATTTTATCGCCGTTCCTGTGAAGTAATGTTTTGGTCAGGCCATCTTTCCTGAGAAAAAATCCATTTTCAGTTTGATTAAAGCTTTTCTCCGTCAGGCAAAAACGGGGTTTGTCGCTGAACGGCGATCCTTTGGTCGGGCAGAAAGTGGTACAGTTGCCGCATTCGTTACAGAAATCAGCCACATTTAGCACCTGGTATTTTTGTTGTATTTTTAAATAGCTTTCAATCTCGAACGAAGGTTTATCTTCTGTGAAATCAACTTTCCATACTGGAACTTCAGAGGCTTCCGTAAGATAGTAATTATTGGCACGATTCGGGCAAACCGTAACGCAAACACTGCAAACATCACCACAGAGCAGGCAACGCGAAGCTTCCCGGATGGCTGATTCCGCGGTGAATACCGGATGATCGACTGCAATTGCAGCATCAATTTTTACCCGTTTCGACTTACGGACGATAAAATCGCTATGCGACATTTTTTTATCCGAAGAAAGCTTTTCGAAAGGAAGAACGATTCCGGCTTTAGCCGCAATTTGAATGGCAGCTTTACGCCCGTCGCCAACAGCTTTCACTATGGTAGCAGCTCCACGCATGGCATCGCCGCCTACAAAAACACCTGGAATTGAAGTTTCGTACGAGCCCTTGGAGGTTACAAGTTTGCGCGGATTAACAAAATCAATATCAATTTCCTGTCCGAGAGCGGGAATTAATGAATCTACAGGAAATTCTACAAATTGACCTGCAATTTTAATTGGAGTAAGGCGCGAATCTCTTTCGGATTTTACCAACTCCATTTTTGCGCAAATAACAGAAGAAATGCGACTTCCGTTAACTACAAGTTTTTCGGGCGCTACCAATTCGATCAATTCAATTCCTTCGGCAAGCAATGCTTTGATTTCATCCACATCGGCAGGC
>DYSZ01000145.1 GCA_020726265.1 Draconibacterium orientale
GGTTTCTGGAGTCAGATTTATGCTTCAATTGATTTTGGATTCGATCTTACCAAGGCTAACAATTTCAGACAGGCTTCAATGAGGAGCAATGTAGGTTATATAGCCAAGCGCTGGCAATTGGATGGCAATTATAATTCACTTAAAAGCGTTCAGGATGATGTAGATGATATCAGAAGAAATGACGGTGGCGTTACTTTTAAGTATTTTTTGCCGCACGACTGGTATCCGATGGTATCCCTCGATTTTTTGTCGAATTCAGAACAACAACTCGACTTGCGTACCACCGGCAAACTTGGTATGGGGAAATATATCATTCATACAAACAAAGCTTACTGGGGCTTTTCTGCGGGAGCCAACCACAACAAGGAAAATTATTCAGGCAACCTTTCTTCGCGTGATAGCTGGGAAAGTTTTCTTGGCACGGAACTGAACTTTTTCAATATTGGCGATCTTAGCCTGCTTTCGAGCCTGATTGCGTACCCTAGTTTTACTGAATCGGGCAGGTGGCGGACCGATTTTAAATTCGATGCAAAATACGACTTGCCACTTGATTTTTATATCAAGCTCGGTTATACTTTAAACTTCGATAACCAACCTGCAGAAGGATCAGATGATACCGATTATGTGTTGAATTTAGGTTTTGGTTGGGAATGGTAAAAACGAATGACAGGATCATATGCAGATTTGAGTATGAATTAAATCATTAAAATTGACATTCCATTTTTATTGAAATTCAATAAATTCTTTGATTTAAGAAACATAAATAAAGTACATTTGTTATCTGAAAAGCTGAACATGCAGCAGAATAATTAAAACATCGCAAATAAGCAAACAATTAAAAAAACTCATTATGAAAAAAATTTTAGTTATTGCCTTAATTGTATCAAGCAGTTACGCATTTTCTCAGGTTGTGGTTCAGACTGCACAACCAACACAGCAGCAAGTGGTTTATGTGAAACAAAAACCTGCTTTTACACCGCATTTACGGGTAAATGTTTATACAATGTATGCCTTCGACGATAAAGTAGATTCGTATTATTCGAATACCGATTATTACAATGGTACAATAAAAGGTGGATTTCAGTGGGGTGGAGGACTTGAATATATGATGATTCCCAATCAGGGTATTGAATTATCGTATTTGAGACTTGATTCAAATGCACCAATGGAATATTATGATTTCACTTCAAACAGAGTTAAATACACTGATTTTGATGTAGCAACCAATTACATTTTATTAGGTAGTAACCGTTATTTCAGTATGAATCCAAAAGTTGAACCTTTTGCAGGAATTCAGGCAGGTATGGCGATTTTTAATGTTGACAATCCAGACAATGGAAATTCAGCAAATTCAACAAAATTTGCCTGGGGAGCAAAACTTGGTGTAAATATCTGGGCTTCCGATAAAATTGGATTGAAAATTCAAACTGGTTTGAATTCAGCAGTGCAGGCAGCAGGTGGGGGTTTGTATTTTGGTACAGGTGGCGCCGGCGCAGGAGTGAGTACCTATTCCACTTTTTACCAGTTTTATATTGGTGGTGGTTTGACATTTAATATGAGTAAATAATGCCATTTTGAAAAATCATTAAATTCGATTTATTCATATTGAAAAGCTTGTTGAATTCAAATCCAGCAAGCTTTTTTTATGAAATCAGACTTAGTGGAGCATCCAGAATTTTAATCGTGGAGCGATAACCCAGTTCAAATAATTCGTCAGCTTGTGTCCTGCTTAGAATATCATAACTATCGATGTTTTCCGGTTCAATATAATGTGTTGCATATTTGCGAACTAGTTTCATGTTGGCATTTACACTCATATAAAAAGTGCGGGTGGCAATCTGTACGAGGTTTTTGAAATTTCCTTTCGGGTTGATTGGACTGATGTTCGAAACGATAATCTGTTCGCAGTCGCGTTTCAGCGGTTCAATCGGGATATTGTCGAGCAGCCCGCCGTCAACAAAAAGATTTCCGTTCATTTCAACCGGCGCAAAAAGTATGGGAATTGACGAGGAAGCCAGCACTGTTTCGCCAAGCAACCCTGAACTCCGGTATTCCACCTCGCCCGAGTTGAGGTTCGAAACAGCAATAAACAGCGGTATTTCAAGCTCTTCTATGTTTCGTGCCTGAATTTCTTTACTGATTAATTCTTTCAATCCGTCGAGTTTCATCAGTCCATCGCGCGGAATCTGAAGTTTTGTGTATTTAAAAAACGATCCCTGTTTGAAAATTTCAAGCACGTCGTGCGGTTTTTTGCCGGCTGCAAGAAAAGCGCCGGCAATTGCTCCGGCACTTGTTCCCGAAATTACATCGGGGAAAATACCTCTTTCGTGCAGTGCGGCAATAATGCCGAGGTGGGCAAAACCACGTGTTCCGCCTCCGCTGAGTATAAGTCCTGTTTTATATTTCTTTACTGGTTCGCTCATTTCAGTTTTCGTCGATGGTAAACCAACTGCTCATAAAATCCTGGTTGGTCGAGTGTTTTTTGTGATGGAATACATTCGAGCGAACGATGTGTTCGTAGTCGTTTTTGTACGTACCAATGTTTTGTACAATATCCTGAAGAGCGGCAATCATAAGCTCCACTTCGGCATTGGTCATGGTAGGGTGAAGACTCCATCGTATCCAGCCGGGTTTGTCGGAAAGGTCGCCGTGATTGATTTTATCGGTTATTTCCTGCGATTTTTCGTACGAAACTTCGAGTAGAAAATGTCCGTAAGTTCCGGCACAGGCGCACCCGCCACGGGTTTGAATCCCGTATCTGTCATTTAACAACTGAACCACCAGGTTGTAATGAATATTTTCGATAAAAAACGAAATTACGCCCAATCGGTCGCGAACATTGTTGGCTAAAATGCGCAATCCTTTTATTTTATCGAGACCCGAAAATGCCATTTCGAGCAATTCTTCCTCGCGTTTGCTGATGTTTTCAATTCCCATCCGGTTTTTCAGTTCGAAACAAAGCGCGGTGCGGATTGATTGTAAAAAACCCGGTGTGCCGCCATCCTCGCGGGCTTCAATATCATCAACATATTTGTATTTTCCCCAGCGGTTGGTCCAGTCAACAGTGCCGCCGCCGGGATTGTCGGGTACTTCGTTGTCGTACATCGAAGCATCGAAAATCAACACACCCGACGAGCCGGGGCCACCCAGAAATTTGTGGGGCGAAAACATTACAGCATCTAATTTTTCCACGGGTTCGGCAGGGTGCATGTTTATTTCTTCGTATGGAGCCGAAGCAGCAAAGTCGATAAAACAAACGCCACCGTGCTCGTGCATAATTCTGGCCATTTCGTAAAAGGGCGTGCGCACGCCGGTAACATTCGAGCAGGCGGTAAACGCCCCAATTTTAAAGGGGCGGTTTTCGTATTCTTTTAAAACTTTTCTGAGGTTATCAGTATCAATAAGTAATCCTTTGCCGGGTTCAATCACCACCACGTCGGCATTGGTTTCGTACCACGAGGTTTGGTTGGAATGGTGTTCCATGTGGGTAATAAAAACCACGGGACGCTCGCGTTCGGCTACACAACCTTTGTGTGTAATTTTTCCACAATATTTCAAACCGAGGATTCGCTGAAATTTATTGATAACGTCAGTCATTCCCGAGCCTGAAGTGATGATTACATCATTTGGTCCGGCATTTACGTGTTGCTTAATCAGCTGGTGCGACTTCAGATAAGCGAGTGTCATGCGTGCCCCGGTTTCACTGGTTTCGCTGTGCGTGTTACCAACAAAAGGCCCGATTTCTTCAATTATTTTTCTTTCTATCGGGCCGTACAAGCGACCGCTGGCAATCCAGTCGGCATACACAATTTTTTGTTCACCAAATGGCGATGTAAATTTTTCGTCGATACCCACAATGTTCCGACGAAACTGGTTAAAATATTTTTCGAGATTGCTCATAAAATCAAATTCAAAAACGATGGCAAAGTAAGTTACTTTGAATTGCCAATTTCAGGAATTAAATCATTTTTTAGTAGTTAATCGATTTGACGAATCAGGTTTACTACTTCTTATTGAAAGGTATTCAAAGACTTCTGTTATGAGTTAGTCCACAGAATATTAAGATTATATTCTTTGAAAAACCTGTCTTTTGAAATCAGTGTCATTTTCTTTGCCATTGCTTGTGAAATTATCATATTCGGTCATCACATGTATTCATTCAATTCAGCCGTGTTTCATCAAAACCGGGTTTAAGGATAATTGAGTCTTTTGCATAGCCGAATACTCTCTTTTTTTCTGATTTGAACTTTTCTTTTTTTTCTCCAAGGAAATCAATAAAATCAACCACTTCCTTTTTAAGTTCGCGGGGAAGCGTGCTTATCTTCGTATATATTTGAATATCTGTCATCTTAATCTTGTTTTAAAACAAATCCAAAATTAAAAAATGAAAGCGAAAGAAAGACAGGAATGCTAAATTTTGTCGGTGCGTCGCTTCCTTTGGGTGACATTTCGTCACAATACTGCACATGGCACACTGTTTGAAATTTGCCGATGGATTTCATAATTTTTTTGAAATCTGTTTTTTTAACAATTTATCAGTTTAACAATTTAACATTCAATAGTATAAAGTTATGCAAACAGGAAAAATTGGAGTAACCAGCGAAAACCTATTCCCCATCATCAAAAAGTTTCTCTATTCCGACCACGACATTTTTTTGCGGGAAATCGTGTCGAATGCAGTCGATGCCACACAAAAACTGAAAACGCTGGCATCAAAAGGTGAATACACCGGCGATGTTTCGGATGCTAAAGTTCAGGTGAAACTCGACACAGTAGCCAAAACCATCACTGTTTCCGATAATGGAATCGGGATGACAGCCGAAGAAACTGAAAAATACATCAACCAGATTGCCTTTTCCGGCGCCAACGATTTCCTTGAAAAATATAAAGACGACGCCAACGCCATTATCGGCCATTTTGGGTTGGGTTTTTACAGCTCGTTTATGGTTTCCGAAAAAGTTGAAATCGTTACAAAATCGTACCGCGAGGGTTCAAAAGCTGTAAAATGGAGCTGCACCGGAAGCCCGGAGTTTACACTCGATGAAGCAGAACGCGACGAAGTGGGAACCGACATCATCATGTACATCAGCGAAGCCGAAAACAGTTTTCTTGAAGAAGCGAGAATTTCAGGAATTCTCGAAAAATATTGTGCCTTTTTACCGGTTCCGGTAACTTTTGGCAAAAAGAAAGAGTGGAAAGATGGCAAACAGGTTGACACCGAAGAAGAGAAGCAGATTAATGATATTGCACCGGCATGGACAAAAGCCCCGGTTGACCTGAAAGATGAAGATTACAAAGCCTTTTACCGCAAGTTGTACCCGATGGCCGATGAACCGCTTTTCAATATTCACCTGAATGTGGATTACCCGTTCAACCTCACCGGGATTCTGTACTTCCCGAAAATCAAAAACAATTTCGAGGTGCAGAAAAACAAAATCCAGTTGTACAGCAACCAGGTTTTTGTAACCGATTCGGTTGAAGGTATCGTACCTGAATTTTTGACATTGTTGCACGGCGTACTCGATTCTCCCGATATTCCGCTGAACGTGTCGCGCTCGTATTTGCAAAGCGATTCGAATGTGAAAAAAATCAGCAGCCACATCAACAAAAAGGTAGCCGACCGCTTACAGCAAATTTTTAAAGACAGCCGCGAAGATTTCGAAAAGAAATGGGACGACCTCAAAATTTTTATTGAATACGGAATGCTTACTGAAGAGAAGTTTTACGAACGCGCCATCAATTTCTTCCTGTTTAAAAACGTGGATGGCAAATATTTTACTTTTGAGGAGTACGAAAAACTGATTAAAGATTCGCAAACCGACAAAAGCAAAAACCTTGTTCATGTTTACGCAACAAATACCACAGAGCAGTACACTTTTGTAGAAGCTGCAAAAAACAAAGGCTACGATGTGTTGCTGATGGACGATGTATTGACACCGCACGTTATTCAGAAATTGGAGCAAAAATATACCGACAAAAAATTTGTACGGGTTGATTCGGAAGTTGCCGACCACCTGATTGAAAAGGACGATGCACCCAAAAACGAACTTACCTGGGAGCAAAAAGAAGAACTTTCGCCCATTTTCCAGGCCGTTTGCCCTGAAAACAAAGACAACTATTTTATTGTCGATTTTAAGGAATTAGGTGAAAACAGCGCTCCGATGGTGATTACCCGCAGCGAGTTTATGCGACGTATGAAAGACATGAGCGCTACTGGCGGCGGCGGGATGAGTTTTTATGGAGAAATGCCCGAAAGCCTGAATCTTGTGGTAAATACAAATCATCCGCTCGTGAAAAAGGTGCTCGAAAGCAAAGACAAAAAGCTGGGCGCCAAACTCGAAAAAATGGTTGCCGAAATTGCTACAAAAAAGGCCGAAATCGATGTGCTTGAAAAAGAGCAGAAAGACAAAAAGAATGAGGAAATTCCGCAAGCTGAAAAAGAAAAACTAAGCGATTTGAATGCTGAACTTTCGAAACTTGAAGAAGCAAAACGTGAAAGCCTGACTGCTTTTGGCAAAGAAAGCAAACTGGCAAAACAAATGGCCGACCTGGCCTTGCTTGCCAACGGAATGCTGAAAGGTGCCGACCTCGACAAATTCGTAAAACGTAGCGTGGAACTGATAAAATAAAACAGGGCACTGTATATTTTAAAAGCGCTGTCCGCCTTGGTGGATGGCGCTTTTTTTGTTTTTAAAAGCTTGTTCTGCTAAATTCAATTGGAAAAATACTTTGCTTTTTTTGCGGATTCTTCGCGTCTTCTGCGTTAAAAAACAGATTGGAAGAAAATAGGATTAACCTTTTAAAGTTTTCAGCTACTAAATACTCAGTGCAGAAAATCAGACTTCAAAAAGTTGTATTATTGTTTTCAAAATTCACAACTTATGAAAATTTCACACCTCATTTTAACCGTTTTTCTCCTGATTGCCTCACTTTTTTCATGTAAAAAGAAAGAACAGGTTGCAAATGATTTCACAGGTTCAGGTTCGTGCCTCGAATGTCATGAGAAGTTTTATGAACTCTGGTCAACCTCGCACCACGGAAAAGCCATGCAGCCGCTGAACAGACAGTTTCTTCAGGCAGAAATGCTTCCGGAAAGTGAAGATTTTCCGATTGAGGGCAAAAATTATCGCATTGTTTTTACCGACTCAACCATGACAATGATTGAAACCGATGGAAGCAAAACTGTAAATTACCCTGTAATTTGGGTTTTGGGTGGAAAAAATGTGTTTTATTTTCTCACGCCTTTGGAACGTGGTAAGCTGCAAACCATTCCGCTGGCCTACAACCTGAACAGCAAAAACTGGTATAACAACCCTCAATCGGCGTTGCGCCATTTCCCCGAAGGGCCTGCCGACCAGCCATTGCCCTGGAAAGACAGGATGTACAATTTCAACACATCGTGTTATAGTTGTCATGTGAGCCAGTTGGAGAATAATTTTGATCTGGCCAGCGATTCGTACAATTCGGTTTGGAAAGAAGCGGGGATTAATTGTGAAACTTGTCACGGGCCAAGCAGTGAACATGTGCGTATTTTCAAAGCTGCAAAAAAAGGCGATGTAATTAATAATCTCGGACTGATTTCAACCCATACTTTTTCGGCTGAACAAAACAACTGGTCGTGTGCACCTTGCCACGCCAAAATGAGGCCCATCACCGCAAGTTACATACCCGGCGACAGGTATTTCGATAATTACGATTTGACGGTTCTCGATAATACCGATTTTTATCCCGATGGCCGCGATCTGGGCGAAAACTACACCTATACAGGCTGGATGATGAATAAATGTGCGGCCAACAGCGAACTCCATTGTGTAACCTGCCACACCTCCAGCGGTCGCGACAGATTTAAAAACAACCCGAACGATGCCTGCAAAAAATGTCACGAAGAACGTGTGGTCAATGTGGCTGAACATTCGGGACACAAACCCGACAGTCCCGGTTCGGTTTGTATTAATTGTCACATGCCAAAAACCATGTTTGGTGCCATGAACCGCAGCGACCATTCTTTTCGACCGCCCATGCCAGAAGCCACCATCCGCTTCAGTTCGCCCAATGCCTGCAACATGTGTCACACCGACAAAACACCGCAGTGGGCCAACAATGTGGTAAAAAAGCGTAAAAACGCGAATTATCAGGATGAAACCATCCGATGGGCAACCTTGCTGAACAGTGCCCGACAGGAAGATTGGCGCAAAGTTGACGAAATGCTGCAAATCATCAGAAAAAATGAACTGAACGAAGTGGTGGTGGCATCGTTTGTACGTGTGCTCGAACGTTGCCCGAAGCCCGAAAAATGGCCGGTTGTGATTGAAGCACTTCAAAATCCCTCGCCTTTAATCAGGGCTTCAGCAGCCAACGGTCTGGCTGCCGATAACACTGAAGCATCACGCGCCGCGCTGCTTAAAGCTGCCGCCGATGAATACAGACTGGTTCGGGTTTCAGCAGCTTTTGCATTGGCGCAATTCCCTGCCGGAAGTTTTTCGGCTGCCGAAAAAGCAGTGGTTGACATTGCCACAGCCGAATATATGCAGTCGATGGTTACAAGGCCTGACGACTGGAGCTCGCACTACAACCTTGGTATTTATTATCAGAACAGGGGCGAAAACGAAAAAGCGCTGGGCTCATATGAAAATGCAGCACGTTTGTACCCCGAATCGCTGATGCCGCTCATCAACAGTAGTGTGTTGTATTCGGCAGTTGGCAACCCGGCCAAAGCTGAAGAAAATCTGAAAAGTGTATTGAGAATAGACCCGGCCAACGAAGCTGCCAACCTGAATTATGGTTTGCTGCTGGCCGAAAGCGGCCGGACTGCCGAGGCTGAACAGACATTAAAAAAAGCATTGCTTGCCAATCCCGCACAGGCGGTGGCTGCGTACAATTTAAGTGTGATTGTCTCGCAACGCAGCATGAAAGAAGCGGTGGATTATGCAAAAATTGCAGCCTCGGCAAATCAACAGGACCCGAAATATGGATACACACTGGCGTTTTACCAATTGCAAAACAACCAGAAAAGTGATGCAATCAAAACTTTGCGTGGCGTTTTACAGTCGTTCCCGCAATACCTGAATGCCGTGAGTTTGTTGGCCGATACCTATGCCCGCGATGGCAAAACAGCCGATGCCATCAAAGTTTATCAGCAGGCACTGAAAGCCGAAGGAATTACTGAACAAGACCGAACAGCTTTGATGCAGGCCGTTACGGCGTTGCAACAAAGCATATGATTATGATGAAGATAAAAATTTTAGTTTTTATATGAGAGACTGTTTTGAAATCATTTTTAAAACTTGTGAAGCATCGCTCTAATCATTTAAAGCTGAACAAATGCAACACTTGATTCAGTGAGCTTTTCGTAATCCTTGGAAGTTCTTC
>DYSZ01000146.1:0-3045 GCA_020726265.1 Draconibacterium orientale
AATACGCTGCCTGCCTGCGCGAATTTGCAGTTTTCCAAGGGTGTAATCAATCCAGCCCCTGCCAACTGCTTCTCCATGCCTAACACGTTGTCATTCTGAGTGCTGCAAACGTTTTTATAAATTTTCATTAAATGTCGTTTAGGTAGAGAAAACAGACTTCGACTACGCTCAGTCTGACTGTCACCCTGAGCGTAGTCGAAGGGTGTTTATCATTATTATAACTTTTGATTTCTCTATTAACTAAACGACATTGATTTTTCATTTACAATTTTTCATTTTTAATTGGCTTTCTCCTTCATTCCCGCGGCAAAATCCATCACACACATGGTTTTGTACTCCGGATGTTTTCCACACGAAATACCCACTAATTTCAGCTCAGGGTTAAGAAATGTTTTGCGATGGCCTCGCCCCCGCACGTTGTCGTCGATAAGCAGAAAAACCACGACCTGCCGGGCCGAAGTATTTCCGTAGGCGATGTTTTCGGCAATTTGTTTTTCCCATTTTCCATAACGCTCAATCCTTGTCCGCAGGTTTGAGTTATCGTTTCCCACGTGGCCTGTTTTTCCAGTCCGCGACTGGTCGGCGCAATGGTCATCGGCAGCACGAGTCAGTTTATCGTTGGGATAAAGCAGTGGCAGCGGTTTCAACTTTTTGAGTTCGCGGACACATTCATACAATGCCGAAACTCCTTCAACGGTCTTGATTGGAACATCGCCGGGGTAGGAGAGAATTTTGTTATTGTAACGAACCGCCAAAAGCGTGATGTATTTTTCGGCGTATCGTGCCGGATCGGATCGAAAAAGATTGATTTCGAACACGATTTCTTTTTCCAAAGAAGACAAATAGCCTGCGCTGGCCGCTGTATTCAGCGGGGATGTTGAATTTGGGTCGTTGGCAAAGGCCATTCCAACGAGGGCAATAAATAAAAGTGTTCCCAATGTACGCATAATTATAAATGTCTGTTTTACTCACCCTCTTCTCCCTCTCTACGCGTAGAGAGGGACGATTGTGTCGCTGACACAATCAGGGTGAGTGGTTTAAACGGAATATGAATTTTTTTTATCGCCATTCAAATTGCTATTTTTTATATCACTAACAATCTTCCCGTCTTCGAGCGTGATTACACGCCGGGCCTTGTTTACCACACGGGCATCATGTGTCGAAAAAATAAACGTAATTCTTTCTTCTTTATTTAGTTTTTCCATGATGTCGAGCAGATTTTCAGTGGATTTTGAATCGAGATTGGCAGTGGGTTCATCGGCCAACACAAATTTTGGTTTCGAGGCGAGCGCCCTTGCCACAGCCACCCGCTGCTGCTGTCCGCCTGAAAGTTTCGACGGGCGGCGGTCGGTCATTTCGCCGAGACCAACTGCCTGCAACAATTCCTGTGTCCTGGCTTCGCGCTCTTTTTTACCGGCACCTTGCAGATGCATAATAAATTCTACGTTTTCGCCGACGGTGAGCACCGGGATCAGGTTGTAAGCCTGAAATACAAACCCGATATTTTTCATTCTGAAATCGGTGAGTTTTCGAGGCGAAAGCTGGTTGATTTCCACCTTATCGATGGTGACTGTTCCCTTTGTGGCATCATCTAATCCGCCGATAATGTTCAGCAGCGTTGTTTTACCTGACCCTGACGGGCCAACAATGGCGCTGAACTCGCCTTCCTCAAACTCCAGGTTTATTCCGTTCAATGCGTTTACCGACACCGAATTGTCAGTGTACACTTTGTGCAGGTTTTTTATTTCTATAATCTTCATTTTTTTTCATTTTTTTCCCTCAATAACTCAATCACTCATTTCCTCATTCACTCTCAATCCGTTCTCGTTGCCTCTGCCGGGTTTAGTTTCAGGGCTTTCCGGGCAGGATAAATTGCCGATAAAAGTCCTGTTAAAATCACCAGAATGGAAATAATAAATAACATTTCAGGTTTTAGCGAAGTGTACACCACTGCAGCGTAGCCGTAGCTTTCAAGTCCTTCTGAAAACATAGAAAGGTTGATTTGCGTTGTTTCGAAGAATTTGGTAATTGCGGTGCCCAGCCCGATTCCAAAAATTCCACCGGTAATGGTGAGCATTACCGATTCAAGTATAATCATGGTAAAAATCCGGCAGTTATTCATCCCGATGGCCATCAGCATCCCGATTTCCTTGGTGCGTTCTAAAACAGCCATCAGCATAGTGTTGATGATTCCGAAACACAGCCCTAATAAAATAATGAGGATGAAAACATACATGTACTGGTTCATCGAATCGGTGAGCAGCGACATTTCAGGACTAAGTTCCTTCCACGTTTTTACCTCAAGTGCGGCAGCAAGCTTTTCAATGGCTGGTTTTAACAGGTCGGCCTGGTCTCCACCATCTGCCAAAATTGCTATTTCATGGGCAACCTCAGGTGTTGTCCCAAGTTGTGCCTGTAATTCATCGTAATTCACAAACAGGTAAATTTCGTCGAAACCCGTGTTACTTGTTTTATAAATACCTCCAACACGAAAACCTTTCGATGAGAGGTCGCCGTTAAGATCGACCAGTTGAATGGTGATTTTCGAACCAACTTTCAGGTTGAGGTTTTTGGCTAATTTTTCACCAATTAGCACAGGGGGCATTCGTCCGTTTTTTTTGAGATACGTTCCGTCAATAAGATGTTCAGCAATATCGGTCACCTGTTTTTCCATCTCGGGCACAATACCAACCAACCTGCCGCCGCCAGTTCCGTGCGCTGCCATTACAAAAGGTTCTGCCACCAATCTGTAGCTGGCGGCTTTTACGCTACTGTTCTTTTGTATTTTGGATGTTAGTTGTTGCACATCTTTTATTACAAGCGAACTTTCGTTGTTATCGAGAAAATGAGGAGCATGAATTTGCAAATGTGCAAGTTCCGATTTTGTGGCCGACTCAATACGCGCATCAACCATTCCCTGCATAAATGCCATATAAAATACACCAACCACGAGTCCAAGAGCGATGGAAGTTATTATGATGATGCTTCTGGTTTTATTCCGCCAAACGTTTCTCCATGCAATAGAAAGTATCATAGCAAAAGCAG
>DYSZ01000146.1:3145-9300 GCA_020726265.1 Draconibacterium orientale
GTTTTATTCCGCCAAACGTTTCTCCATGCAATAGAAAGTATCATAGCAAAAGCAGTTTAAAGTTTCGAGTTTAAAGTTTCGAGTTTAAAGTTCCAGGTTCCAGGTTTTAAGTCTGTCCATTTTTATTTCCTTATTCTAAATTCGTTAATTCTCAATCGTTAATCATAATTCGTTAATCTTTATCCTTCAAAAGCGGTTTGCCAGCCTGACCGTCGGGCAAGGAAACCGTGGCACCCCCATACACCCAATACCACATTTATTCAATCACTTTTTACCCTTTCATCGCTTTCGTAATTTTAAGTTTTCCGATGTTTCGTAATGGAAAAATTGCGATAAATACACTGATAAAGAAAACAAGAATCATCTGGCTGTAAAATATCGATGCTTTCATCGAAAAGTACATGTAAGGCTCCATCCCATACATTTCGAAAGCTTTAGCCATTTCTCCCGTAAACTTAATAGGATTGTGATAAAAGTAAAGGCAAAATAAAATGCTGATAAAAAGTCCGCTTGCACAGCCTATCAGCCCGATAAAAAGAGTTTCCAAAAACACGACAACTCCGAGTTTTTCTTTTTGCATACCGATGGCATACACAATGCCAAACTCGCGGCGGCGTTCCTTCACCATCATAATCACAACACTGAACATACCAAATGCAATAATCATGTACAAAACACCCAGCATGATGTACCCTCCGCCACGGTCGCTTTCAATCATCTGCAGAATTTCGGGCTGCATTTCCTGCCAGGTCATCACTGTTGTTCCGGCTGGAATCATTTTCCCGGTTTCGCGTTTCAGTTGTCTTAGATGGTCATGGTCGTCGGTCATAATCACCAGCGATGTGGAAAGATTTTCGGCTGAATAGAATTCGCGTGCGGCAGAAATATCCATATAAACCATTCGTTTATCGAACTCTGGATTGGGGTGCGAAACAATGCCTTTAACCGGGAAAAGTCCGCTGGCGCTGATTCCGCGGTAGCCTTGACTAATCATCACCAACGTGTCGCCAACACCCAATTTCAGGTATTCGGCCAAACCTTTTGTCATCACCACTCTTTTGTCGCCTTTTTGCAAAAAACTCCCGGCCTTTATTTTTTGCGACAGCTTTGTAATTCTTTCTTCGGCTTCAGGTTCAATTCCCATAACCATTGCGGGTTTGCTTTTGAGGTGGTTGGCTGCAAGTGCAAACGATTCGAGCCGGTTCGAAACCAGCGAAACATGCCTGATCCCTGAAATATGTTTTTGCACTTCAGCTGATGATTCAAAGTTATTTTCAAGTGTTCGCTCGTCCCAATAGGCTGTGTCCTGTACCTGCAGGTAGCCCGAATAAAACTTCACTACGTTGTCAATCATACTGTCGTAAGAACCTTCCTGCATCGACCGCATCCACGAGGCCAGTAACACACTGAAGGTGATGGAAGAAATGGCAATTAGCGTGCGGCGTTTGTTGCGCCACAGGTTTCTCCACGCGAGTTTTATATTGGTAGTCATGGTTATCGAGTTGTCGTTATTATATTTTTAAAAAAAGGAAAGAGATTGATTGAGATTATCTGAGATTTACGGTTAGGAAATCAATCTGCAATCTAAAATCGTTAATCATCATTCGTTAATTCTAAATAAAGCTTTTTACTATTAATCTCAATCACTCATTTACTTTATCCTTCTTCCGACTCCGGTCTTCGGTCTCCCGGCTTTGTCACTTTACCTTCTTCATGTTCTGTTGCGAGAAAAACGACTCTTCAATTTTTACATCGAATTCAATGGTTTTAAAAATCATCACTGTCTTTTGACCGTGTTTATCGGCAGGAATCATTTCGAGTCGGGTGGGCATTTTGCGGTTACCCATCATTTTTATATCCAACAGGATTTCGGTATTAACCAACACCCCGTCTTCGTCGAAATACTCGCCTTTCAGCCACAGGTAATCGGTTTTCGAAACCCACATAATGATTTTGCCCCAAACCACAGGTGCGTCGTCATTCGGAATCAATTCAATTTTGTAACAGTCGTACCCCTCAAGTTTCTCCTCTCCAAGCAGTTTATGACTGTAATCTTTTGCCAGTGACGATTCTCGCACAAGATCGTCGTTGGTAAAATCGGAGCCCATCCAGCTCTGCATCATCATCGACGGAGGGATTTTTATCATCCGTTCAATGGTGGGTACCCAGTTCCACATTTCCTTGTTGCGTTTCAGAAATACCTGTCCTTCTTCTTTTGCCGGCGCGGTAATGTAAATCAACGAATAGTGGTTGCCGAGTGTCCAGTTGTTCAAAGTAACCTCGCGTGACCAGGTTGGTCGCTCAATGATCATCGACATTTCTCCGCGGCTTGAGTTGCCCCTGAATTTTTCGTCGGCGCGACGGATAATTTCTTCTAGGTCTTGCGCCGAAATTGCTAAGCCACTCAGCATGAAAGCGAAAAATAGTGAAATCAGTTTCATTTGAGTTAAGTGTTTTTATGGTTGATGATTCGTTGAAATCCTTCGAGAATGGTGTCAACATATTTTTCTTCGTCGGCAAAACCGGGCGATGTTACAATAATAAGGTAAGCACCTTTCAGCAGCGACGAAACGATTAAAATATCTTTTTGCGCGTCGGTACTGCCAATGTCGGTTAAAAAACGAATAAGAATATTATCCAAGTTAACCGAAGCCTCCCTGTAATCATTCATGTAGGCTTCAGTTACAACAGGCTGCATCATCAGCGAGAAGTAAAGTTTCCAGAAACTGCGGTTTTCTGTCATCACGGCAAAGCTCTTTCTGATGAAAAAATCAAATTCTTCGTAGGTCAGAATGCCATCTTGATTTAAATCGAAATTGGCGTAAATGGCATCAAAACCGGTTTTCAGAATCTTGTCTAAAATGGATTTTTTGCTTTCGAAATAGTTGTAGGTGAGTCCCTTTGAAATACCTGCTTTTTTTGCAATCTGTTCGATTGAAGTGGAGTGAAATCCGTGTTCGGCAAAAAGTTCAAGCGCTGTATTCAGAATCAGTTCCCGCTTTTCTTCCCTTATTTGTTTGTATTGTTTTTCGCTTCTTGGCATTTTTTTAATTATTGAATGACCGGTTGGTCAAAAATAGAAAAGATTGATTTAAAAACAAATACACCAGCAAGAAAAATTGTAATTCACATTGTAAATATTAATGTTTAAAGTTTGTATTACCACAGATTACACAGATTTACACTGATTAAAAAATTACTGAACCGAACCATTTGTGAAAATCAGTATAATCTGTGATGTTAATTTATTCTGGAACAATTAATAAATAATCAGATTTTTTGCGACTTTCAGATGTCCTGACTTTTGAGAAATTTTAACTTTACAGTCTGAAGTAAACCAATAAAATTATTCAGTAATGGATTTCAACAGAAGAAACTTTATAAAAAACACAGCAATTGCTGCGGCAGCAGTGAGCGTAGTCCCATCGGTTTTAAACGCCTGTGCATCGCCTGGCGAAATGATAAAAGTGGGGTTGATTGGCTGTCGCTCAATGGGCTGGAACGACCTGATGAGTTTTCTGAAAGAAGGCAACAACGTGGAATGCGTTGCATTGTGCGATGTGGACAAAAAAGTACTTGATGACAGATCTGCACAGCTTGAAAAGCAAACCAGCAAAAAGCCATTGGTTTACACTGATTTCAGACAACTTTTGGATAACAAGGAAATTGACGCCGTAATTATTGGCACACCCGACCACTGGCACGCTATAATGATGATGATGGCGCTGGAAACGGGGAAACATGTGTATGTTGAAAAACCGATGGGGCACAGCATTGAAGAGTGTAACGCCATGGTAGAAGCAGCTGCAAAACACCCGAAACTAAAAGTTCAGGTTAACATGTGGCAACGCAGCTCAAAACATTGGTTCGAAGCCTCTGAAATTGTAAAATCGGGAATTCTGGGCGATGTACACCTTGTAAAAGCCTGGATTTACAAAGGATACAACACACCATACCCTTTTCAACCCGATAGCGAAGCTCCGGATTTTGTGGATTACGATATGTGGTTGGGACCGGCACCAAAACGCCCGTTTAACCTGAACCGCTATCATTATAATTTTCGCTGGTGGTGGGATTATGCCGGTGGTGCCATGACCGACTGGGGCGTTCACCTCCTCGATTTTGCCTTGTTTGCGATGGATGCCGGAATGCCGCAATCCATTTCGCCCGGTGGCGGAATTTATTATCACGAACCCGGTGTGATGGAAACGCCTGATATTCAGCAAGCCATTTACAGCTACCCAAAACACACCATGTTATGGGAATGTGGTCTGAACCCGGGAATGGGACCGTACGGAAAACAGCATGGAGTTGCTTACGTAGGACATCACGGCACTTTGGTTGTTGATCGTGGTGGCTGGGAAATAATTCCTGAAATGAATAAGGCTGAAAAGAAACCTTATTTCGAGGCAAAAAAACAAAAGGAATATGGCGATGGAATGGATGAACATGTAAAGAATTTTCTTGAATGCATTCGCAAGGGAGGAACACTGAATACACCGGTTGAACTTGGTGCAAAAACAGCAATTGTTTCAGAGATGGGGAATATTGCCTATCGCACTGGAAAACGCATTCACTGGGACGATGCCGCACAGAAATTTGCCGAGGATGAAGCCAATGCAATGATGGGATTACAATACAACGAAAACTGGAAGTTGCCGGTGGTGTAATTTCAGATTTGAATAGTGTTGTGAGAGAACCGTTCTTTGTTTGAAAAAAGCAAAAAGAACGGTTCTTTATTTTTTAAAACCGAAGCAAAACTTTCCCTTTGCTCATATTTCCGGTATAAGTTTCAATGGCTTCCGAAATATCTTCGGGCTGAAACTGCAGATGAATGTTCGTTTTCAGTTCGGTGTTAATCATCGATTGAATTTTACGGATATTCAACAATGTTTTTAACATTCCCTGTTCGTGTAGCCAATTGGTAAGCCAGAAACCCTGAATATGGTTGCCGGTAAAAATCAACTCACCGGACAGAATTTCGCAGGTATCGCCCGAGAGCCGTCCGTAAATAAACAGGCTGCTGCTTTTTGGCGCTGCACTCAGCAGTTTTTGTGACATTTCTCCACCAACAGCGTCGAAAATTACGGTCGCATTCAATCGGTGCGCAAGTTTTTTTAACTCTGTGTCGAAATCAGGGTCGGAGCTGTTCAAAACAAATTCAGCACCGGTATTTTTCAGTAAACTAATCTGTTTTTCGCGCCAGACAACAGAAATAACCGGGATATTTTGCTGTTTCCCGAGCCTGATAATCATTTGTCCCAACGCACTGGCCGCGGCGGTATTGATAATTCCGCGCGTTTTTCCCGAAGGGTTCGGCGTTTTCCTGTACAAATCGAAAAATGCAAGCGCAGTCATGGGGTTTACAAATAACATCGAACCCTGTTCCATCGAAATCTTTTTTGAAAACGGCACACACGAAGCAGCTGTTGTAACCATGTATTCGGCCCAGCAACCGTTAAGTTTTGGCGATGCTGCACAGGCTACATTTTTCCCGAGCCAGAGTTTGGGTAAAACTCCGTTGCCGGCTTTAACAACAGTTCCACTGCCTTCGAATCCCGGCACCACCGGGTAAGGTTTCTGAATTCCATAACCGCCCTTCAGAAAAGCAAGGTCGGAAGGATTTATAGGAGAAAAGGCCATTTTTACAAGCACTTCACCTTTGCCGGGTTGCGGAACCGGGATTATGGCAACTTCGGGTTGTGCCCCGTTTTTGGTCAGCACAACTGCTTTCATTGTTGATGGAATCGATGTTTTCATCGGGCAAAGAAAGGGTTTTTTAGAAAGCTGGCTTCATTGGTCGATTTTTAAAAAGTCGACTAGCCCACATCATCAGGTTTGTTTTCGGGTAGAAACCCCGCTGTTCAATATCAAAAACAGTTACCCCGAATGGTTGTTTTAATTAATGTTCACCTTTTGGTTCACTGAAATGTTATAAAAAAGACCTCAAAATGAACTAAACTGAACCAAAAACTATGTTTGTAATCTATTGATATTTAGATTATTAATGTGTTTCACCGTTTTGTTCACATTTACAACGGTTTTAAATAGTTTATTTTGACTTCGTAAAAACAAAAAAGCCTGTAAATCATTTGATTTACAGGCTTTTGAAGTTTTTTGATTTCTCCTTTCGTCGGGGTGACAAGATTTGAACT
>DYSZ01000147.1 GCA_020726265.1 Draconibacterium orientale
CTCAGTTCAGGATGTTATGGGAATGATGCGCGACCATTATGAAGGAACTGCGCTTGATATGACTACCGATATTGGTGCCGGTCCGTTTGGCTTGCCTTACCGATGGCGTAACATGACCTGGACAGTTGACTCTGTGCAATATTGCCACGAACGCGCCATTTCTACACAACAAACCGGATTTTCGTTTGTAACCCAAAGCCGCAATTGGCTCCCCAACCCCGTTGGCGGAATTATCTGGTTTGGTGTCGACGATACTTATAGCACCTGTTACACCCCGGTTTATTGCGGAATAACCGAAATCCCCGAATGTTTCAAAGTTGGTAATGGCGACATGCTCACCTACAGCGAAACATCGGCATTCTGGGCGTTTAACTTTGTTACAAATTTTTCCTACCTGCGTTACAGTGATATGATTAAAGATGTACAGAAAGTACAATCGGAACTTGAAAATAAATATGTAGCCAACCTGCCAGTGATTGACGTAGCAGCAGAAACACTTTACCTTGCCAACAAGGAACAGGGTCTCCGCTTTATTACTGAATACTCGGTGAATGAAGCCGACAACATGACTGCCCACTGGAAAAAACTGGGACAATACCTGCTGGTAAAATACATGGATGGCAATATTAAACGTGAAAAAGACGGTCAGTTTGAACGCACTGAAACAGGATTGGCACCAGGCCCGATATTTGCCGGATACCCGGAGTGGTGGCTGAAAGCCATTGCCAATGCCACTGGCGATAATAAAAAAATGATTGGAGCTACCGGACATTAACAGCAGTTTTTTTTAATTCTGCTAACAATTTAAAAATGAAACAAATTTGATTTTGGCGAATAGTTTTTTTTGTTATTTTTGCGCCACTTTTAAAGCAATCTCTTTTTCGTCAGAAGTTGACGAATTACATTGCCAACTTAATAACATTTGAAAAATGGATTTAATAAAATTAGTAGAACAGCAATTCGCCACAGGCAAAGAACACCCACAGTTTATCGCCGGTGACACAGTTACAGTGAATTACAAAATCATTGAAGGAAATAAAGAACGTATCCAGGCATACCGTGGTGTGGTTATCCAGATTAACGGCAGTGGTGCAACCAAAACCTTCACAGTGCGCAAAATGTCAGGTAACATTGGTGTTGAAAGGATTTTTCCGCTGACATCACCGTTTATCGATTCGATTGAAGTAAACAAACGTGGGAAAGTTCGCAGGGCAAAATTATTCTACCTTCGTGAACTCACCGGTAAGAAAGCCCGTATTAAAGAAAGAAAATTTTAAGAAATACAAAGAGGTCTCTGCAAAGAGGCTTTTTTTTTTGCTGATAATTCTGATGAATTTTACCCGACCAATTCACTTGCCATTTTCAGCGAAGCTTCTGAATAACCATCGCCGCCAAGCATTTTAGCGAGCTCAATCAGTCTTTCATGCTCGCCGAGCAGTTGTACCGATGTTTGAGTCTTGCCGTTTTCCTCAAATTTATACACCACATAATGTGCATCTCCCTTGGCAGCAACTTGTGGCAAATGGGTGATATTGATAATTTGTGCAGAATCGGAAAACGACTTGATGATATTCCCCATTTTCAGCGCAATTTCGCCCGAAACCCCTGAGTCGATTTCATCAAAAATAACCGTTGGCAAAGCCTTCGATTTGCGCAATAGATTTTTAATCGCCAACATCAGCCGCGACATTTCGCCGCCCGAAGCCACTTTCGAAATCTCATTCAATTCCATGTCGCTGTTGGCACTGAAATGAAAATAAACCACATCGGTACCAACAGTTGTAAAATCGGGCAGTTGTCCGTGAAGAATCTGAATTCTAGCTTTTGCCATACCAAGTTGATGCAAATCGTTCAGAATGGCTTTTTCAATCTCCCGAAATGATTTTTTTCGCTCTATACTCAGTCCTCCTGCTTTTGCAGCTAAAATTTCCCTTGTTTCATCGATTTTACTTTTCAAAGCAGCAATTTCATTTTCATAACCTGTCACCTGCCCTATTTTCTCGTCAAATGCATTTCGCAGTTCAATCAGTTCCGTAACGGTTTTTACATGGTGCTTTTGTTCAAGGCCGTAAATCAGGTTAAGTCTCGCCGTAGTTTGTTCAATCCGCGCCGGGTCATGTTCAATTCCGGCTGCCAGTCGTTCTGTATCATCGAGAATATCCCTTATTTCGAGCAGGCTGCTTTCCAAACGACGCACCAAATCAGGTATTTCGGGAATATAATTTTGAATTTTTTCCAAACGCTTCCGGCTATCTTTCAGGTTCGAAATAACTGAGAACCGTTCATCATCAATTAGCAATTGCACTTCGACAAGGGCATTTTTAATCTCTTCGGAATGTGTAAGCTGTGTGAGTAAAACTTCGAGTTCTTCCTGTTCATTTTCGTTTAAAGAAGCCTCATTTAGCTGGTTAAACTGAAATTGCCAGTAATCGAGTTCAGCGCTTTCTTTTGCACTCTTTTCAATTAATTCATCTAGGCTTTTTTGCAATTGTCTGTATTCTGTAAAAACTTCACGATAAGGCGCCAGCAATTTGTTTGCGCCGGAAACAGTGTCAACCAAATCGAGCTGAAATTTATGATTTCCAAGTTCCAGGTTCTGGTGTTGCGAATGAATATCGATGAGTGAAAGCGCCAGTTCTCGCAAGGTTTTCAGATTTACAGGAGTGTCGTTGATAAACGCTCGGGAGGTACCTGCCGGAGTAATTTCGCGCCGTAAAATAGTTGACACAGCAAAATCGAGGTCATTGTGCCTAAAAAAATCTTCAAGCCGATAATTGCCAATCTCAAAAATTCCTTCGACCACACACTTTTTCGATTTGTCTTTTAAAACTGATAAATCAGCGCGGTTACCCAGAATTAATCCCAAAGCACCCAACAAAATCGATTTTCCGGCACCAGTTTCGCCGGTTATCGAATTTAATTTTTCGTGAAAACCAACCGTGAGATTATCAATGATGGCATAATTGGAAATTGTCAGGCGTGTCAGCATTTCAAGCTAAATTTATAATCCTGTTTCTTCCCCAGCAATTTTTGCATATTTACTGCCATTCGACGGGTCAATTTCGTTGAGAATGGCCAGTACCCTGGTTCGTTCATCGGGAAACGATTTTGAGAATATATTCACCAATTCACCCGATTTTGAATCAAAAAACATTTGCAAGATATAGGTCGAAGGTCGTTTGCGAAAAACCTTTTGCAAATCGCGTAACGACTCAGCAACGTTTGCCCTGCCCTCTTCAACACGTTGCGACATGAGGTCGAGCCCATTGCGATGGTAGTTGTACATACATTTCCGGTAATCGGCGTATGATTTGTTTAGCACATTTTCAACCAGCCAATAACGGTTTCGTTCGCTTTCGAATGATTTCCATCCCTTAACCGGTTGGTTTTGAGAGTTATTCACAATGGTTTGCGCCTTTTCGAAATAAGGTGTTCCGCCCTCGGGCGAAAAAGTATCGTAACTGAATCCGAGTATCACATAGGCATAAAACGCCAGAATATTTGTCAGATTGTCACGGTTCGAAGTTTCGTTATATTCAAGTGGCTGAAATTCGACATATCTGCAACGAAAATCATTGTCTTTAATGTTTAATACAGTAGTCTCGTAACTCGAATCAAAAACCGGCCTTACAAATTGCACCTGAATCGAGCCTCTGAATTCATCAGCCGATAGTTGCTCATCGAGTACAATCATTATATTACAACGGAGTTTTTCGTCGTAACTGTAGATATGGTCAGTCCATTTGCGGGTATTCATGAACTCATAAATATCCGATTGCATGGTACGAAATAGGTTTTGATTTGCTCCCTGAATTTTTGTGGACGATATAGTAACATTACAACGCAATTCCTGTGCTGCAGCCACAAATGGCAAAATAATAATTATAACGAAAAGCGATAAATACTTCATTTTCATTTTTAATTCGATGGCTAAAAATAAAAAAATAGCAGGAAGAAATCAGACAATCAGTGTTTTGATTTTATTCACAATATCGGCCGCGACTTCCATCTTGCTTTTTAACTCGAAAAACTGCGGTTTATTGTCTTTACCAATTATCGTAATTTTATTTGTATCAGTTCGAAATCCGGCACCAGTATCGTTAAGCGAATTCAACACAATAAAATCGAGATTCTTTTTTTCACGCTTTTCAACCGCATTACCAATTTCATTATCAGTTTCGAGTGCGAAACCCACAAGCATTTGTTTTTCGGATTTTAGTTCTCCCAAAGCCTGAGCAATATCTTTTGTAGGTGTTAGTGTCAGTTGCCAATCTTCTTTGCCACGTTTTACCTTTTTGTCTTCAGGTATTCCGACAGTGAAATCGGCCACAGCAGCACACATTACTGCTCCGGCACATTGCGGAAACCGTGTAATACACTGTTCATACATTTCAGCAGCCGACTCAACTTTTACAAGTTCGATTCCAGTTTCGGTTGTTTTTAGTGAAGCCGGCCCTGAAATAAGAAAAACTTCAGCACCACTTTTTGCAAGTTCTTCAGCAATGGCATAGCCCATTTTTCCCGATGAATAATTTCCGAGAAACCGCACTGCATCAATTTTTTCGTAGGTTGGCCCGGCAGTCACTAAAAACGTTTTTCCTTTCAGACTTTGTGACTGGTTAAAATACATTGTCAATATTTCCACAATGTTTTCCGGTTCTTCCATCCGCCCTTTTCCGGTTAAACCGCTGGCAAGTTCACCCGCTGCCGGTTCAATTATAATGTTACCGATTGCCCTGAGCAATGCAAGGTTTCGCTGGGTTGACGGATGAGCAAACATATCGAGGTCCATCGCCGGAGCAATAAATACGGTGCATTTTGCCGATAGATAAGTGGTAACCAGCATATTATCAGCAACTCCCGAAACCATTTTTCCGAGTGTTGATGCAGTTGCAGGTGCAATAATCATTGCATCGGCCCACAAACCAAGGTCAACATGGCTGTTCCACTTGCCATCATTTGTCCCAAAAAATTCGCTGATTACAGGTTTACCCGATAAAGCTGAAAGTGTGAGAGGCGTAATAAATTCTTTGCCGGCAGGTGTTATTATCACCTGTACCTCAGCACCCTCCTTTATCAATAAACGCAAAAGCACAGCTGCCTTGTAGGCGGCTATGCTTCCGGTAACTCCCAAAATTATTTTTTTCCCTCCAAGCCTCATGGGCCGAATTATTAAACTTTCGGTTTGTTTTCCCTGCTGGGATTGCGATGATAAATTTCGCCTTCCTTTAATTCTTCAAAAGCAATTAACGAAGGTTTTGGCATTCTTTCATAAAATTTCGAAATCTCAATTTGTTCGCGGTTTTCGAAAATCTCTTCCAGGTTATCGGTGTATGATGCGAATTCCTGGAGTTTCTGATTCAGTTCTTCTTTCAGTTCCGAAGATATCTGGTTAGCCCTTTTGGCTAAAATCATTACTGTTTCGTAAATGTTACCGGTTTCCTGGGTTAAAACGTCCAGGTCGCGCGAAATGGTTGACGGAGCAGCCTTTGTTTTTTTGTAATCCATATTATTAGTTAATATTTGTTTCTGCGTTTTCTTTATAATTCAGCATTTGTGAAGTGACTTTATAAAACCGGTCAGCTTCTTTTTTGTGTTTGCTATCGGGAAATTCGTCAACGAACGAAAAATATTCATCCAAAGCGCTTGAAAGACGTTCATCGCGTTTGTCAAAAACACTTCCCACAGCCAGATTAAATTTCGATTCAAGCAACATAAACTTTAATTCTTCGCGGTATTTCGAATCAGGATATTTATTCAGACTGTTTGATAATGCAATTACCGATGCTTTATAATTTCCGAAATCGTAATACAGTTTTGCGCTTAAATACGATTTATAAACCAATTTGTTGTTCATTTCATCAATCAGCCGGTTTGCCTCATCAACCCTGTCGTTATAAGGATAAAGGTTTACGTACAACTGAAGTGCATCAATGGCTTCGGTGGTTACCTGCTGGTCGAGCCTGGCTTTTGGCGACATCAGGTAAGAACAATAACCCACCATAAAATAAGATTCTTCAGCCAACTCGCTCATCGGAAACTCTTTAACAAGCGAATTAAAATAATGTTTTGCCATTAAATAGTCGTTCTGGGCAATCATGCATTTGGCATAGTAAAAATATACTTTATCAGCACGATTAGTTCCTCTGAAAATTGTTACAAGGTCTTTCAGCAATGTACCTGCTTTAATATACTCACCATCATCGTAATACTCAATGGCTTTTTTGTATTTATATTCAACATCAGTACTTTTTACAATCTTATTGTAGTTTCCACATGAACTGAGTAGCAGTGAAACAAGTACCAACCCAACGGCAAAATATTTCATTTTTAATAACATGGCGCAAAAATATACTTTTTTTACAAACCAAAAACCTTTGTAAAACCGAAAATTAACGATTAATAGCAAGTGTTATTATCCGATACTCTTCATTTATAATGCATTATCCATTCAAACAGCTTAACAGAAATATAAAAAGTTGATGCGAGTTAACAAAAAACAATCGTAATTAGCATAAATTAACAGGCCTTACTAACGATTTATTAAACTGAATACCTTGAAATTGAATTTTCCACTTAAAAATATTTGTTATGAATTGCCGCAAATAAAAAAGTTTACATTTGCACCTTGTTTAATCAAAATCAATACAACGTGGATATATTTGAAAAATTCAGGAAAAATAAAGGTGATATTGGTAAGTGGATGGATCAGATTCACGGATACTTTGCATTTCCTAAACTCGAAGGTGAACTAAGCCCTCACATGATTTTCAGGGGTAAAAAAGTTTTAAACTGGAGTTTAAATAACTACTTGGGATTGGCAAACAACCCTGAAGTCAGAAAAGCCGATGCGGAAGCAGCTGCACAATACGGAATGGCTTATCCGATGGGGGCAAGAATGATGTCGGGACAAACAAGCAAACACGAACAATTGGAGCGCGAACTTGCAGCTTTTGTTGGAAAACCCGATGCTTTTCTGTTAAATTACGGCTACCAGGGAATGGTTTCTGTAATTGACGCTATTTGCGGCCGTAACGACGTTGTTGTTTACGATGCCGAATCACATGCCTGTATTCTCGATGGTGTTCGTTTGCACATGGGAAAACGTTTTGTTTTTCTTCACAACGATATCGACAGTCTTCGAAAACAGCTTATTCACGCTACAAAACTTGCTGAAAAACAAAAAGGTGGCATACTTGTAATTACGGAAGGTGTTTTCGGAATGGCCGGTGACATGGGTAAACTTGCCGAAATTGCTGCTTTAAAAGATGAATTTGAATTCCGTATGCTGGTTGACGATGCCCATGGTTTTGGAATGATGGGTGAAACCAGCGCCGGAACAGGCGAACACCAGGGTGTTCAGGATAAAATCGACCTGTATTTTGCCACATTTGCAAAAGCGATGGCCGGAATCGGTGGTTTTATTGCCTGCGACACTGACATTTGCTATTATCTGCGATACAATATGCGTTCTCAGACTTATGCCAAATCACTGCCAATGCCAATGGTAATTGGTGGTTTGAAAAGGCTTGAACTGATTCGCACACGCCCTGAGTTTAAAGAAAAAATGTGGACAATTGTTGCTGCTCTTCAGAAAGGATTGCGCGATGCGGGTTTCGACCTTGGCAAAACAAATACGGCAGTTACTCCTGTTTACATGAAAGGTGGCGAAGCTGAAGCCACCAACCTGGTTTATGATTTACGCGAGAACTATGGCATTTTCTGCTCAATGGTGGTTTACCCGGTAATTCCGAAAGGAGACATTTTGCTTCGATTGATTCCAACTGCTGTTCATACGCTTGAAGATGTGGATTTAACAGTAAAAGCATTTACCGCAGTGCGCAAAAAGCTTCTGGATGGGAAATACTCCACAACCGAGATGGCATCAGTAAAAGTGGACAAATAAGATTTAAATATTGCGATATAAAAAAGGGAACCGATTGGTTCCCTTTTTTATTACCTTAATTTCAAAATTACAAATGTTTTTCAGACAAATACCTTTCGGCATCGATTGCTGCCATGCAGCCTGAACCAGCGGCGGTAACCGCCTGGCGATAATGTGAATCCTGAACATCGCCACAGGCAAAAACTCCGGGAACCTTTGTTTTTGAAGTACCTGGTATGGTTTTAATATAACCTACTTCGTCGGTATCGATGTATTCCTTAAAAATATCGGAGTTGGGTTTGTGACCAATGGCAAGGAAAAATCCGTCAATTTTAATCTTTACTTCTTCTTCGCCTGCTTCTCCCTGATTTTTAATAAGAACAGCACCTTCAACTACGCCATTATCACCCAGTAACCCTTTGGTCTGATGTTTCCAAAGGATTTCAATATTTGCTGTTTTCTTTGCACGGTCAGCCATCACTTTCGATGCACGCAATTCATCGCGTCGAACAATCAAATAAACTTTACGGCATAATCCAGCCAAATACATCGCTTCCTCGGCAGCCGTATCACCACCGCCAACAACAGCCACATCTTTTCCACGATAGAAAAATCCATCGCAGGTTGCACAGGCAGAAACGCCACCGCCCGCGTATTTCTTTTCATCTTCGAGTCCTAAATATTTCGCTGTTGCTCCAGTGGCAATTATCACTATTTCAGCTTCAATCAACTTCGAGTCATCAATCCAAACTTTGTGAACTTCTCCTGAGAAATCAGCTTTTGTCGCCATTCCCCAGCGAATATCGGTACCAAATCGTGCAGCCTGGGCTTTCAGGTCTTCCATCATCACCGGGCCTGTAACTCCCTCTGGATATCCGGGAAAATTTTCCACTTCCGTAGTGGTGGTCAACTGTCCACCGGGTTGTAACCCTTCGTACATCACAGGGCTAAGGTTGGCACGTGCTGCATAAATTGCGGCAGTGTAACCGGCAGGTCCTGAACCAATAATCAGGCATTTTACTTTTTCTGAGTCACCCGAAACAACAGGTTGACTATTATTACTTTCATTAATATCAAGTGGTTTAAACATAGCTGTGAATTTTTTAAAGTTGAACAAAAGTATAAAACATCTTAAAACGCGACGAATAAATACAATCAATAATTACAAACCTGAATAGACAAAAACTATTCAGTTACTCCATTGACAAAAAAGAGTAAAAGTTTTGCAAATGATAAATCATCGGTTATTTTTGCACGGCCAAAATAAATATGGCAATCAAGTTCGGGGTGTAGCGCAGCCTGGTAGCGTATCCGTCTGGGGGGCGGGGGGTCGCAAGTTCAAATCTTGTCACCCCGACGAAAGGAGAAATCAAAAAACTTCAAAAGCCTG
>DYSZ01000314.1 GCA_020726265.1 Draconibacterium orientale
TAGTATTCCGGGCTGCGGTCCAAATAATGGCGGTGTTGCGAACAGAGGTGTTCTTTGTCTGTACTGTACCCACTGGTTTTGTAGTTGCGCGGATGAACGGCAACCTGCTCCCCTTTCACATAAATACGGACCATCGAACGGGTGTAGATAACTTTTGCCTTGCTGCCGGTATGGATAAACGGGACACTGTAGTAATGTTTGTCGCAGCTTAAATAAATGTGGTTGTTTTTGGCCACTTTTAGTTCTTTGTAAAATTTAATTTCGAAGGCTGTTTCAGCAAGTGGCTTTAAAACCGGCTTTTCATCGGAAAGGAACTTTTCCTCCCTGCAGTAATCTTTTTGCTGCATCCGGGTTTGGTTGTGTTCTTTTACCTTTTCAGTGATTGCCATGTTCAGTGATGGCAGATCGAAGAACTGCTGGTTGCGTAACCGGGCATATACCCGGCTGTAAACCAGTTTGACCTGGTTTTCCACCAGCGCCTTGTCCTTTGGCTTTCGCACACGGGTTGGGGTAACAGTTGTTCCGTAATGGTTGGCAAAATCTTCCAGTACCTGGTTGATGTCCGGTTCATACCGGTTAGCTTTTATGATGGCTGATTTTAAGTTGTCGGGAACCAGTGTTTGCGGGACACCGCCCAACTGGTTCAGGCAACAAGAGAGTGCATAAATAAAATCGCCTGTGTTTTGGCTCCGCACTGCCATTGCGAAACTATAGTCGGAGTGCGGCAAACAGGCAACAAAAACCTGGCATTCGATTATCTCGCCGGTTTCCCTGTCAACATACGATAATTTTTTCCCGGCAAAATCGATAAACAGTTTTTCACCAGCGTTATGGTGCAAAACCATCGACGGGTTTTTATTCTTCATGTACTGCCCCAGGTGGTGGCAAAACTGCGTGTAACGGTAACCGTCAGGATTGCTTTGATGGTATTCGTCCCAAAGCACGCGCCGCGTTACACCAACCTTTACCAGTTCCCGGGCAAAATAACCGAGTTCGTCTTTTATGCCCTCATACCTGTCTTGCTTGTACGAAGGGTTTCCGGCAAAGAGCTTGCCTTCGAGCACCGGTTCGTCAAGCGATAATAATGAATCGATGGAAAACTCACCTGTTTCAATTTTCTGAAGGTAAGCTTTCACCGTGTTCCTGCTCATGTTCAACTGGCGGGCAATGGTTTTTTTCCCATGTCCCTGCCCGTGTAAACGGAGTAATTGTTTTATCTGTCCCATACGTTTTGGTTTTCCTGCCATCTGTAATCTTTTTGTTGTGGTTTATAAAAAACCACGAATAAAAACCAAAACTGCGAGAGGGGTCAGTTTAGTCCGAAATGATACGCCGCCGCCGGTCAGATTTATTGCCCTGTTAACAACAAAGGGGTCAACTTGCTCCGAAATGTATCGCGGGGCGGCACACCAAAAACTAAAAAACCGATAAAAGGGGTCAGCATCAGCCGAAATGTCAGCCAATTATTTAGCACAAACCGGCTAATTTACATCCCGAATCCGGGGGGTCAGCTTAGACCGAAATATCCAGGTTTCATCTATTTCAACTTTTCCTGTTAATTTATCCCTGCCCGGAAATATCAT
>DYSZ01000315.1 GCA_020726265.1 Draconibacterium orientale
ACGATATGATAAATAGCAACCCATTGTTTGTTTTGCCTTTTCGGAGTGGACACAACCTTGAACCTGAAACCTATAATCTGAAACTGAAAATTTTGTGATCATGCATTTCTGAAAAAATGCGAAACTTGTGGTGGTATATTTCTGCAAAATTATTATTTTTGTTGTAAATAACCAAGACCCGCAGGATGAAAAGAAACAGCCTCTATTTTCCGAGAGCCATTGACCTCCGGTTAAAAACCTGGAAAAACGATACACACCATAAACCTTTGTTGTTACGTGGCGCCCGACAAGTTGGGAAATCATCTGCTGTGCGCCACTTAGGAGAAACATTTAAGTATTTTTTGGAAGTAAATTTTGAACGTAATCCTGATATTAAACAACTATTCAGCGCCTCGTTAAACCCCAAAGAAATTTGCAGCAAATTATCGGCTATCTATAATTTACCCATTCAACCCGGTAAAACACTTCTGTTTTTCGATGAAATACAGGCTTGTTTACCTGCGATTGCTTCGCTCCGTTTTTTTTACGAGGAATTTTCCGAATTACATGTTGTTGCAGCAGGTTCTTTGTTGGAGTTTGCTTTGCAGGAAATACCTTCTTTTGGTGTTGGCCGCATACGTACATTGTACATGTACCCATTTTCGTTTAATGAATTTTTGCAGGCGCAGGGACTCGACAGGCTGGTGGACGAAAAACGCAACGCAACGATGGATCATCCTATGTTAGAACCCATTCACAGAAAATTAACAGATTACCTGCGTACTTTTTTGTTGGTTGGCGGTATGCCTGAGAGTGTAAAAACCTGGATTGAAAAATCGGACTATTTGGCTTGTCGCCATGTACAAAATGATATTTTAGAAACCTATACCGATGATTTTGCAAAGTACAAAAAGCGAATATCTCCCGTAATTTTACAGCAAACTCTTCGCTCGGTAGCATTGCAATCGGGTTGTAAGTTTATTTATTCCCAGGTATCACCCGATATGGAACCGGCGAAAATAAAGGAGGCTTTGGAATTACTGTCAATGGCGGGTATTATTATGCCGGTTACGCATACAGCAGCCAATGGTGTGCCGTTGGGGGCAGAAGTAAATACGAAGTTTCGCAAATATCTGTTTATGGATACGGGCTTATTGCAAAGGCTGCTCAATCTTGATATGGACAATATACTTCTTTCAACGGATATTAATTTAGTGAATAAAGGAACATTGGCAGAAGTTTTTGTTGGCCTGGAACTATTGAAATATGGAAGTTGTTTTGAACGCCAGGAACTCTATTACTGGCTGCGGCTTGAAAAAGGCGCTCAGGCCGAAGTGGACTATGTAATATCAAAAAATGATACAATCATTCCATTTGAAGTGAAGTCGGGAACAAAAGGTTCAATGCAAAGTCTTTATCGTTTTATGGCGTTGAAAAAATCCAGGGTTGGCATTCGTACTTCAATGGAAAATTTCGGGAGAATCGGTAATATTGAAATTTATCCTTTGTATGCTGTTGAAAACTTTTCAGGAAATGCATAATGTGGCTAAAGCCCTCAATCTCAAATATTTTTAAAACCCCGGTCTGAAGGCCGGGGCAATA
>DYSZ01000023.1:0-4836 GCA_020726265.1 Draconibacterium orientale
GCAGCCATCTTTTTTACGATGGTAATTTCAAGAATTTCGAATTTGAAACTGAAATAAAAACGCTGGAACATTCAAATTCAGGAATTTTTATTCACACCAAATACCAGGCCGATGGCTGGCCGGCTGCAGGATACGAAATCCAGGTCAATAATTCATACGAGGGAACCGGAAATTATAAAGAACGAAAGAAAACAGGCAGTATTTACAGCATCCGTAATGTGTACTATCCAATTGTTAATGATAATGAATGGTTTAAAATGCGCGTGAAAGTGGTTGAGAATATGATTGAAGTATTTGTGAACGATGTAAAAGTTAACGAATACATTCAGCCGGATAAACCTTGGCGATGGGAGGGAGGCGAAAAAATTCTGCTTGGGAAAGGCACTTTTGCCCTGCAGGCACACGATCCAAAAAGCACAGTTTATTTCCGTAATATCAGGGTAAAAGAACTGGCCGATTCAACCCCGGTTCCAGTTGCTGATGAAGCATGGGATGCTACTGTTACAAAACTGATGCAGCCGGGTTTTCCGTTTGTCGATTTTCATGTTCACTTAAAAGGAACATTAACCATTGACAGTATTTTACAGAAATCTCAAAAACTGGGTATCAATTACGGAGTTGCACCCAACTGCGGTTTGCATTTTCCGGTTACCAACGATTCATCGTTGTATGCTTATATGGATGTGGTTAAAGGAAGCCCGACTTTTAAAGGAATGCAGGCCGAAGGACGCGAATGGGTGACCCTGTTTTCGCCCGACGCTGTGGCAAAATTCGATTATGTTTTTACCGATGCAATGACTTTTACCGATTCGAAAGGACGACGCAACAGAATTTGGATTCCGGAAGAAGTTTGGGTTGACGACAAACAGCAGTTTATGGATGATTTGGTGACCAAAATAGAAGCTATTTTTTCGCAGGAACCCGTTGATATTTATGTAAACCCAACAGTTCTTCCTGCCCAGTTAATGGGAGAATATGATGCATTGTGGACAAAAGAACGAATGGAACGTGTGGTTAAAGTGCTGGCAGATAATAATATCGCACTCGAAATTAATGCCAGATACAAAACACCAAAAGCAGAAATGATAAAAATGGCGAAAGAAGCCGGAGTGAAGTTTTCGTTTGGAACAAACAATACCGGAAATGATTTGGGTAAACTTGAATACTGTATTCAAATGATACAGGAGTGTGGTTTAACAACCAATGATATGTTCGAAATAAAGCCCGACAGTTTAAAACCCGTAAGAGTAAAAGGATTGCCGGCAAAAATTACAGGGTAATTTGAAGGACTATTTTATTAGCAAAATGGCGGTTATCATTGATTTGATACCGCCGTTTTGTCTGAATTATAAACCACAAACGCCAGATTCCGTTAACTGAAAATCCCTTTCTTTTTTGCTGCAAACTCAATCATTTCAATCATTTCCTCATTACTAAACGAATCACGGTTTAAAATCAGATCAAACATTTCCTCGTGTATTTTATCACCAAAAATTGTTTCCCTGAAAGCAACACGTTCTACTTCAACTTTCCGAATAAATTCAATTGCCTTTTCGCGCGTAAGCTGATTATTTTCCATAATGGTTTTTATCCTGTATTCAAGAGGCGCAATTAATCTGATGTGCAGCGCAGTCTTTATGTCTTTTGCAATAATATTTCCTGCACGGCCAACAATAATGCAGTAACCATCGGTGGCAAAATGATAAATCACCTCGCGCGTGGTTTTGGCAATGGTTTGCTCACTTTTGTACCGTTTGTCGTTAAAGGCTTTGATAATCTCTTCGAAAGTAAATTTTTCACGTTGATTTAGTGTCTTCCTGATTTGTTCAGGATTCATATTCAACTCTTTGGCACTTTCAAAAAAAACTTCTTTGCTGATAACTTTCCACTGAACAGGTGGATTTTTTCTGTTCAGGTTTTCGGCAAGTAAATTAGCCAGCTTAACGCCGTTGCACCCAACCTCCCGGGAAATGGTAATTAAAGGTTTTGAAGCAGAAACATTCATACTATTGTGTGGTTCATTTTCAACTAACCGTTTATTCAGGTATTGTAAGAGTAAATTGCTGCTCATGATTTTCGTTTTTTTGTGCTTACGAAAATAATCAACATTTTGTTTTACATAACCTGTGATTTAAAAGGAAAAACATTTTTACAATTTAAAAGATAAATGTCAGTTTCTGTGGTACCCGTTTAATTATATTTGCACGAACACTAAGATTAGATTGATATGTTTTCAGCTGCAACTTATACCGGAAGAAGAAATTCATTAAAAAACAAAGGGTTAAAGGGCATTGCCATATTTCCGGGGAACACTGAATCTCCAATGAACTACCCCGATAATACCTATCATTTCCGGCAGGACAGTAACTTTCTGTATTTCTTCGGCCTCGATTTCCCTGGATTGGCTGCGGTTATCGACCTTGACAGTGATGAAGATTTCCTCTTTGGTGATGATGCAACCATAGCTGATATCATCTGGATAGGACCTCAGGTTATGCTAAAAGACAAAGCAGAAAAAGTTGGGGTTAAGAACTGTTTGCCTTACGCAGCTTTTGCTGAATCAATAGAGAAAGCAAAAAAACAAGGCAGAACCATTCATTATTTACCGCCTTACCGAGGTGAAAACAAAATTCTTGTACACGAATTGCTTGGTATTCCAGTGAGTCAGGTTGTAGAAAAAGCTTCGGTGCCGCTGATAAAAGCAATAGTATCGCTGCGTTCCATAAAAGATGCTGGCGAAATTGCCGAAATTGAAAAAGCTTGTGCTGTTGGTTACCAGATGCATGTAACTGCCATGAAAATGGCACACCCCGGCGAATGGGAACAACGCATTGCCGGTACCATTGAAGGAATTGCCATAAGTGGAGGAGGAATAACTGCATTTCCGATTATCCTGTCACAAAATGGCGAGACATTGCACAATCACAATCATTCGCAATTTCTTGAAAAAGGTCGCCTTTTGATTACTGATGCCGGCGCTGAATCGGCACTGCATTATGCCTGCGACTTTACCCGTACCACGCCGGTTGGTGGAAAATTCACCACAAAACAACGCGAAATTTATGAAATAGTACTCGCTGCCAACAATACTGCCACAAGCCTTGTAAAACCAAGTGTTACCTATCTTTCGGTTCATTTGGAAGTGGCAAAAGTTATTGCAAACGGATTGAAAAATTTAGGTCTGATGAAAGGCGACGTTGACGAGGCAGTGATAAACGGAGCACATGCGCTATTCTTCCCGCACGGACTGGGCCACATGATGGGACTCGATGTTCACGACATGGAAGACCTCGGCCAGATTCATGTGGGTTTCGACGAAGAAATTCAACCGGTAAAACAATTCGGAACAGGATATTTACGTCTGGGTAGAAGGCTACAGCCGGGCTTTGTAATTACCAACGAACCAGGTATTTATTTCATTCAGGCATTAATCGACAAATGGAAATCAGAAAAAATAAATACCGACTTTATCAACTTCGAAAAGGTAAATGAATACATCGGCTTTGGCGGAATCCGCATCGAGGATGACATTCTGGTTACTGAAACAGGTGGTCGCATTCTTGGTGAACGCATGCCAGTGACACCAGAAGAAATTGAAAAGCTTATCGGTTAAAACAGGCGATTTCTTTTTTGATAATCTTTTCGTAAAAATAGTCAAGTTCGCTGTAAATTTCATCCCTTATCTCGGCGCACTTTTCTTTCAGCTCATTTCTGTCTTTAAAATGCCTGTATGGATTTCGGATACCGAGATGCATTTTGCGTTTGTATTTTATCGCTTCCGGAATTTTCAGATTTTCGTTAGTGCCATCGGCAACGGTTATTAAATAATCAAATTCAAGGTGAACAAACTTCGAATAATGCTGTGGAACACTTGGATTCAGTTTAATTCCGGCTTCACCAAGAACTTCGATGACCACTGGACTTATTTGATCAACTGGATCAATCCCTGCTGAATAAATTTCCAGATTTTTATCAAAACTCCGTAGAATGGCTTCTGCCATTTGGCTCCTGCACGAATTCTGATTGCTTAAAAAGAAAATTTTTACCCCATCATAATAAATTTAAATTGATTGCACAAAAGTCAGCACTACACTGTATTTCTGATCTCCTGTTTAAGGTTCACAATTTACTCAACCCGAATTTATCAAAATATAACAAAAGTTATGTTTTTAACTGTAAATGAAGTTATTACAGCTGTTGTTGAACACTGTTACAAAACATATCAATTGAAAAGTAATTGGCTAACAGCGATTTAATTATGGTATCAGGTTTTGTACATTCCCTGTTTTTATCCCAAAAAGTAGTCTTTAATATCAGTAAACACTTATATTTTACTCCAAAAACTTTGACTATTAGGGCGTAATGTATATTTTCGTAGCGCTAAAAAAAAATAACGCACACCATTAGTAGTGGTTTAAAAAATATACTCATGAAATCTAAAGATCTGAAAAACTCTGAAGAGTTGGAAAAAAATGCAATTGCACCCGAAGAAGGGCAGGCAGTTGAATCGGCTGAGAACGATGCGGACGTAACGGACGAAGGTCCGGAGAAGGCAAAAAAAACAACAAAAAAGAAACCAGCTGCAGCTGAGCCTGATGATGCCGAATCTGAAATGACGGCTGAAGAAGTTACTGATGAAGAGCAATCTGAGCCTGAAAAGGAAGAAAAAAGCAGGATAGCTGAGTTTTTCGATTCTGTTGAGGAAAAAGTAGCAGAAGTAAAAGAAAAACTGGAAGAGAAAGCAGTTGAAATTGATGAAAAAATTGCCGAAGGTGCTGCCAGATTAGGTAATCTGGCCGATAAAGTTTCGGATAAAATAACCGAAATTACTCAGCC
>DYSZ01000023.1:4936-10517 GCA_020726265.1 Draconibacterium orientale
CGCTGTCGATAAGATTGAAGCGCTTTTGGATGAAGAAAATATTGAAAAAGGCAAATCCAGATTGGGTGAAATAGCCGATAAAGTTTCGGATAAAATAACCGAAATTACTCAGCCCGCTGTCGATAAGATTGAAGCGCTTTTGGATGAAGAAAATATTGAAAAAGGCAAAGCAAAACTCGGTGAAATTGCCGACAAAGTTTCTGATAAAATTAATGAAGTAGTTCAGCCTGCTGTTGACAAAATCGAAGAGCTTTTAGATGAAGAAAACATAGAAAAAGCCAAAGCAAAACTGAATGAGGTTGCCGACAAAGTTTCTGATAAAATTACTGAAGTAGTTCAGCCTGCTGTTAACAAAATCGAAGAGCTTTTAGATGAAGAAAACATAGAAAAAGCCAAAGCAAAACTGAATGAGGTTGCCGACAAAGTTTCTGATAAAATTACTGAAGTAGCCCAACCAGCAATTGATAAAGTTGAAGAATTGTGGAACGAGGCAAAAAATACACCTATATTTCAGAGAAAAGCTGAAAAGGTGAATATTGAAGAGGAAATCGAACATCAACAACCGATTGATATTTCGGATGAATTTGTTGATCTGACAGCAAAAGTCGATTACTCTGCATACTCCCAGATTGAGTTGGTTAATGCGCTTCGCGAAGCCGTTGAGAGTGCAGAACAAAACGAGATTAAGGGTGATGTTGAAGCAATAAAAGCAGTATTTTATAAACACCGTAACGACCATATTGAAAAAGACAAGGCGGCTTTTATTGAAGCTGGTGGAAATACTGAAGAATTTGTAGCTGACGAAGATCCGTATGAAAATGATATTAAGGAACTTTTAAAACGTTACAACCAAATAAGAAGAGAACACAATAAACAACTCGATTCTGAAAAAGAAGATAATCTGGCCCGAAAACTCGAAATCATCGAAAAAATTAAAGGACTGATTAACAACGAAGAATCGATTAATAAAACATTTAACGAATTCAGGGATTTGCAACGCGAATGGCGTGAACTTGGCCCGGTACCACAGGCAAAAATGAAAAACCTGTGGGATACTTACCATTTTCACGTCGAAAATTTTTACGATTATATTAAAATCAACCGTGAATTGCGCGACCTCGACCTGAAAAAGAACCTCGAAAACAAAATAAAAATATGTGAGGCAGCCGAAGAATTACTGGTTGAACCTAATATTATTAAAGCGTTTAACACGCTTCAGAAATTCCACGAACAATGGCGTGAAATTGGTCCGGTACCGCGCGACAACAAAGATGATGTTTGGGAGCGGTTTAAACTAGTAACTTCAAAAATCAATAAAAAACACCAGGATTTTTTCGATTCGAAAAAAACAGATCAAAAGAAAAACTACGATGCAAAAATCGCCCTGTGCGAAAAAGTAGAGGAAATCTGCGAATCGGAAATCATCAGCTACAAAGATTGGGATGCCAAATCGCAGGAACTGGTTGAATTACAAAAAATATGGCGCACTGTTGGTTTTGCTCCAAAAAAAGACAACAACAAAATTTACGAACGTTTCAGAAATGCGTGCGATAATTTCTTTAACAAGAAACGTGATTTTTATTCAAAAAATAAAGAATCGCAGCAAAATAACCTGCAACTGAAGATCGATCTTTGCGTTCAGGCTGAAGCACTTCGCGAAAATACCGACTGGAAAAAAGCCACGCAGGATTTCATCAATATTCAGAAAAAATGGAAAGAAATTGGGTCAATTCCACGCAAACATTCCGATGCCATTTGGAAACGTTTCCGTGCTGCCTGCGATTTCTTCTTCGACAAAAAATCAGAACATTTTTCTGATGTTGATACCGAACAGGTTGATAATCTGCGGATGAAAGAAGAAATAATTGCCGAACTTGAAAACTTTAAACCATCAGCTGATGCTGAGGAAAACCTGAAACAGCTGCGCGAAATTCAGCGCCGCTGGACTGAAATCGGGCATGTGCCGTTTAAAAAGAAAGATGCAATTCAGAATAAATTCAGGGAAGAAATCAGCAGGCTTTTCGACCAGTTGAGCATTAACGAAGAAAAGCGAAACCTAATGAGATTTAAATCAAAAATGTCAAACTTTTCTGAATCATCGCGCGGCCAAAGCAAAATGCGCATGGAACGCGAAAAATACATGACCAAACTGAAACAGCTCGAAAACGACCTGGTTTTGTTAGACAACAATATCGGGTTCTTTGCCAAATCAAAAAATGCTGAAGTTTTAATTGAAGATGTAAAACGTAAAATTGAAGATACCCGTCAGAAAATTGAATCGCTGAAAGAAAAAATCAGGGTTATCGACGAAATGGAAGATTAATTTTCACAAAAAATACAAATGTATAAAGGCAGTTCACTCAGCGAGACTGCCTTTTTTATGCATCACCGGATTGTGCCAGAGCCCTAATCCGGGTTAATTTCAAAACTATTGAGCGTTTCAAATTGCCGTATTTCAATTACCTGCAAAGTATGAATATTCATGTAAACACGTTTGTTTATGGCAAAATATCGCAAAATCATATTGTCTTATAATTTATATTATGTTAATATGTGTATTTTAATAAAAAGGAGAGAACAAGCCCTCCTTTTATTATGACTTTATTTTGATTTTTCAATCTGTTCAAGTACAGCGTTGTATTTGTCCATTTGTTTCAAGCGATAATAAAGGTTTTTAAGTGATTCAAGAACCATTTTATCGCCAGACTGTAATTCATTACATTTTTCCATAAAAGGTAACGCCTTTACAAACCATTCATCGGCTTTTTTCATTTCAGCTTCATAACGTGCATTTTCATTAGCCGGAACATCTTTTGCAACTTCCATTTGCTGAACACCTTTATTGTAATAAAGTGCCCCTAAATTGTAATAAGCATTAAAAAATGTGGGGTCAACTTCAATAGTCTTACTGTAGGTTTCGATAGCTTTTTTCTCATTACCCAATTTTTCATAAAGGGCACCTTGTGCAAAATAATAACGTGGTTTTGTCGGATCCTGAGCGATTGCTTTTTCAAGATTTTGCATTGCTTCATCTGTTTTGTTTTGATCCATGTAAATTTGAATCAATCCTTCAAGAATTGAGTTGTCCTCAGGATATTTTTCAAACCCTTCTTTCAAACAATTCAATGCACCAACAGTGTCTTTCTGAATTTGGTAAGCAGCTGACATTAAGCTATATGTGCGTGCGCCATTGTAGCCATATTTTGCCGATTCTTTATAATATTTTATAGCAACATCGTATTTTTCAGCGTTGTACGCTGCTAATGCCGAGTTAAAAATAATTACAGTATCCACCGCGCCAGGATTATCTGCTTTGATTACAGGCATATCGTTAATAGCAAGAATCTGTTCAAATGATGCTAGCGCTTTTTCATAGTTTTCTTCCTGAAAAGCCTGCACCGCCTGATTGGTAAGATCGTTTGTCAACAAAACAAGATTCATTTTAACGCTTTTATCAATGGCATGTTTTTCATCCAGATCCATAGCTTTTTTATATGAATTAAAAGCTTCAGTTAATGGATCTTTGCTCAATTTTTTGAAGTTTTCGTCTTTCGATTGCCCGATAGCCTGATAAATTTCACCTCTCACCTGCCATGTTTTTGGCCAGTTTGCTGATTTTTCTGCTTTTGGATCAGATACGTTAGCTGCTTCTTCAATAGCTTCCAGTGCTTTATCAAGTTTTCCGGCATCTTTTAAGGTTTGTGCCGTGGTAACTTTTCCTTTCTGGGCGAAGGTTGCCGAAAATGCAACTAACAAGGCTAGTAAAATAATTGTTCTTTTCATTTTTAAAATGGTTTTAAATTTTTCTACAAAAATATATGATTGCAACATTTTATCAAGCAAATTTTTATTAATCAGTTATTTATTCATTTTCCTGCACATCCAAATTAATATTGTCTGAATCATCATCTCCATCAGTGATTTCACCAGCTTCATCTGATGTATCCACATGAATTCGTGCAACTGAGGCTATTCTGTCGTCGCCTTTCAGGTTAATCAGTCGAACACCTTGAGTAGCTCTTCCGAGCAACGAAATGGCATTTACATTTAACCTGATTGTCAATCCGTTCTGCGTAATAATCATCAAATCATTGTCGTTCGAAACGCTTTTTACTGCAATCAAATTACCTGTTTTTTCGGTAATGTTGATGGTCTTCACGCCTTTTCCTCCCCTATTCGTAATCCTGTAGTCTTCAATTTTCGAACGTTTGCCGTAGCCATTTTCCGAAATTACCAGAATATCTTCACTTTCGTCCTGTACACAAACCATACCAATCACTTCATCAGTTTCGCTACCCAGCGTTACACCACGAACACCGGAAGCTGTTCTGCCGATCGGGCGTACTTTTTCTTCATTAAAACGAATTGCTTTTCCTGAGCGTACTGCAAGCATTAATTCGCTTTTTCCATTGGTCAGGTGTGCTTCAAGCAAACGGTCGCCTTCCCTGATGGTAATGGCATTAACCCCATTTTGCCGTGGACGTGAATAGGCTTCGAGTGTGGTTTTTTTTATGATTCCATTTTTCGTGGCCAGAATAATGTAATTGTTATTGATAAAATCCTGGTCGGCCAAAGTTTTCACATTAATGAATGTGAGAATTTTGTCATCGGGTTCAATATTCAGAATATTCTGAATTGCCCTGCCTTTTGATGTCCTTGTCCCTTCCGGTATTTCGTAAACTTTCAGCCAGTAACATTTCCCTTTCTCGGTAAAGAGAAGTAAAGTGTTGTGCATTGATGCGATAAAGAGATGCTCAAGGAAATCCTCGTCGCGGGTTGTGCTCGCTTTTGAGCCAACTCCTCCCCTCCCCTGTGCTTTAAATTCGGTAAGCGGAGTACGTTTTATATAGCCGAAATGCGAAATGGTGATTACCATATCCTCGTCGGCATAAAAATCTTCAGGATTAAATTCCTCAGCATTTGGAACTACCTCTGAACGCCGTTTATCACCAAATTTCTCTCTAATTTCAATCAGTTCATCCTTAATGATTTGCATGCGCAAATTAACATCAGCAAGAATACTTTTCAGGTATTCAATCTGTGCTTTTATTTCTTCGTATTCTTTATGAAGTTTGTCCTGTTCGAGACCTGTAAGTTGACGCAAACGCATTTCAACAATGGCGCGAGCCTGAATTTCGCTCAGATTAAATCTTTCCATCAACCTGTCTCTCGCTTCATCTGGAGTTGATGAAGAGCGGATGATTGCAATTACTTCGTCGATATTATCGCTCGCAATAATTAATCCTTCAAGAATATGAGCGCGTTTTAAAGCCTGATCGAGTTCATATTTGGTTCTGCGAATTACCACATCGTGTCGGTGATCTACAAAATGTCGAATTAAATCTCTTAAATTCAGCATTTTAGGGCGACCGTGTACCAATGCAATGTTATTTACACTGAATGATGTTTGTAAAGCAGTGTATTTGTACAACTGGTTTAGCACCACGTTGCTCATTGCATCGCGTTTAATGTCGTAAACCACGCGCATTCCTTCACGGTCCGACTCATCGTTTACGTTTGAAATACCTTCAATTTTCTTTTCGTTAACAAGGTCGGCTGTTTTCTGAATCATTTCAGCACG
>DYSZ01000023.1:10617-31846 GCA_020726265.1 Draconibacterium orientale
CTTCAATTTTCTTTTCGTTAACAAGGTCGGCTGTTTTCTGAATCATTTCAGCACGGTTCACCAAATAAGGTATTTCTGTAACCACAATTTTTTCGCGGCCACCTTCATTTTCAATATGTGCCTTGCCTCTGATTACTATTCTTCCACGGCCGGTTTCGTACGCTTCCTGTACTCCCTGGTAACCATAAATTATACCCCCGGTTGGAAAATCAGGCGCAATAATAATTTTTATGAGTTTCTGAATATCAATATCGTTATTATCGATATATGCAATTATTGCATTAATTGAATCGCTTAAATTATGCGGTGGCATATTGGTGGCCATACCTACTGCAATACCCGAAGTTCCGTTAACCAACAGCTGGGGAATTCTGGCTGGCAGAACGGTAGGTTCGGATAAAGATTCGTCGAAATTGGGTTGAAAATCAACAGTATTTTTTTCGAGATCGGCAAGCATTAGCTCAGCTAATTTGGTCATACGAGCCTCAGTGTAACGCATTGCAGCTGGACTATCACCATCAACCGATCCAAAGTTTCCCTGTCCATCAATCATTGGGTAACGTAACGACCATTCCTGTGCCATTCGAACCATGGCGAAATAAACCGATGAATCGCCATGTGGATGGTATTTACCAAGAACCTCGCCTACGATTCTGGCAGATTTTTTATAAGGTCGATTGGAAAACATGCCTAATTCATTCATCCCGAAAAGCACCCTGCGATGTACTGGTTTAAATCCATCACGAACATCGGGCAACGCGCGTGATACAATTACCGACATAGAATAATCGATGTAAGCAGTTTTCATCTGCTCCTCAATATTAATTCTTATAATCCTTTCTTCTTCAGTCATTTATAACTAATTTTGGTAGATTTTTCATATTAAAAAAAAAGACTGACAAAAATAGCAAAAACATTGGTGTTAAGGGTATATTTTCAACCGATTTAATTTGGGGGTAATGTGAAGATATTAACATTTCAACTGTCAATTGTGCAGGCTTTACACATCAAATTGTTATAACTTCTGACAGCATCACCGAATCGGGTTAGTAAAATTGAGTAATTTAGTGCCTCAATACAGAGGGAACAGTTTTTGTCAAAAAATTAACCGACATAATTTGAAAGACTTAATATATGGATTCACAGTTTTCACCAAGAATTAAAGACATTATAGGCTACAGCAGGGAGGAAGCAATTCGGTTGGGGAACGACTATATTGGCCAGGAACATTTGTTTTTGGGAATATTGCGCGATGGCGAAGGTATTGCCACCGATATACTTGAAAACCTTGGTATTGCGTTGGCCGAAGTAAAAGAGATTATCGAGAAAAAGGTTCGAACTGAAAGGGAAATCAATCAAAAAGCAGATGTAGTAATGCTTAAATCGACTGAAAAGACCCTTAAACTGGTTTACCTTGAGGCACGTTCGTTTAAAAGCACGACTGTAAACAGCGGTCATTTGTTACTTGCTATTTTGAAAGACAACGAAAGCATTGTAACACAAATGCTTGTTGAGTTTGGCGTAAATTATTACATGGTGAGGTCGCAAATTCAGGATTATAAAGGAGATATTGAAGCTAAATCTGATTTTCCGGAAAGTGAAGATGACGATGCTCCTGATGAATTTTCGAAAGGGCCATCACGCCAACAACCCGGCCAGAAAAAGGGTGTTCCAACAAAATCAGATACACCTGTTCTCGACAATTTTGGGATTGACATTACCAAACTTGCCGAAGACAACAGTTTAGACCCAATTGTGGGCAGAGAAAGAGAAATTGAACGGTTGGCTCAGATTTTAAGTCGCAGAAAAAAGAATAACCCGATATTAATTGGCGAACCAGGCGTTGGCAAATCGGCAATTGCCGAAGGATTGGCAATCAGAATCATCAACAAAACAGTATCGCGTATTTTGTTTGATAAAAGAGTTGTAAGCCTTGATATTGCATCGATTGTTGCCGGTACAAAATACCGCGGACAATTTGAAGAAAGAATGAAAGCAATTTTGAATGAGTTGGCAAAAGTAAATAATGTGATTCTTTTTATCGACGAAATTCATACAATAGTTGGTGCAGGCGGTGCTACTGGTTCGCTTGATGCAGCCAACATGTTGAAGCCAGCTTTAGCGCGTGGCGATATCCAGTGTATCGGAGCTACTACACTTGACGAGTACCGGCAGCACATTGAAAAAGATGGCGCTTTGGAAAGAAGATTCCAGAAAATTATGGTTGACCCGACATCGGTTGACGAAACCATTGAAATTTTGAACAATATTAAGAGCCGTTATGAAGACCACCACAATGTGATTTACACGAAAGAAGCTATTGAAAGCTGCGTAAAACTTACGGCCAGGTATATTACCGACCGTTATTTACCCGATAAAGCAATTGATGCGCTTGATGAAGTTGGCTCAAGAGTTCATATTTCGAACATTAATGTGCCTGAAAATATTATTAAACTCGAAGAAAAAATTGAAAAAATAAAGGACGATAAAATCGCCGCAGTTAAAAGCCAGAATTTTGAACTGGCTGCCAATTTCAGGGATAAGGAGAAGAATTTGCTGCTTCAGCTTGAAAAAGAAAAAGAGAACTGGGAAAAAGAGCTGATCAACCACCGGGAAGTAGTTGATGAACACAAAGTTGCAGAGGTTGTTGCCATGATGTCGGGTATTCCGGTTCAGCGAATTGCCACTGCTGAAGGCAAAAGGCTGATGAACATGGCCAACGATTTGAAGAACAGTGTTATCGGGCAAGAAGAAGCGATTGCCAAAATTGTTAAAGCCATTCAACGCAACCGGGCGGGACTAAAAGATCCGAACCGTCCAATCGGGTCGTTTATTTTTCTTGGTCCAACCGGTGTGGGAAAAACACAATTGGCCAAAGTTCTTGCAACCTATCTTTTTGATAGCATCGATTCGCTTATCAGAATAGACATGAGTGAATACATGGAAAAATTTTCGGTATCGCGCATAGTTGGTGCACCTCCCGGATATGTAGGTTACGAAGAAGGCGGTCAACTGACTGAAAAAGTGCGCAGAAAACCCTATTCAGTAGTTTTGCTCGACGAAATTGAGAAAGCACATCCCGATGTATTTCATCTGCTTTTACAGGTACTCGATGAAGGTCGGTTAACCGACAGCCTGGGAAGAAATATCGATTTTAAAAACACCATCATAATCATGACATCGAATATTGGTTCGCGCCAATTGAAGGAATTTGGACAAGGTGTTGGTTTTAACATTAATAAATCGCCTGAAGGTGAAAATGAAAATGCCAAATATGTCATTCAAAAGGCACTTAAAAAAGCGTTTGCACCCGAATTTCTTAACAGAATTGATGATGTGGTGATGTTTAATCAGTTGGATAAAAAACACATACACAAAATTATCGATATCGAAATTAAGGATTTATATAAACGTGTTGAATCGTTAAATTATAAATTAAAGATTTCGCCGGCAGCCAAGGATTTTATTGCTGAAAAAGGCTACGATCCTCAGTTCGGCGCCCGTCCGTTAAAAAGGGCGATTCAGAAATACCTTGAAGATGAAATGGCTGAAATAATTATAAAAGCCTCGATTACCGAAGGCGACACCATTTCTGTCGGGCTCGACAAAAAGAACGATAAGCTGCAAATGAAAATACTTTCAGTAAAAAAATAAACAAAAAAAAAGCCTGATTACTCAGGCTTTTTTTTGTTGGCAAACAGGGGAGTTATCGTGGTCCCCCACCGCCTTGTCGTTGTGCACGTCTTTCTTCGAGGTATTTTTCGTATTTTTTGTACTGCTCTGCAGTCAGAATCTTTTTTATTTCAGCATTTTGTTCTTCGCGCATTTTTGTCGTTTTTTCGCGCATATCACCACTTGGGCCACCACCCGACATCATCTCTTCACGCATTTTAGCCGTTTTTTTACCATTAGCTAAAATAAGGTCGTAAACCTTTTTTTCCTGGGCAGTGTCCAACCCACATTTTTCTTTAATAGTGGCTGTTTCGCTTTTTGCCCTTTCTTCCGGGCTCCTTTGCTGACCTCCGCCCCTGTTTTGGGCCATTCCTGCAAAAGAGATCATCATAATCACCAACATTAAAATTCCTGATTTCTTCATATCGTATTCATTTAAAAAATTAAACCATTTGTTTTTTTCAACACGGATAATTCGACGTGCCGATAAACAAATGGTTTAAGCGGAATTAAAATATTTATTTGTTATTTCTTTGGCATCTGCACACCACGTTGTTTTGCCATATCTTCAAGCCTTTTCTGAAAGTTTGATTTTTGTACCGGTTTCTTTTTGTTGGCTTGCAATTGAGCATGAATTTTATCCTCGTCAACAAAAAAGCGCATCAGGTAAGTTTGACCAATAGTAATTACATTGGCCAGAAAATAATAATAGCTCAGCCCCGAAGAGTAGCTATTCAAAATAAACAAAAACATTATTGGCATAATATACATCATGGTTTTCATTCCTGGCATTGACTGGCTGTTCATCGACTGGCTGTTCATTGCAGTTGATATAATGGTAGTTACAGTCATCAGCAAGCAAAACAAACTTACGTGCGAACCATAAAAAGGAATTGTAAATGGCAGATTGAGGATTGAATCGTATGTGGAAAGGTCGGTGGCCCAAAGAAAGCCTTCCTGTCGTAATTCGATTGAAGTTGGAAAGAAAAAGAACATGGCAAATAAAATGGGCATTTGCAGTAACATGGGCAAACAACCTCCCATTGGGTTTACTCCGGCTTTTTTATACAAAGCCATGGTTGCCTGCTGTTTTTCCATCACCTTGTCGGCTCCGAATTTTTGATTCAACTCATCGATTTCGGGTTTTAAAACCCTCATTTTTGCCTGGGAAACATATGATTTGAAGGTGAACGGGAATAAAATAAGTTTAATTATAATGGTCAGTAGTAAAATTATGAATCCAAAATTATCGATATAATTTCTGAGAAAATTAAAAACCGGAATAATCAGATACTTATTTACAGGACGAACAATAGCATATCCCAGGTCAACTTGTCTTTCCATATCAATGCCATACTGTTTCAGCGTCTGGTAATGATTTGGTCCATAAAAAAACTTCATCCCCAACGTTTCGGTTGATTTACCTTCGTATGGCAACGAAATATCAGCCGAGAAAGAGGCCAGGTATTTCAAGTCTTTTTCACGTTTTTCCTGTTTAATCTGGGCATTTGGGAATGATTCGTCAGCAATGATGGTTGAACTGAAAAACAGCTGTTTAAATCCGATCCATTTTAAACGGGTACTCAGGTTTTCTTCTTCCGATTTTGAATTCGACAAATTATCAACCTCGTCGTCTAAAAACTTGTAGGTAATATTCGTGTACCTGTCCTCGCCAAACTGCGAGATTCTTTCCTGGCGGGGAACATCAATAGCCCAGTTAAAATTCAGAAAACTCTGATTATTGGCGATGTACTGGTTCATTCCTTGAAGATTGATGTCGAAATCAACAAGGAAAGAGTTGTATTCCAAAGTGTAAACATATTCAATAAAGCTACCTGGTGCAACTTCAAGTATGAATTTTACTGTTTCCTTTGAACCCGGATTTTGTTTATTAAACTTATCCCGGCCTTCACTCCCTTTTTTTACTTCAGGGCCGTTAACCACCACATTTTGTTTATCGCCAACAAGGTTAAAATAGAATTGTTCGGTTTGAATAGTCCGGTTCTGAGCGAAAAAATTAAGCCCGAAACGGTTATCAGATCCGTCAAACAAAATAAGCGGCAAAGAGTCGTGTGTCTGGTAGTTTTTCAGTTCAACAGAGTAAATACGTCCTCCTTTGCTGGAGAACGATATTTTCATCAGGTTGTTTTCCAGGGTATAGAATTGTTCTGTACCAATAGCAGCCACACCAAAAGCACCAAACTGGTCAGTTTTTTCTTTTAACTGAAGATCGGCATTTACCGAGTCGGGTGCTGTTTCAGTAATTTCCTGTGCAACTTGTTCTGCTTGTTGCTGTTGCAAAATAAGTGCTGCTTTTTCTGACTCAACATTGGCAATAGAGTCTCTTCTTATTTTGGCTGCTTCAATTTCTTCTTTCGACGGTTGATTAACAATAGAAAATACAACCAGTATTAAAAAGATAAGAACAATTCCAATTATCGATTTTTTATCCATGCTAAAGTTTTATTCTAACGAGTTTTTAATAAAATCAACAAAAAGCGGATGCGGGTTTAACACCGTGCTGCGGTATTCAGGATGAAACTGTACGCCAACAAACCAGCGGTGATTTGGTATTTCAATAATTTCCACAAGGTCGGTATCCGGGTTTATTCCTACCGGAATCATACCGGCTGCAATAAATTTTTCGCGGTAAGCATCATTAAATTCATACCGATGACGATGTCTTTCGTGAATAGTTAGTTTATTGTATGCTTTGCAAACATTCGATTCACTTTCTATAATACGACATTCATAAGCTCCAAGTCGCATTGTGCCACCATAATCGGTAATTCCTTTTTGCTGTTCCATCAGGTCGATAACCGGATACGGAGTTTTTGGTGACATTTCAGTAGAATCGGCATCTTCCATTTTCAACACATTACGGGCAAATTCAATTACGGCAACTTGCATTCCAAGGCAAATTCCGAAATAAGGAACATTATTTTCGCGGGCAAATTTTGCAGTTAAAATTTTACCCTTCATACCCCGGTGACCAAATCCTGGCGCAACAATAATACCATTGAGTTTCGACAGGATTTCGGTATAATTAGAGTTGTTAATGTCTTCAGAATGAATCCATTTGATATCCACTTTACAGCGGTTTTCTGCCCCAGCGTGTATAAGCGCTTCAGCAATCGATTTATAGGCATCGTGCAATTCCACATATTTCCCAACCAAACCTATTTCAACGGTTTTTGTCGGGTTTTTCAAACGTGTTAAAAAGTCGTTCCACGACGAAAGATCAATTTTATCGTGTACCGGTAATCCTAATTTTTTGAGTACTGTGATATCTAGTTTTTCGTCGAGCATTTTTAACGGAACCTCGTAAATAGTTGGCACATTGATGGATTGAACAACTGCATCGATACTCACATTACAAAAAAGTGCCACTTTTTCGCGAACCGAAGCTTCAATATTATGCTCGGTACGAAGTACAAGAATATCGGGTTGAACTCCTTCTTCGAGCAGTTGTTTTACCGAGTGTTGTGTTGGTTTTGTTTTTAATTCACCGGTTGCTGCAAGGTAAGGAACAAGTGTAAGATGAATTACAATTGCTTTTGAGCCAAGTTCCCACTTCAATTGACGCACTGATTCGATATAAGGTAACGATTCAATATCGCCAACGGTACCGCCAATTTCCGTAACAACAATATCGTATTTACCTTTAGAGCCCAGCATTTTAATACGCCGTTTGATTTCGTCGGTTATGTGCGGAATAATCTGAACGGTTTTGCCCAAATAATCCCCTTTTCTTTCTTTACTGATAACTGATTGGTATATCCGGCCTGTGGTAACGTTATTAGCCTGCGATGTTGCCTCGTTCAAAAACCGTTCATAATGACCAAGATCAAGATCGGTTTCAGCACCATCTTCAGTTACAAAACATTCACCGTGTTCATACGGATTCAATGTTCCCGGATCGATATTGATGTATGGATCGAGTTTTTGAATTGTGACACTGTAACCTCTCGACTGCAACAACTTGGCGAGCGATGAGGCAAGTATTCCTTTCCCGAGGGATGACGTTACCCCGCCTGTAACGAATATGTATCTTGTGTCAGACAATTTTTTCAATTTTTTGAATTTTTAAAGGCACAAAATTAATCAATTAAAAATATCAGGAAACGAATCAAATGCCGAAATGAAAAATAATAACTGAGAATTACCATATTCAGAATTGTTTCAGGAAATAAGGTTATTGTTGATAACGAAAAAGGGCTATTCCCGCAGGAACAACCCTTATTCAATAGAATTATTTTGCAAAAATTTATCGCATTTCAATTTTTAATTGCTCAACCCAGCGTTTAACTCTTTCGCCGGTTAATTTGGCCTGATTTTCCTGATCAAGTGGCAGACCGACAAAATGATCGCCACGCAATGCCCTTGAGGATTCAAACGTGTAGCCACCTGCCGGAATTTTGCCAACAATTGTTGCCCCACATTTTTCAAGTACTTCAACCAAAATACCTATTGCGTCGCAATAATTTTCGGGATACCCCTGTTGATCGCCTAACCCAAAAACTGCAAAAGTTTTATTCGACAAATCCATATCCTCGAGTTCAGGTATAAACTCATCCCAGTAATTTGGTAATTCGCCATCAAACCAGGTTGGTGCACTTAAAATAAAATGATCATTTTTCTCAAAAATTTCCGAAGTCAGTTCTTCAGCATTAACGGCCACAATATTCTCATTGCCAAAAGCTTCAATAATCTTTTCGGCAACTTTTTTTGATTTTTGGGTGTGAAAACTATAGATAATTACTTTGTTACTCATTTCGTTTTAATTAATAGTCCAACAAATCTTTAGCTGCTTTGTATATTTTTTCGGCATTCGGCAAAATTGCTTTTTCCAAAATGCGGTTAAAACCTACCGGAGTAAATGTTGACCCTACCCTTTTAATGGGAGCATCGAGCAAATTGAAAGCTTTATCGCTGATAATGGCTGCAAGCTCGCCTCCAAATCCGCCAAAAACCTTGTCTTCGTGTACAATCAGTACTTTATTGGTTTTTTCAACCGATTTAAGAATGGTTTCCTCATCGAGTGGAACCAGACTTCGTAAATCGATTACTTCAAGGCTGAATCCTTCGTGTTCAAGTTTATTGGCAGCATCGATACACAAATGGGTTGTATTTCCGTAGGTTAAAACAGTAATGTCTTTTCCTTCTTTTCTGACCCGGGCTTTACCAAACGGAACTTCAAAGTCATCGGGAATTACTGTTGCAGCTTTTGGATCCTGGTAAAGTGCCTTAGGTTCCATAATCATCGTTAAACCGCGCGAACGCATTGCAGTTCTCAATAATCCAGCTGCATCATCAGCAAACGAAGGGTAAACAATCCTAACTCCCGGAATACTTGCAAGCGATCCTTCAATATTTTGTGAGTGATACATGCCACCTCCAATATACCCACCTGATGCAAGGCGAATGACAATATTTGGCGAGAATTTTCCATTTGATCGCCAGTAATCGTGACTTGTATCGACATATTGTTCCATGGCTGGCCAGAAATAGTCGGCAAATTCCGCACCTTCAACCACTACCCTGATTTTATCGTTGTAACGCGACATCCCGTTTGCTGTTCCCATTATAAAATCCTCGGCAATGGGTGCGTTGAAAACACGCTTTTCTCCGAATTCCTTCTGTAATCCTTTCGAAACATTAAAAATTCCACCTTTATCTTTGTTCGCCATATCCTGACCCCAAATAAAAGTGTCAGGATTATGCCTGAATTCGGCTTTTAGCGTTTCATTTAAACCTGTAATCAATTTTTTCTTTTCACCATGTTCATTATGCAATCCATCAGGATATATTTCCGATACATAAGGTTCAGGCAAAACAAAATCGTAAATCGACTCTGGTGAGGGGTCAGGCGCACTCATTGCAGCTTTGTGTGCGAGCTTAAGTTCAGCCCGTGCTTCCTGCTCAATTTCTTCAATTTCCGCTTCTGAAAAGCGATTGTATCGAACCAATAATCTTCTGAATTTTCCCAGTGGATCGTAATCCTGAACATAATTTCGCTCCATCTCATTTCTATAGAGAAGATGGTCGTCAGAATTTGAATGAGAGTGTATTCGCACGCAATTGGCCTGCAAAATTACAGGTTTTGATTCTTCGATGGTAATTCGCTTAGCTTCGGCCATTGCATTCATCGAGTCGAATACATCTTTACCATTGCAATGAATGATTCGGGTGTGTTTCAAGCCTATAAAATTATTCGCCACTTTGCGGTTGGCTGTCTGATCTTTTTTGGGGACTGATATCCCGTATCCGTTATCTTGAATAACAAATATTACAGGAAGCTGTTCTTTATCGGCTCCGTTAAATGCTTCGTAAACGTATCCTTCGCTAACCGACGACTCTCCCTGTCCGCTGATTGCCACAGCCTTCTCACCATAATATTTTATAGCACGGGCCACGCCAACTGCATGTAATGTATGATTACCTGTTGATGAAGAAACACTGTGAATATTCCACTCCGGTTTGGCAAAATGATTACTCATGTGCCTTCCGGCGCTCGATGGATCGGTTGCTTTGGATATTCCGTTCAAAATAATTTCTTCGGCAGTCATGCCACAGGCCATTGCAGTAAGCATTTCACGATAATAGAGAAAAATGTGATCTTTATTTTTCTCGAAATGATATCCCACGGCAAGCTGAATTCCATCGTGTCCGGCGTATGGTGCGTGATACGACCACCCTATCGCCTGTTTCAGGTAATTGGGTGCTTTATCGTCGATTGCACGGCCAATGATCATAAGGTATAACCATTTCCGCAAAGTTTCCTTATCAGTGGTTTTTATTGAATAAATCCTGGGTATTTCCAATTCGTTCATTGTAAAAGTGTATTAACTGTATAACATTAAATTGAACGGTTCATATCAAACTGTTCAAGCAGGTCGGCAATTCTGCGTAAAAATGCACCACCCAAAGCACCGTCAATAATCCGATGATCATATGACAGCGACAGGAACATTTTGTGCCTGATTACAATTGCATCTCCCGTAGGCAATTCCATCACTGCCGGTTTCTTTTCAATACTTCCGGTAGCCAGAATCGCAACCTGTGGCTGGTTAATAATTGGTGTTCCAATGAGGTTTCTGAACGAACCAAAATTGGTTATTGTGAAGGTGCCCACTTGAATATCATCCATTGACAATTTATTATTTCGGGCAGCGTTTGCCAACCGGTTTAAATCCTTGGTTAAACCTACAAGGTTTTTTTGTTCGGCATTTCTGATCACCGGAACAATAAGGTTTCCGTCGGGTTTGGCAACGGCAATACCAACATTAATATCCTTTTTCATGATAATTCTGTCGCCATCAACCGATGAATTTACGAGTGGAAATTCAGAAAGTGCTTTAGCCACAGCTTCTGTAAACACTGGCATGTAGGTAATTTTCTCTCCATATTTTTTTTCGAATGCCTCTTTATTGTTGTTTCGCCAGATAACAAGTTCTGTTACGTCGGCTTCAACAACTGAAGTAACATGTGGCGCAACCTGTTTTGACATCACCATGTGTTCAGCAATCAGTTTTCTTACCCGGTCCATTTCAAGAATCTGGTCTCCGGCACCTATCGAAACTGGTACTGGAGCAACTGTTTTACGAGCCGGAGCAATAGTTTTAGTTACCGTTTGTGGTTTATTTTCGCCACGATTTTCGAGATAATTCAGAATATCTTTTTTCTGAATGCGTCCTCCTGCGCCAGAACCAGAAATAGCTTCAAGTTCTTCAATTTGAATATTTTCTTCACACGCAATTGTTTTAACCAGCGGAGAATAAAATCGTGTAGCCTGATTTTTAATACTTTCAGTAACATCTGATTTCGTTTGCGCTGTTTCTATTGAAACTTCAGTTGTTTTTGCAACTACCGCTTCTGCAGTACTTTCTTCGGGTATGGCTGCGTTAGCATCGGTATTTATAATGGCAAGCACTTCACCAACCGGAACTAAACTATTTTCTGGAAAGAAAATTTTAGTAATTCTTCCATCCACAGGTGAAGGAATCTCTGAGTCAACTTTATCGGTGGCAACTTCAAAGAGCATGTCGTCTTCTTCAACAGTATCTCCTTCTTTTACAAACCATTTCGTAATTGTTCCTTCCTGGATACTTTCGCCAAGTTTTGGCATTATGATTTTAAATTCTGACATTTTTTTGATTTGAATTTTGATTTATTTGCAATATTCATTTTATACAACAAGAAATAAATTGAAATGTTCACATTACAGTTTTGATAATTTCAAATTTATTTTTGTTCAAACGGCAATACAAAAATCAGAGCAATACCAGCAAAATTATCAGATAGCTATATAGCTAATATTCAATTTAAATTTGGAGAGCCCCTACAATTTCACTCACTGAATTTAACTTATGCCGCTCCAGGTAATTCTCTATCCCATCAACAATTTGAACAGGAATGAAAGGATCTTTAAAAATTGCGGTTCCAACCTGAACTGCAGATGCACCAGCCAACATAAATTCAATTGCATCGGTAGCATTCATGATTCCTCCCATGCCAATTACAGGTATTTTTACTGCATTATAGACCTGCCAAACCATTCGCAAAGCGATGGGTTTAATCGCAGGACCTGATAATCCACCTGTTACAGTAGATAATAAAGGTATGCGCTTTTCTGCATCAATAGCCATTCCGAGAAATGTATTAACCAATGAAACGCTGTCAGCCCCCTGACCTTCAACCGCCTTTGCAATTTCAGCAATATCAGTAACATTAGGAGAAAGCTTTACTATCAATGTTTTAGAACAAACTTTTCTGACCTCATGGGTAACAGCAATTGCACTGGGACAGCTAATGCCAAATGCCATTCCGCCTTCTTTTACATTTGGACACGATATATTTAATTCGATAGCAGAGATGTTAGGCAATTCATTAATTTTCTCAGTAACTTCGATATAATCTTCTACTGTTGAACCATTTACATTTGCAATCAGATTTGTATCGTAATCCTTTATCCGAGGATATATGTGTTTAATAAAATAATCTACACCTTTATTTTGTAAACCAACAGCATTTAACATCCCCGATGCGGTTTCTGCCATTCGTGGATATAAATTACCATCGCGATTGTGAAGTGTGATTCCTTTTAACAAAACTGCTCCTAAGAGCGAAACATCATAAAAATCGTTCAACTCTTCAGCAAAACCAGACGTTCCGGATGCTGTCATTACAGGATTTTTAAGCTCTAAATCTTTGATTTTTGTAATCAGGTTTACCATTTCAAATCATTTACATTAAACACTGGCCCCTCGGTACACACACAAAGGTTGCCTTTTGTTGTTGGCTCAATACAGCACAAACACACGCCAAAACCACAAGCCATAAGGTTTTCGAGCGAAACTTCACAAAAAATATTTTGCGATTTTGCTTCTGCAGCCACTGCTTTCATCATTCCCAATGGTCCGCAAGCGTAAACCTTTGTATAGTCAGATAAAGAGTGTTTAAAAACTGAATGCTGAGTGACATATCCTTTTTCGCCAAAGGTTCCATCATCTGTGGCATAAAAAAAGTGTCCATATTCTGCATATTCATTTAAAACAATATGATCTGAATGTGCACGTGCGCCTATAAGCAAGTGAACTTGACCCTTTAATAACCCGGATTTTTTTGCAAGAAACAACATGGGTGCCATTCCACTACCCCCTCCAACCAATAACACTTTATCCGACTTTTCGGGTAAAGTAAAGCCTTTTCCTAAAGGCAAAACCAAATTGAGAGTTTTACCTATACCAATTTCTGTAAGTTTTTTAGATCCTTTTCCAAGTATTTTTACAATTAATGAAATTGTATTATCGTTGTAATCAACTTCAAATATTGAAAATGGGCGACGCAAAAACACTTCATTTTGTTCCGGAATATCAATATTTACGAATTGCCCAGGAAACAAATCAGGCAAATTCTCATTAGATTTTAGTTTAATGAAAAAATTGGAGTTGTTTAATGGTCGGTTTTCTATAATCAGAAAGTCTCTAACTTCCTTTTTGCTCATAACATTGCTTTTATTTTGCAAAGATAAATGAATATTTGGTGAGCGATTAAATCATAGGAATACAAATAGCAAATAAAAAAGACCGCCACTCTTGACGGTCTCCTCATTCTGTACTTTTCTTTAACTAACTTTACTCGGGTTTGTAAATCACAATTTCATCATCAAATATATCTTAGGATATCAAAATCATAGTACAAATGTAATACCAATATCTACATTTGCAAACTTTTTCGTAACTTTTTACACTAATTACATTTCACAAATGATTATAAACACTGATAATCTTTTTAATAAATTGCATATCGATAAGTTAACCACTCTATTTATAGAATAAAAACAAAAACATTCTTCGATCAAATTTTGATTTATCAAAGTCAAATATTTATTAATTAATTATGAAGGTGTATATTAAAGGAAAGGCCGTTAATCCTAACGACCTAAGTAACTCTGTATATATACCACGAAAACTTAATTGGGTTTGTAAATTCCTTTTTACTACATCTTCTTCATAGTTTAAATTCGAACGCGTGACAATACAAATGTAATTTTATTTTACTTTTATCCAAACACATTTGTTAATTTTTTACATTTTCCCCATTACGCATGTAACTTCATTTTTGTAATGTCTAAAATTTACATGAATGTAACTGTAATGCCTTATATTATAATGATTTATGTGCTTAATATATAAATATAGTATTCCGAAATTCAATGAAGTTCTGCGTGTTATAATGCAAATAAGATTGTAGAATATAAAAAAAGGCTGCTAAATTAGTCAGCAGCCCTGGTTTCATCACCCCTCCGTTACCGGATTTGGATTTATAAGTCATCAATCATCTATTTTTTGTAATCAACGAAGGAACCATCATTAAACAGTAAAACTATTTTGTCCAACTGTTTATCATTTGATGTACTTATAATGGGTTTAACAATTTTTTCATCTGTAATAATGAGATTCACATCCTTTATTGCATTGGGCGCTGCTGCATTATCTAATGCGCCATTCACATGAATCATACTACCAATTCCTGTTAACAGCCATCTGGCATCTAAGTCAGGGTACTTTAATAACATTTTTTCAATTAAAGCTGCACCAGGCATATTTCTTCCATTAAGAATATGTGAGATATTGGATCGCTGTACTTCAAGTGCAAGTGAAAGTTCACCCGCTGTAATACCCTTATAATCCATATAACTCTTTATCCTATCTTTCATCTTACAACTTACTTTTCCTAATTATCAATACCAGATAACAAATTTATTTTTTTTTCATTGTACGAATGTAATACTATATTTCACAATATACAATAACCTGCCCAATTTATTATTTGTAAACATGATTACTTTTATTCAAAATTACTTTAATTAGTACTCAATATAAAATTCATATACTACTGAAATATAAATATTTAAATTAAATTATTTTTAAATGGCAGTTTCTATTAAACTTTTATTCTCTAAATAAGTTAAGTATTGATTTAGTTAATCAATTTAATTAATTGATATAGTGAATATAAAGAGTACAAATATTTAAGTATTTATGTCGATTTAAAATTGAAACATAATAACATATTTTGTTGACGTAATTTGTATTAATAATTTACTTTTATAGTTATAAATGAATCTTCATTGGTTTTAAGTATGATAATTGAACTATGAGTAAGTACTTTATTGTAATTATCATTTTGAATTCATATTTATATCACTGTAACATATGTTAACAATGCGCTTACGCAAAAATCACTCAGTTTAAACATGCGTAGCACATATGTACATGATTACTAATTAAATTCACTGATGTAAACAATGCTTGCTATGCTTCGGTTGTTTATTTGTAAACAACTAATTTACTTCAATTGAAATCGACTAAGAATAGGATATTACCCATAGAATGTCATATGTAATTTTTCATTGCATTCTCAGCAGCTTATATTCACCATTATAATCTCATAATTGATTGATTTATAATACATCAATTCTGTATTTATTATTATTATTTTTGTTGCCTTACAGTTAAATGAGCTTAAAATTTCAACATGAGAGTTTTTCAGGCATTTTATTTGATTCTTTTTATCGGATTATATTTGTTTATCACCTATGCAGCATATAAAAGTACAACACGCATTTTGCGGGTTTCTGCATATAGAAATACAATCCGAATTTTTATAACAGCAATCACTATCCTGATGTTATCAGCATTCTTTATTTTGTATATCTGGCCTTTTAATCCCAGAAGTGCAAATGGATATAATTATCATTTAATTTTCAATGCAATACTTTCAATCGATTTTGTGGCTAAACTTCCCCCCGCTCTTGCATACCTAGCCGGACTATTTTTAGATGCGCGGAAAAAAATTGTCGCTTATTTTATGGGATTAATACTGTCCATCTCAATCACAATTAGTATGCTTTATGGAGCTTTGGCAGGTAGTAGAGAGTTACACATAAAGTACATCAATATTGAAATTAAAGACCTTCCTCATGAATTTGATAAATATCGGATTGTGCAAATCTCTGATCTTCATCTTGGAAGTTTTATAAATTCAAAATCGTTGATCACCAATGTTCATAAGCATATTGCAACCATTGATTCTGATTTAATTCTTTTTACCGGCGATTTGGTGAATAATTTTTCTGATGAAACAGTGGCGTGGAAATCAACTTTTCAATCAATGACACTGAATCATGACTGTTTTTCGATTCTTGGAAATCATGATTATGGCAATTATACCGATTGGAATGATTTCCGGGAAAAAACTGAAAATTTCCAGAAAATTGTTGATGCACATCATAAGTTTGGTTTTAAAATATTAAATAATGAGAATGTAAAAATAGTTCGGGGCAATGATTCAATTTATATTGCCGGTGTTGAAAACTGGGGACATCCGCCGTTTCCGCAATATGCCAATCTTGATAAGGCTTTATCAGGTATTCCAACCAGCTCATTTATCATCCTATTATCTCACGATCCAGCGCATTGGAATGAAGTTATTAAGAAAAGAAATGATATCAGGCTAACACTTTCCGGGCATACACATGGATTGCAATGGGGCATATCGAAAGCAGGGTTCAGATTCAGTCTGAGTTATTTATCGTGCGGCCAATGGAGTGGATTATACCAGTTTGGGGATAATTATCTGAATGTAAATGTGGGACTTGGCATGGTTGCAATACCATGGCGAATAAACATGCCTCCAGAAATTTCAGTGCTTACTTTAAAGAGAATTGAAATCGATTGAAATCAGAAAATCAAAATAGGTGCTTTTTTCTTTTGGCAAATACGAACTTCTGAATCCTATTTCAACCGGGGCATAAAACCGTAAAAAATTTACATCGCCGGTTAACTCCAAACCGACCGATGAAATGTTGCTGTTAAAAGTTCCGGATACAACACCATTCGAATACAAATTGGCATTCAGATATGCAAAATCAGCGAATACAGCGGCTTTAACACGTTGAATATAAACCAATCCACCCAAACTCCACTCCGGATAAAACAACGGTAATTTATAATCGCCGGCGAAACTGACCATTTGATTTGTATTTATTTTACCCCAGCCACGCGGATATCTGATTGCATCAGCAAATCCAACCGAGCCGGAACTCACCTTCTCCTGACCGCCAAAGTAAAAACGAATTCCATGATTGGGCAAAACACCGGGAAGAAACATCCACGCCTGTCCGAGCGTTAAACTTCCAAGGTCGGTGTTACCTGCAGGTGTGTGCCGGTGAGCAAAATCACCAATAAAACCAAAATTGGGGTAAACATCCTGCAAACTTTTACGCAATAATTGCTGATAATATAGACGATAGCTTAACGACTGGTACATACCCTCAAAAAACTTATCAGGTGTTGATGAATCGTGTCTATATTTTGTAATATCAAATTTTATTTCGGGTTGAAATAACCGTGTAAATCTGCCTCGTGAAAAATCGAATGGAATTCGCGCATCAGCACCAAAATTTGTTTCATTCCAGGTAAATCTTTTTAAAATGGTATCTTGCTTTACTACTTGTCCTGAAGTGTTTAATTGCTGTTCGATTTCAGCATATTGCGAAGCATTTTTCCCGGAATTAATTTCGAAATCGAAAATCGGATACCAGCCGCTGAATGTATATTTCCCATAGAAATTGCCTGTTTTTTCCGCAAAATCCCATTCGTAACCAATATTAAGCAGCGCAGTGCCGAGCTTATTTTGCGACAACAAGCTAACGCCAGGTTTTATTTCATAATTATTGGCATCAACTGCTACGGGCGCCCAACTGTGAAAATGAATCAAGTGCCCTATTTTACTGTATTTTTTTGAAGGAAAAGCGATTGTGTACTTCCCTGATAATGCCAGAATTCCATTTTCCTGTTTTGCAAGATTTTCTGCCAGCGGATATGCACTTTCAGGCAATGAACCGCTGATTTTCTTGTCAACAATATTCTCAGAATCCAGTTTAATCATCCTGAAACCATTTGAAGTATAATCACTTAAAAGTACACCGCTACCCTTTCGGGAGATTGCAGGAGACTCAATACCAAATCGGCCCTCGAATAGCAGAGCTACTTCACCCGATTTTAAATCAAGTTTGTACAAACTGTTTTTACCTAAATAAGCTGCAATAAAAAACAGAGTTCCATTATTTACGCTCAGGTTTTTAATTTCTCCCAAATCGATCTCACATAAAGTATTTAACGAATTACTCTCAAAATCCACCTTCACCAATCGTTTTCCTTCAGGGTATAAAGCCACAGCTGCTATTTCAGAGTTATTCAACCAAACCGGTGAAAAAAAATAGTTGTTACTTTTTGTAGAAATCTGGTTTACTCTTTTTCCATCTTTCACCTGATAGACAGTCAGAAAATATTCACTTGCAAAATTGCTTTCAACCACAACTATTTTTGATTTATCAGGCGAAAGAGCAGGTGCAAATGCAGTAAAATCAGTTTTTACACTTATTTTTTCTCTGGTTTCAATATTCAGCATTCGAATCAGCGATTTTCCACTGTGTTGCCAGCGAGGATCAGGAATTCTTTCTGACCAAATAATCCATTCGCTCACAAAATTTATTGATTCATCAAAAATCAACCCGGGTGTGTGCACTTTCTTAACTTTTCCTCCGGAATTGATTTTTACGAACGATGGGACTCGGTTTAATGCACTTCGGTACGAAAGAAATACAGAATCGTTTAACCAATGATTGTACCGATAATTAGTAAATGTTTTGCTTTGTGGGGAAATTATATCAAACTCAGGTTGATTAAAACTTCTGTCTTCTCTAAGCCATTCATTTTTTAGATCAGAAAAAATGGTGTCGTATAATTGAACTTTTTTAAAACCTGTCGTCTTTTTTAAAGCACTGTTAAAGGGTGTTATTGAAAACGGTTTTTTACCCACATTCGATACAACATCACTCCACAATTGCGGTCCGTATTTCTGGCGGGCAGCTCCAACCAGGTAATACCCCATCTGGTAATGATCGGGTACATAATTTTTAAAGGAGCCATTGTAAGCTTTATCGTACTTGTAATTTCCCCTTTCCAGTGCCAGCGCTTTGTGCTCCATTAAAAACGAAGGAAACCGGCCACGGCCTGAATTACTGAAAGCAGTTTCTGTTACAACTGCATCACCTTCGATAAACCACCAGGGGAGATAAGCGCCAAAAACAAGTGCAGTTCCCTGCTCACCAAGCAGCGAGCGTATGATTTTGGGCAATTCGCTGTTAATTTTATCGATCTGAACCACATGTCTGAACTCATGAATGGCGAGCTGATGAAGCCAGTCCTGTGCATAAATATCCTGATGTGGAATAGTGTAAAATTCAGCTCGTTTGGGCGCATACGCGACCAAACCATTCGATTTAACCGTTTGGGTATGAAGTATCACTGAAATCTTTTTTGGAGAATGATTTAACGTTTCTCCGCCTTTCAGGTAAACCTGTTCAAGCACGTGCGCCAGTTTTTGCGCCTGAACTTCGTAATAGTCAGGAAATATAAGCTGAAAATTTTCTGTATTAATCTGACGCCAACGAGTGGATGCTGGATCCTGCCCTGTTTGAAAATACTGGGCATTGGCTGCATTCAGAAAAAAAACAAAAAGAAAAAGCAGAAAATATTGTTTCATTCACAAATGAATAAGGTTTGCAAAATACACAAAGAAGATTTCCTATAAACAAAAAGCCCGGAATTTTTTTCCGGGCTTTTCGTTTGTGGAAAATACTTATCTGACTTCGTTAACTCCTAAAATCGGTATTGGATTTTCATCATCATTTTGATTCAAAACAGATTGATACAATGTGGCAAAAGCGGCATGAATCCAAATGATTGATATAAAAACTCCTACAATAAACGCCACTATTCCGAAAATAATCAGAAAAACGGAAGTAATTGCCATAAAAAAGATAGTCCAGCCATGACCTTTGGTCATTTGCCAGCTTTTCTCAACGGCTTTCATCGGGTCCAGATTTTTGTCCATAACTAAATAGGAAACAAACGCGAGCCTGCATGCAATAATGATACCCGGAATAATAAGCATAACAAAACCCATGATAACCAGCGCTGTTACAATTAAATTGGCCAAAACAATATTCAAATATTTCGAACGAAAACCCTCGAAAAGCAGTTTAATATCAGCTTCTTCATCTCTCATGGCATTCAGAAATAAATATTGCAGTCCGTAATCGATAACCGGCACAAATAATATGGTATAGGCCAATCCAAAAATTATGGCAGGGAAGATAAAAAATATTGGCCAATCAAAGTTACCATCATCCATATTCCATTTTACGGATGCTGCCGGACTATCGAGCAAACCCACGATAATTACCGTAACCAATAAAATAAGAAATGCTTTACCGAAAATTTTACTCCAGGCATAGCTAAAACTTCCCCCAAGCGAGGGTGTTAGTGTTCTGTAATTCTGATTTTCCATTTTCTGTTAATTTTAAATTGTTGTTTCAAAACTTCGATGCCCCAAAATTATGTATTACAAAAAAAATTATCGTCATACTTTGGTATGATTCTCAATAATCACTACTTTGGTAGTTATCTGAATTACAACATGTTTTGTAAAATTGCAAACAATACATTAATTGGATATGCTTGTTGAATATCTTTCGTTTATTGTTACTTTTATTGCCACCGGAGGTCTGTCGGTTATTGGTATTCTTACTGCTTACCAGTTGTATCACACCGGGAAGAAACCGGCTTTTCTGATTTTATTATACCAGCAAATTTTCCTGATTTCATTTTTCATTTATGGTATTTGGGGAAATCTGGTTTTGCGTGAGGTTATTTCAGATATCGAAATTAGTCCGGCTTTGGCAGTAAAGTTAGCCATTTTCATACCTGTTCTCGGACTCCCGTTTTTAACTGCCAGTTGGTTTATGCTGCTGAAATTTGGTTTTACGATCAACAAAAAACGACTATCAAATTTCTTTTTACTTGCTGTTCTGCTATTTGTTGTTTCCGTTGCAATTTTGCTGGTTACTTTAATTCAAATGGGAGTAATAAAAATTGAGGGAAATCCGGATTTGTTTATTGTACGAATTTTATTGATTGCCAAT
>DYSZ01000316.1 GCA_020726265.1 Draconibacterium orientale
TGTAAGATCCATTAAATCAGCAATAGAAATGTTTTTTGGAAATCCTTTTAACGCTGTTTTGTAGGCTTTTAATAATTCTCCTTCAGCCAAACCCTTGTTGTAATAACCCGACTGCAGCGTTAACTCCACACGAACACTGTCCCAGTATTTGTCGTAAGCTTCAAGTTCGGCCTTCGAAAAGGCGGAGGTTTTCAGGTTTTCGAGGGCTTCTGTAATATCAGAATTATCCAGCAAATCAGCCGGTGCTTCGGTGGTGCTTTCATCAATTTCGGTCAGAAAGCGCAGCCACAGCACCTGTAGTTTTTTCTCGGTAAGATTCCTGGCTTTGAATTTTTGCAACTCTACAAAAACAAACTCCAATCCTTCTATCTGCTGGCCGGTGTCTTCGATATTCACAATTTGATAATGGTGATAATACTCCGGCTTGGTGGGTTGGAAATTTTCGTTAAGCAGGCTTAGGGCGTAAACCGGCTGTAACGATTCAAATTTAAACGACTTATCCAACTGCCTGACATAAGCCTTGGAGGCATTAAACAACACCCTCTGCATGAAACCAGTCGTCCAGTGCATCTGCATTTCGACAATAAACTGTCGGCCATTGTTGTCCCTGCATCGAACATCCACAATCGAATATTTTTGTAAAGGATTTTCGGGAGCCAGTTCGGCTGGTAAATACTCGAGGGTTTCGATAAACGAACCTTCCGGCAACGGAAGGATAGCATTAAGAAAACTTTTGAGCAGGTGCGGATGCTGCCCGAACACTTTCTTGAAAGTCAAATCATTCTTTGGGTCTAAGTAATTCATAACAAATTTATTTGGTGCAAAAGTAGGCAATTTTGCGTTGAATAATTTGATGAACTCAGGTCAAAAATTACGGGCTAACCTGTAGATTTCAAATTCTGACTGAAGCCTCGATTACCACCAATCTTGAAATCCTCAAACAGTTGGAAAAAAGCATATTGCTGATGGAGTTCAACAGCAAATACTTAGCGAAATTCCTGGTTGAGGGAACTCTTACCAGAAAAGACTTGCTGGACTTTTACATGGGTGACGATGTGCGCGAAAAGTACAAGTTGATCGAGAAAGAAATTGGCGAAATGAATGGTTGATGCCGGAATTTTACAATGAAAATATGTTAAGGGAATTTGAGCATCAACCGGTAAAGTCAGACAACATGTATCTTTTTAGAAACCATAAACCATTGGCGCGAGTGTTTTTTTTCTTTCATAAACACTACTGAACGACAAAAAAATCATGGATTGGCTGAAGGCCTTGTAATTGTTACTTCCCGATGGGACTTTGTAGCTAAAGGGGGCAAATTCATTTCTACCCACATTAAGTCCCCCGATGAATCAGCGATTTTTTAGCTATTGTCCAATTTAGTAAATAATTCGTATTTTATATAATTTCAGTTCATTAAGAATAGTAAAATTAATATTATTTATGGCGGTTGGCTTTTATTATGTTATTTGGTGAAACTTTGTGACTTGGTGTCTTTGTGGCAATTAAGAAAGTCAGCCACTAAAACACAAAGGCTCAAAGAAACACGAAGAA
>DYSZ01000024.1 GCA_020726265.1 Draconibacterium orientale
CTCAATTTATCGATAAAAAACTAACGGGGTAAGACGAGTTGCTGGGGCGGATACGTTTACCTGATTTTTCCGTGCATAGAATAAAATCTTAAAAGTGCTTTTCATGATACTTAATTAATTGGTTGCAAAACTAATTCAATTAAGCTACTTGTGAGAAGTCAAAGCATGACAGTTCAGAGACTTATGAAGGAAATCGTTACTTCAACATATTGCAATTTTTCAGTAACGATTTAGTAACGATACTTTGTCAAAATATGGCGTTACAATGTCGTATCAGTGAAGTGTAATAAAAAAAAAAGATTGTTAAAGTGTTAACCTTCACAATCTTTCTTAGTTTGACAATCAGTTGTCGTCATCAAATTGTACCCGGGGCGGGAATCGAACCCGCACTCTGTTGCCAGAACTGGATTTTGAATCCAGCGCGTCTACCAATTCCGCCACCTGGGCTTTTTGCAAATTGGTTCGCAAAACTAAAAATTAAACCCGAATTACCAAAACTCTAACCCGAACTATTTTTTTATACTTTCGTCTTGCTAATCGATCTGAAAACTTTATGAATCAACCTGATGAAAAAGAACTGTTCGGAAAACTAAAAAACGGAAACAAAAAAGCCTTCGAATCTCTGTTTCACAAATACTATGGATATTTGTGTGTTTATGCTTCAAAGATTATTTCCGACAATGATGCTGCCGAAGAAATCGTCCAGGATTTTTTTGTAAAACTATGGGAGAAACGGGAACATCTGAACATCGAAACATCGGTAAATAATTACCTGTTTAAATCGGTTAAAAATCTGTGTTTAAATTATATACAACACAATAAAATAAAAAGCGATTATGCAAAAACAGTTGCATTGAATGCAGAACACCTGGTAACCGAAAACCTCGATTTCCCTGAACCCGATCTTTTTGAAAAAATTGAAAACTGTATCAGCTCACTACCAGAGAAACGACAGGAAATTTTCAGGCTCAGCCGCCAGGAAGGAATGAAATACCATGAAATTGCCAAAAAACTTCAAATTTCAATTAAGACCGTTGAAACCCAAATGGGATTGGCAATCAAAACGTTGCGCGAGATGCTCAAAAACAGTATCACATTTTTTACATTTTTATTATAAAAAGAATACTCTGACATTAAGGGTAAAATCAAACAGCTTTGTCTTAATAACACATGAAAAACGTGAAGAACATAGAATTTTTTAGTCCGGAATTATTGGCTAAATACCTTTTAAACGAGGTAAATCCGGAAGAAAAATCGGAAGTGGATGCCTGGTTGAACCATTCGGATGAAAACCGGGAAGAACTTGAGCAAATCCGGAAAATGCTCGACTCTGTTGATGCTTTTTACAAAGCTGAAGATTTTAATTCGGTTGCGGCCTGGCAGAAAGTTCAGTCGAAAATGCACACGCCGCAACTTAGGGTAACACAAAAAAACAACGTAAGAAAGGAGGTAATTTCACTCTTTTACAAAGTAGCAGCCATTGTGGTATTTGCCATTTTATTAGGCACGGCCGGTTACTATTTTGGGTTCAGAAACAAGATAACCGAAGTTTACAGCGAAATAATTTCGACCGAAAAACAGGTGATAAGCGAATACACGCTGCCCGATGGATCAGTCGTGGCATTAAACAGCAACTCGAAACTTGTGTTTCAGCGCAATTTTAAAGGCAATACCCGCGAAGTAACTATTTATGGTGAAGCATTTTTCGATGTAAAACACGATGCCTCAAAGCCATTTATTATCAATGCAGGAAACGCACAAGTAAAAGTTTTGGGAACATCGTTTAATGTAAAAGCTTATCCCGAAACCGAATCGGTTGAGGTGGTCGTTGCCACCGGAAAAGTACTGGTTACGGGTAAAACTGGCATCGAAGTAAACGATAACCATCCGATTTTGCTGGTTCAGGGCGAAAAAGGAATTGTTGCCAACAACGGCAGCATACCCGCAAAAATGGAAAATACAAATCCGAATTATCTTGCCTGGAAAACCCTTGATTTTGTTTTTAACGAAATTCCGCTGCATGATGTAATTGCTTGCCTTGAAAACACCTATCATATTGATATTGAGGTTAGCCAACCCGAATTAAATGATTTAAAACTTACTGCTCATTTCGAAAACAGACCGATTGATTTCGTATTAAATGTAGTGCGGCTCACATTTAACCTCGACCTCTCGGAAGAAAATGAACAGTTTACATTCTCGGGCCGCAGTAAAAATTAATAAAAAACAAAGCCATGAAAACAAGTTTTTTAAATATCAAATCAATCCTTATTTCTTTATTATTTCTGTTGCTGATTATCCCAAAGATGAATTATGCACAGGAGAAAAAAACCGAAGCACTCGACCAAAACATAAGTATTTATGTTGAAGATGAATCAGTTACCAATGTTATTAAAAAAATATGCGGTTACCTGAACCTTGATTACAAGTACAATTCAGAAATGCTTTCCGATAAAAAAGTAAGCCTGAATATTTCGAATAAACCCGTAAAATTTGTTCTCGATAAATTGATGAAGGATTACTACCTGCTTTTCGAAATTGAAGACAATATTTTAGTAGTTCGCGACTATGTTCCACTCGATAAAAGTATGAATTATGCACAGGATGCCAACCAGTACCTCGCCAGTAACCGCGGTTTTCTGTTCGATAATCAGAAGAAAAAAACGATTACAATTCCATTCAAATCATCGAGTAACCTGATTATTATTCCTGTAACGATTAACGACAGCGATACGCTGAATTTTATTCTCGATACAGGAGTGAGATACCCGATAATTACAGAACTTCCTTTTATTAACAAACTCGATTTAAATTACCTGATGCCTGTTCCGGTCAGAGGTCTGGGTGAAGGTATCGAACTCATGGCATACCGTTCGGCAAACAACACGATGAAAATTAACGGTTTAACTGCCAGCAACCAGGAAGTTCAAATGATAATCGATGAAAATTTTCAGATTTCGCATATTCTTGGAATTCCGGTTCACGGACTCATCGGATTCAATCTTTTCAAAGATTATATCGTTGAAATCGACTACATCAACGAAAAGTTAACACTCAATAAACCTGAATATTACAAGTACCGCGATCGCGATAAAGACATTGTTATGCCATTGCTTTTCGACGGCAATAAACCGTTTGTAAATACTTCAATTCAAACCGAAGACTCGACTAAAATACCTGTAAAACTGCTTGTCGATACAGGAGCGAGCGATGCAATCTGGCTTTCAGAAAAGTCAGACGAACGTATTAACTATCCTAAAAATCATATCGAAACATTTATCGGTCGCGGTTTGGGTGGCGATTTATACGGAATTAAAGGCCGCATCGATGCCATTTGGGTTGGCCCACTGGTACTTCCGCAACCAATAGTAGCTTTCCCAAATTCTGAAATGGTGGACCAGCTGATTTCCTCGGGTAACCGGAACGGGACTCTTGGCGCTGAAATTTTGCGCCGTTTCCATGTTACCATCGACTACCGGAACAGTCGTTTAACCCTGCGGCCAAACCACAAGGTACAGGATGACTTCAATTACAATATGAGCGGCATGGAAATTATAAACCCGATGCCCGGATTGCCTATTTTCACAATTACCAACATCAGGGAAAACTCTCCTGCTTTTTTAGCTGGACTTCTCGAAAACGACCAAATTATTTCAATTAATAATACCAACCACAAATCGATGGAGTTAAACGACATTAATCTGCTGCTTCAAAGCAAGGAAAACAAAAAAATTAAAGTGAAGTATTTACGTGACGGACAGGAATTTGAAACAGCTTTCGAATTGAAAAAGTTGTTTTAATGTTGCGCCGGTTATCAATACTTTTATTAGCCATTCTGCTGCTGCCAGCTTTTACGAAAGCACAGCAGCAGAATGGCTCTGTTTTTGAAAACCGCATTTCAATAAACCTTAAAAACCAACAGTTAAACACCATTCTTGATCAAATCAGCTGGCAGGCTGGTGTATATTTTTCTTACGATTCATCGGTTCTCAATACCAGCCAGAAATACAGCATCGAGGCTGAAGATAAATCGTTATATACTATTTTAAATCAATTATTTAACCCCGACGAGTTTAAATTACTTGAACTCGAAAACCAGGTTATTATCACAAAAAACAACGAAACAAAACTGCTGGTTGAAATTCCGTCCGATTCAATTGAGGTAAAATATTTCTTCCTTTCAGGAAAAATTATCGATGGCCGGAAAGAAGATCCGATAAAATACGCATCTGTTTCGGTAATCAACAAACCAATCGGAACCCTATCAAATTTCGATGGTAATTTTTTGCTCAAAATTCACCCCGATCTGATTCGCGATACAATCGTTATTTCGTGCATGGGCTATGGTCAGGAGTACATGCCGGCATGGAAAATTCTGGACGATGATTTAATTGTGATGAACCAGATACCAATCAGATTAAAAGAAATAAAAGTTGTGACTACAACACCCGAAAAACTTTTAAACAACATTCGTGAAAACCTATCAGTAAACTATAGTGAAGATGCCTTGCTGATGACAGGTTTTTATCGTGAAACAATCAGACAGGACGATAATTATATCAATGTTTCTGAGGCGGTAGTTGAAATTCTGAAAGCGCCATATCAAATCGAAACCCGAACTGATGATGTTAGAATTGTAAAAGGACGACGGAGCCCTGATGTTAAGCCATTTCAATGGATAAATTTCAAGCTGCAGGGAGGTCCGTTTACCATTACCCGGCTCGATGTGGTAAAAACGTTCGAATCGTTTATTGATCCTGAATTTCAACATCTTTACAATTATTGTGTGAGCAAAACAATTTGGTATTACGGCAATCCCATCTTTGTTCTTGAGTTTAAACCAACAACCGAAAACACAGAAATGAGTTTTATTGGTGAAATGTACGTTCACAACGAATCGTTTGCAATTATGCACGTCAACTTTCATTTTAGTAAAACAGGGTTAAGAAATGCTGAAAGTGTGATGATTAAAAAGAAACCCAAAGGTGTAAAAGCAAAACTTGCCGACACCGATTACAGTGTTAATTACCAGTTTTACAACGGGAAATGGCACCTTTCAACTTTAAAGGCTTCTGTTAAATTCAGGGTGAGAAGTCGTTTCGATAAAATAAATTCAGAGTATCACAGTGTTTCCGACTTGCTGATTACCGATATTCAAAATACTGATTTGAAAAAATTTGCCCGCAGTGAATCCTTTACACAGCACGATATTTTTGTTGAAATGATTGATAATTACGACCAGCGTTTCTGGGAAAACTACAACATTATTAAACCCGACGAAGACCTGCAAAACGCATTTAATAAGCAAAATCTCAAATAAATTCTATTCTGCACCATTCGGGCAGCTCTTTCGTGCTTTTTGCGTAATTTTGACCATTAAATCCGAATTAAAAATTTGCCCGATGGAAGAATTGAGTACCCGACAACAAAAAATCTCCAAGCTGATTCACCGCGAAATGGCCGATATGCTGCTGAAAATAAATAAAACCCAGTTTATCGGAAAGTTGATTAGTGTTACCATTGTCAGGGTTACTAAAGACCTTGGCATTGCCCGTATTTATCTGAGCATCTTTCCATCGGAATTTAGCACCCAGGTTTTAAAAGAAATTGAGCTGATGCACAAACCTTTACGTGGTGAATTGGGTCGCAAATTAGGCAAATCGCTCAGGGTTATTCCCGAACTCGAATTTTACGTCGACGATAGCCTCGACTACATCGAAAAAATCGACAAATTGCTGCATACCTGATACCAGCCTGTTCTATAAAATCTTAGCAAGTTTGAAATTATCACTTTTCATCGCCAGCCGATACCTCGTTTCGAAAAAGAAACAAAATATCATCAACATTATTTCTGCCATTTCGATGGGAGGAATTATTGTTGGAACACTGGCGCTTGTAATTGTACTTTCAGTTTTTAATGGCTTTTCAGATCTGATAACATCCTTTTTCAGCAGTTTCGATCCAGATTTAAAAATCACTCCGGCCGAAGGGAAAATGTTCGATCCACAACAATCAGAAATTCAGCGCATTAAAAATCATCCAGATGTAATTCATTATGCCGAAATAATTGAAGACGTGGTTCTGCTCAAATACGGGAACCAAGTTTATCCTGCAATTATGAAAGGTGTCCCTGATAATTACAGGCAATACACCACTATCGACAGCCTGATTATCGACGGAAATTTTTTCCTTGAAAAAGATGGTATTAACTACACAGCAGTAGGACAAGGAGTTGCATATTATTTGGGTTTGAGACCCGAGTTTCCTGAACCGCTTCAGGTTTATGTACCCAAAAAAGGCAACCAGGCGCTCATCAATCTGGCACGTGCTGTGAACCAGGGGTTGGTTTATCCGTCGGGCGTTTTTGCTGTTCTTGAAGAAATTGATTCAAAATATATTATTGTTTCTCAGCCATTTGCAGCCCGTTTATTCGAGAGCGGATTACAGATTTCATCGATTGAGTTAGGGATTAAACCCCATACAAGCATCAAAAAAATTCAAAAAGAAATAGAGAAAAATCTGGGCTGTGCTTTTCACGTTAAAACCAAATACCAGCAGCACGACCTGGTTTATAAAACCATGCAATCGGAAAAATGGGCCGCTTACCTGATTCTTATTTTCATATTGATAATTGCTTCGTTTAATATTTTGGGAAGTCTTTCAATGCTGATAATCGATAAGAAAGAAGACATCATGATTCTGCAAAGTATGGGAGCAACCTCAAAAACCATTCGCATGATTTTTCTTTTCGAAGGCTGGCTGATTTCGTTAGTCGGCGCTGTTGCCGGAACTTTACTTGGACTGTCTTTGTGCTGGATTCAAATTACCTTCGGAATTATTTCATTGCCAAGCAACGGGTCTTTTTTAATTTCGGCCTACCCTGTCAGGGTCGTTTTCAGCGACATTTTAATCATTCTTTTTGTTGTTCTTTTTATCGGATTTCTTGCTTCGTGGTATCCCGTTAAATACATTTCCAAAAAAAGTTTTTCGGAAAATAACCTGTAACTATTTTTTATCGAATTTTTTTATTTCTATTTTTTAATCATTTTTATATCAATTATTTAGCCTCATTCTTTCAATTTTAATTCCTGATTTTCGTTATAATTTACGATTTCAATTTGTATTAACTTACCCGCATTAAAATTTGAAAAGTGAAAGCAATTGTAAAAAGTAAACCCGAAAAGGGGATTTGGATGGAAGATGTTCCAATGCCACAGATTGGCCCGAACGATGTTATGATTAAAGTAAAAAAATCGGCTATTTGCGGTACTGACCTCCACATTTACAAATGGGACGAGTGGGCACAACAAGCCATTAAACCGCCGATTACTATTGGTCACGAATTTATGGGAACCGTTGTTGAAGTTGGCTCCGAGGTTGACCGTGTTGCTGTTGGCGAGCGTGTTACTGTTGAAGGGCATATTGCCTGTGGTTTTTGTCGGAATTGCCGCCGTGGCCGTCAGCATATTTGCGATCATACCATTGGAATTGGCGTCAACAAAAATGGAGGTTTTGCCGAATACGTTGCTGTTCCAGCCAAAAATGTGCTGCATATCGACGACAGGATTTCAGATGAAATGATGTCGATTATGGATCCTTTTGGAAATGCCACACACACTGCACTTTCATTCCCGCTATTGGGCGAAGATGTATTGATTACGGGCATCGGCGGGCCAATTGGAGCAATGGCTGCTGCTATTTGTCGCTTCTCGGGAGCACGCAATATTATTGGCACCGATTTAAGTCCGTACCGACGCGAACTGGCACGCCAACTTGGTGTCACCGAAGTTATCGACCCTACAAAGCAAAGTTTGAAAGAAGTTATGGCCAAACACGAAATGGTTGGTGGTTTTGATATTGGTCTCGAATGTTCTGGCTCGCCTGCCGCTTTTAACGATATGGTCAATCACATGTACAACGGAGGAAAAATCAGTCTGTTAGGATTGCTTCCGCTACATACACAAATTAACTGGAGTAAACTCATTTTCAAAGGATTAACACTGAAAGGAATTTATGGCCGCGAAATGTACGAAACCTGGTATCAGATGGAAATGATGCTTACCTCGGGCCTGAATATTTCGCCAGTGATTACGCATCGTTTTAATGCCGATGATTTCCAAAAAGCATTCGAAATCATGGAAGATGGTAATTGTGGCAAAATTATATTGAATTGGGAATAACCAGCCTAATCAATCAATTCGATACAACCTTGTCCGGGTATTGGTTTCACGTGAAAACCGATATCCGGATTTTATTTCAATACAAAATTTGCAGATACCCTGAATTAAAAATTTATACGAATGAAATGGCTACTTTTGCAGCAAATATTTGATTTTGAAAAAAGGGTTAGTAATAAAATCTACAGGAAGCTGGTTTACCGTTGAAAGCGAAAATGGTGAGCTATTTGATTGCAAAATCAAAGGAAACTTCAGATTAAAAGGAATTAAAAGTACCAATCCGGTTGCTGTTGGCGATCGCGTAAAATTCAGTGTTCAAGCGTGTTCAGGTTCTCAATCACAAAATGCTGTTGGTTTGATTTCAGCAATTGAAGAACGAAAAAATTACATTATCCGCCGTTCACAGAATCTTTCAAAACAATCACATATTATCGCTTCAAATATAGATCAGGCTGTATTGGTTGTAACGCTGGCATCGCCGGTTACCACAACAACTTTCATCGACCGCTACCTTGCTTCTGCCGAAGCTTACCGGATTCCGGTTTTACTCGTTTTTAACAAAGCCGATTTGTTAAATGTGGAACAACTTGCTGAATTAAATGCACTTACCGAAGTTTATACCAAAATCGGGTATTTGTGTATTCATACTTCTGCAAATAACAATTCGGGTATTGATGCGCTGAAAGAAGCGCTGAAAAATAAAATAAACGTGGTAAACGGCCACAGCGGCGTTGGCAAATCGACACTGATCAATATCATTGAACCGGGACTCAGTTTAAAAACCGGTGATATTTCTGACGTTCATAACACAGGGAAACATACTACAACTTACTCGGCCCTTTACAAATTGAATTTTGGCGGATATATTATCGATACTCCCGGAATTAAAGCTTTTGGAATGCTTGAAATGGAATCCTGGGAAATTTCGCATTATTTTCCTGAGATTTTCAAAATCTCAGACGTTTGTCAGTACAACAATTGTTCGCATACCCACGAACCGGGTTGCGCGGTTAAGTTGGCGGTTGAAAATGGTGAAATTGCTGTTTCACGTTTTGTGAGTTATTTAGGATTATTGGAAACCGACGAAAAATACAGACAAGCATTTTAACTATTCCTACCATTCAATAAAACCTCCTCCAACCAAACGTGCTCCATCATAAAAAACTGCTGTTTGCCCCTTTGCAATCATCGCTTCAGGTTTTAACAGATGTACCTCTGCCCTGCCCTCTTCCAGAATATTTAAACTACACGGGGTTAAACCACGTCGGTAATGCATTTTTAAATTATATATTACATCTGGCTTTATCTCCTGTATATCTGCAAATTGAACTCCTTTAATTCTGACTTTTGTCCGATATAAACTCTGATATTCTGACAACACAATTTCGTTCACATCTGGACGAATTTCGGCAACAAAAACCGGAAAATTGAGATTTATACCCAATCCACGACGTTGGCCAACGGTGTAATTTGTAATTCCGAGGTGTTGGCCCAAAATTTCACCTTTTGGGTTTACAAAGTTTCCGGGTTCAGAAAATACACCCAAACTTTTTAAAAAATCACGGTAATCAGTTCCATCAGTAAAACAAATTCCCAGACTATCTTTCTTTACTGATAATGGCAAAAAACCTTTTTCAGCAGCAAATCTTCTGATTTTCGTTTTTGTAAATTCTCCTAGAGGTAAAACAAGTTTTTGTAGTAATGACGAGTTCAATCCCCATAGAAAAAACGACTGATCCTTGTCAGGATCGACTCCTTTGTAAATAAATGATTTGTCATTCATTTGCTTTATCTGCGCATAATGTCCGGTTGAAATAAAATCACAACTATTGATTTCAGCGTATTTCTCAAAAGCAGAAAATTTCATTTCAGGATTGCACTTTGCACAGGGAAAAGGTGTACGTCCAGCCTTGTATTCATCAATAAAATAGGTGATTATTTTCTGATAAAATTCCTGCCTCAAATCAACAATAGAGTGGCTGATTTTAAGTTTTTTGGCCAATTGTCGTGCATCGTTAAATTGCTGTTCCGATTCAGTATCATTTCCAAAAAAACGAAAAGAAATACCGGTAACTTCATAACCTTTCTCCTGCAAAATCATTGCAGCCACGGAACTGTCAACACCGCCGCTCATGCCTAATAAAACACGTGGCTTCATATTTATTTATTGAAATAGGCAAACACGATCGATGCTTTTGCTTGACCGATACTTTTACTCAACTCTTCCATCGACTGTTCTTTTATTGATTTTACCGACTTGAAATTCTTGAGTAATTTTTGAGTGGTTTGCTCCCCTACTCCCTGTATTGAAGTCAGTTCAGATATTAAAAATTTCTTTGATCTTTTATCTCTGTGAAATGTTATCCCAAATCGGTGTGCCTCATCTCTGAGGTGCTGAATAACCCTGAGTGATTGTGAACTTTTACTGATATAAATGGGGACAGAATCACTTGGGAAATAGATTTCTTCCAATTTTTTTGCTACACCAATAATGGCAATTTTACCTCGTAAACCAAGCTTTTCGAGTGCCGAAACTGCCGATGAAAGCTGGCCTTTTCCCCCGTCGATAACGATTAATTGTGGTAATGATTTTTCTTCTTCCAATAACCTGCTGTAACGGCGAAATACAACCTCCTCCATTGATGCAAAATCGTTTGGCCCTTCAACTGTTTTAATATTAAAATGCCTGTATTCCTTAGGAGCGGGTTTACCATTTTTAAATACCACGCAGGCTGCAACAGGTTCAGTTCCTTGTAGGTTACTATTATCAAAACATTCAATATGTACCGGATTTTCGGCTAATTGTAAATCTTTTTTAATGGTGGCCAAAAGCAAATCTTCTTTTATTTTCGGGTTTTTCAGCACGATTTGCTTTTCCTTTTCCATCCTGAAATATTTCGCATTGCGTTGCGACAATTCAAGTAACTGCTTTTTATCGCCTTTCTGCGGAATACGAAATACAACATTCTCTAAACTATAATCCATTTTTATGGGTACAAGTATTTCTTTTGCATTGCTGAATATTTTCTGCCTTATTTCCACAATTCCGGAAAGCAAAAGTTCTTCGGTTGACTCATTCAAAACCTTTTTTATTTCGAGGGTGAATGTTTGAATAATTGCGCCTTTTATCACTTTCAGATAATTGATGTAAGCAAATTTTTCATCTTCATCAATCGAAAAAACATCAACATCTGTAATGGTTGGGGAAACGATTGTAGAGCGGCTTTGAAAACGTTGCAGTGAGTCGTATTTCACTTTTATTCTGTCAGCTTCCTCAAAATCTAAAGCCTCCGAAACTTCAGCCATTTTGTCTTTCAGGTGTTTTATTACTCCTGATACATTTCCCTTCAGAATATTGGAAATATCTGCAATTCCTTCATTGTATTTTTCTTCAGAAATAAGTCCCTCGCAAGGTGCTGTGCAATTTCCGATGTGGTATTCTAAACAGGCTTTAAACTTTCGGTTACTGATATTATCCGGCGTAAGATTATAATTACAGGTTCGTAATTTATATTCTGCTTTAAACAATTCGAGTAATGTACGCACGGTATAAATTGATGTGTACGGACCAAAATATTTTGAGCCGTCTTTTACAAGCTCGCGCGTTTTAAAAATCCTTGGAAATGGCTCGTTTTTGATACAAATCCAGGGAAAAGATTTGTCATCTTTGAGTTGTATGTTATAACGGGGTTGGTATTTTTTAATGAGATTGTTTTCGAGTAAAAGTGCATCCTGTTCGGTCTGCACAACCATGTGCCGGATATCGGCTATATTTCTTACAAGCAGCGCTGTTTTCCGGTGATCATGTTCCCTGGCAAAATAGGTTGATACACGTTTTTTGAGGTCTTTTGCCTTTCCGATGTAAATAATTGTGCCAGCATCATCAAAAAACTGATAAATGCCCGGTTGATTGGGTAAAACCGCTACCAGCGATTTCAAATAATCGGTTTTGGTATTTACGGTTTGGTATTTCAACTACTGGTATTTTACTAAAACCTGAGTTTTGTGCTTCATTAATTCCTTTTTCAATGGAGTGTCAATAAATTCAAGATCGCATACAAAACTAAAATAAATTTTCTCCACACCCAGCTTTTTCACCATTTGCAAAGCGGCGAAAGCTGTACCTCCGGTTGCCAGCAAATCGTCATGAATAAGCACAACATCATTTTTAGTTAAACTGTCAACATGCATTTCAATCCTGTCTTCGCCATATTCCAACTGATATGATTCGGTAATAACTCCTGAAGGCAGTTTTCCCTTTTTCCTGACTGGCACAAATCCGGCATTTAATTTTGCTGCTATTGCACCACCAAAAATGAATCCCCGTGCTTCAAGGCAAACCACTTTTGTAATTCCATCGTTTATAAACTCCCCTTCAACCAATTCAATAACTTTGTTAAATGCAACAGGATTTTTTATCAGCGTAGTAATATCCTTAAAATTGATTCCTGCTTTCGGATAGTCAGGTATTTCTCTTATCTCATTCTTTAAATTCATATTTCTCTTTTGTTTCACGTGAAACACTATCTTCCCAATAATATTAATAATACATTTATGTCGGCCGGTGATACACCGGAAATTCTTTTCGCCTGACCAATTGTTTTTGGATTTATTTTTTCCAGTTTTTGTCTGGCTTCTGTTGATATGGATTTTAGTTCACTATAATTAAACCTGTTCGCAATATTTAGGTTTTCCAGTTTTTCCTGTTTCTCGGCAAGCTGTTTTTCTCTGTTAATATAACCTTCATATTTTATAATGATTTCAGCTCCTTCAAGTATTTCCGTTCTTCTGTTCTCAGGAAGTATTTCAAGAAAAGCTTTAAATGGGGAAAGCGGTTCTATTAAATCAAATATTGAAACCTGGGGTCTTAAAATAATATCAAATAATTTAACACTTTGATTTAATTCTGTTGAACCTTTTTCTATAAGTAATTGATTTATAAATCGTTGCTTAACGCTAAACTTCTTTGCAAACGAAATTATTTCAGCTATTAAGTGCACTTTTTCGTTGAGAAGATTCACTCTTTCCAACGATGCCAAACCTAATTTGTGCGATTTTTCTGTTAACCGCAAATCAGCATTATCCTGACGTAATAAAATCCTGTATTCCGCCCTGCTCGTAAACATTCTGTAAGGTTCGTCAACGCCCTTAGTTACAAGGTCATCAATTAAAACTCCGATGTATGCCTCATCTCTTTTCAATATAAATTGTTCTTCAGGCTTACTACAGTTTAAATGTGCATTAATACCAGCCATAATTCCCTGAGCACCTGCCTCTTCATATCCGGTTGTACCATTAATTTGTCCGGCAAAAAACAGGTTTTTTATAATTTTAGTTTCAAGCGTTTGGTGTAATTGAGTCGGTTCAAAATAATCATACTCTATGGCATAACCTGGCCTGAAAATTTTAACATTCTCCAACCCTTGTATTTTTTGCAGACCACGGTACTGTACATCCCATGGCAATGATGAAGAAAATCCATTCAGATAATACTCAATCGTTGTTTCTCCTTCGGGTTCAAGAAATAATTGATGCGTGTTTTTCTCAGCAAAAGTTACAAGTTTCGATTCAATACTCGGACAATATCTCGGACCAGTTCCCTGTATCGTTCCATCGAACATTGGCGAATCATCAAATCCTGCTTCTAGTTCGTTGTGTACATCAATATTTGTATAAGTAATCCAGCACGAACGTTGTTTCAATTTACTTTCGGTACCCGGTAAATACGAAAACTTATAGTGCCCGATATCACCTTTTTGTTCAGTTAAAGCAGTAAAATCAATCGTTCTTCCATCAATTCTTACTGGTGTCCCAGTTTTGAGTCGGCCGGTTTTAAACCCTGCATCAACCAATTGTTCTGTAAGATTATAGGATGCTCCCTCTCCTATTCTTCCACCTTTCATTTGAGCAGAACCAATATACATCAATCCGTTTAAAAAAGTTCCGTTAGTAAGAACAACAGTTTTTGATTTAAACTCAATTCCTATTTTTGTTTTTACTCCTTCAACAATTTCGTTATTTATAATGAGTTGTGTAACAGCATCCTGCCATAAATCAAGGTTTTCAAGGTTTTCGAGTGTTTCTCTCCAAAGCGCTGAAAACCGGAATCTGTCGTTTTGAGCACGCGGGCTCCACATGGCCGGGCCTTTTGATTTGTTCAGCATTCTGAATTGAATGGTTGACTTATCGGAAATAATTCCCGAGTATCCCCCAAGAGCATCAATCTCACGTACAATCTGACCTTTTGCAATGCCACCCATAGCCGGGTTACACGACATTTGACCATATTTTGTCATATCCATTGTTATCAACAATGTTTTCGACCCTAAGTTAGCTGCTGCTGCTGCTGCTTCGCAACCAGCGTGACCCCCACCAACAACAATCACATCATAAATCGGCATCATAATTCCATCTCACTTAAAACCACACCACTTAAATAAAAATTCTCCTTCTCGCGCATTAATTTCTGATCGGGGGTTGTTTTATCTTTATAACCGGTTAAATGTAGCACACCGTGAAAAACAACCCTTACTAATTCGTTTAAAAACGTTGTTTTAAACTTTTCTGCATTGTCTTTAACCCTGTCAATACTTATAAATAAATCACCTGATACTATATCATTTTCAACATAATCGAAAGTAATTATATCCGTAAAGTAATCGTGCTCAAGGTATTTATTATTCATTTCGAGCAAATAATCATCGGAACAAAAAACTATTGAAATGTTTCCTGTCTTTTTAAGTTCACTACTAATCAGTGATATAATGTGTTTCTTTAAAACGGTTTTTTTTAATTTTATTGGTTTGGTTTCTTCAAAGAATATGTCAATTTTACTCACTGCAATTTATTTTAAACTGAATACTGTTTCCTTTTTCGTTGAACTCTATATTTTCAGTAATAGTTTTAATAATAAAAATACCTCTGCCCGACTCCTTTCTTATATTTTCTTCCACAGTCGGATTCTGAATTTCGCTTCTTTCGAAGCCTTCTCCTTCATCTTCTATCAGTACTGATAATTCATTTCCTAAACAACTTATTTTTACTGTAACAGTTTTTGATAAATCATTTTTATTTCCGTGTTTTACTGCATTAATAACAGCCTCACTAACACATAAATACAATTTATTGAAATGCTTTTTCGATAAATTATACCGTGTGAAAATATCGTCTAAAAAATATTCCACCTTTTTTAACTCTGATATGTCAGATTTTATCTCAAGTATTTCAGGAGGCCTGTTTACCACTACTTAGTTTCTATGTTCTTTAAATACTGTTTATACTTATTATTATAAAAGTTGTGCAATTTATGCGAATTGCGGTTTAAATATTCAATGCTATAATTTTCCTTCTCTTTATACTCGAAAAATTTTACGGGGTTACTATAGAATTCATCAGCTGTTTGCGATTCGCGTTTATCTTCAAAATCTCGTTCTAACTCTGCATTTTCGGCTTCGAGCAAACGGGTTGTAATTTGATTTTGGCGCGCTAAAGTATGTGCGTTTATCGATTTGTTCATCAGCTCTTTACGGTTTTGTTCGAGCATGTTATCAATTTGTTGAAGTTGCTTTTTCGCATCGCTTCCAACACTTCCGTTATTCATCATTTCGCGAAGCATTTGCTGCATCATTTCATGTTGCATCAACGACTGACCCATTTGTTGACCTATTTTTTGGGAATTTCCGCTTTTCATTTGCTCAATCATTTGCTGCAACTGCTGTTTTATACTTTCCGATTGCTGCTGTAACAAACTCATTCCCGGCTTTTTACCGCTACCTGGTTTTTCGCATTCCTGGTCGCCGGGTTGTGCGTTTGCCATTTGTTCTTCAAGATTTTCAAGCGCTTCGTTTAACATGAGCGCCAGATTATTTAACGATGTAACCGCAAATTGCTGACTTACCCGGGCGTTAGGAAACAGTCCTTCCTGCATTTCTTCAGTTGCTTTATTAATGTTCATTTCCATTGCAAGTAACTCGTTATTAACCATGCTGGTAATTTGTGGTGTACGCATGGCAAGGCTGTACAATGAATCTTTTACAATTTGAGTTTGCTCAAGTATTTTATTTTGATCGCGGTTTAACTGAATTAATGCCGGGTCTTTATCGGCAATTCCATTTAATCGGGTAACCACCTTTTCCTGCGAAAATGATAGGAAAATGAGGTTGCTGAGTATTTGTTTCAGGTTCTCAATATTCTCCATGTTTTCTTCTTTCGTGTTCAGATCAAGCATTTGTTGCATCGAAAAAGCTAAATTTTGCAGCTTCTCCTTACTATTCTTTATACTCTCTCCCGATTTTTTCCGGTTTCTCTTATTCAACTCGTTTTTACTTTCCTCAAAACTGCTGTCCACATCTTTAAACTCTTCCCTAAACTCATCAAAATTCATGGGCTTTTTCATCTCCTCATTTAACCTTAATGCATCTTCAAGATTTTTTTTTAATTCCTTTGTTTGTTCCTGATGCTTAGTGACTTCTTCCTGAAGATTTTCAAAATTTTTGTTTTCCTCTAATTTTTTTTCAAGTCCTTCTTCTTCTTTTGCAATCTGGTTTACCTGGTCAATAATATCCTGTAATTTTTGCTCAACCTTCATTTTTTTAAGCATTTCGAGGTTCCGTTCCAATTGCTTTTCAAGGTCTTTAAATGTCAGGTTCATATCTTTAGTTAACTGATTCATTTTTTGACTGTTAAACTCATCAGCGAGTTTATTAAATTCTTCCATCAGTTTCTTCAATTCATCGGTAAAAACTTCTTCGAGTAATTCTTCAATCTGCTTTTGCTTCTCGTGAATTTCAGCACTTTGATTATTAAAAGAATTTAAATAGTTATTCAGACTTTCATTATCCTGTTTTATCTGATTGTACAATTGTTTCAGTTTGTTTTGTTTCGAAATAATATCACTTACCATCTGTGACTTTTCCCATTCCGACAGGTTTGTATCCATATTTTTCATTTGCAAATTATTCAAATCCTTTTGAATTTCCTGCGAAAGTTTACGGCTTTTTTCAAGATTAGCTTCCAGCGCATCAAATTGTTCCTTATCATTTTTCAAAATCTCTTCGCTATTTGGAAATTGAAAGGTAAAATTATTGGAAGTTGTTGTTTTATAATTATTTACAATATCATTGTCGGTAACAGAAAAATAATAGGATATTATACCTTCTTTCTTTTCCAAATCGTTAAAATCGAAGCTGAAATAAAATTCCTGATCGGAGAGCAACGGAACAACCGGAATTGAAATTGCAGAATCTGAATTTTCGATATTAAAATGAAATTTAAGGTTTGAAAATCCGTAATCGTCACTTACTGTTCCTTTAAAGAAAAATTTGGTAAGTTGCTGTGAATCTTTTACTTCTGTAACTACAATTTCAGGAAAAAGATCGGGTACAACTTGAATAGCATATGACAATGCAAGCTCGGGTTGCGTTATACTGTTTTTAATGAAAACATTGTAACCAGCTGATTTATAAAATATTGAATTAACTATAAATGCTTCACCTTCTTTCCGGGCAAAAAACTTTGTTGAATCCTGCATTACTATAAACACAGAGTCTATGTCGATTCCACTAAAACTCCATTCAACCTTTGTACCCACCGGAACCTGCAAATCGCCCAAATTATTAATTATTTGTTTTTGCATTCCTGTATAAGCGGGAGGATAGACAGTTGTTTTAAATTGTGTGATTCCGGGTTTTGGTAACAATTGTAAATTAAATTGCTCAGAATTAAATTTTAAATCAGTAACATAAAACCTCACAGGATTGATAACCGAAACAAGTTCATATTCAAAACCACCTGCTGTAACCGATTTCATCAGGTAATTATTACCTTCAATGTTAATATAAACTATTTCAGGTATTTCAGTGCCTTCGACTTTTACTTTTATAGTAAAAGAATCACCTTTTTTTACTTGTAATGAAGTATTTTCTATAACAAAATTAAATGGTGCAGGTTTCAAAAAAGTTGTATTAAAATGTACCAACCTGTTTGTCGATTCTAAAAAAACATTTTTGTTAGCAACAAATATTCCTATTGAAATTAACATACTAACTATAAGATAAATAAATATATATCTTACATTTTTATATTGAACAGCTTCGTTAAAATCGAATATTTTGAGTTGCTCAATTTTCTGGTCGATACTGGCCAATACAAGTTCGTTTGAATATTGCCCCTGTTGTAAATCGTGTAATTCTATAATATTTAAAAGCTTATCTTCAATGCTTGAAAAATGTTGCTGAATTATCCGGGTTACCGACTTTAAATCTATTGCGCTGATTATATTTAAAATTTTTAGTAACGGAATAAATAAAAACTGTATCAAAAGTAAAATACTGAAAATCAGAAATCCAAAAAAAATAGTTTTTCTTACCAACGAACTTAAATAAACAAAATATTCAGTGATTGAAATGGCTGTGAAAAAAGTAAGAATAATAAAAAGCGATACAATCAGCCCACGAAGCAACTGATAAGTATAGTATTTCGCTTTAAACGAATTCAGTTTTTCAACAAGTATGTTAAAATTATTAGTCATTAAAATTAATTTATTTATTTTCAGCTATTTATAATTAGCTACTTTGTTAATAAAACAAGTACAAACTGCTGAAAAAACAAAAGTAATCTTTTAAAACAAAATTTGCTTTCTTCAAAAGTTTATACATATATACTTAAGAGGTTAAAAACATCAATTCTTTTTAAGTTTTTAAAACCAAAATATTCACAGTTTACTCACTTGTTAAAAGTTTAAAAAATCAGATAAAACTAACTATTAACAGATGTTTAAAACTTTAATCAAATACTTACATCATAACAAATTACTCATTATAAAAAATGTGTACAACAGTGTAAAAAAAATGTTCAATTCAAATTCATAAAAAATGAAAAATAGAAATTAACAACTATCAACAGTGCATAATAACCAATATTAGATTTTATATTTGTTTAAGAAAATTAATAAATAATATAGTTTGTGAAAATCCTGCTTGTAGAAGATAACCTGATGAACCAAAAGGTGGTGATGTTTAACCTTAAAAAATTAAACTGTGAAATTTTGGCTGCTGTTACCGGTTCTCAGGCCATCGATTTATTAAAAAACAACTCTTTCGACCTGGTTTTAATGGATATTATGCTTCCCGAAATGGATGGCTATGAAATTACTGCGGTAATCAGAAAAATTGAAAAGGAAAATAATGTGCTTAATTCTGTACCTATTATTGCCTTAACAGCGAATACTTACGATAACGATAAGGAAAAATGTTTTAATGCAGGAATGAACGACTATCTTTCGAAGCCTTTTAATGCCAGACAGTTAATTGAAATGATTGAAAAATACTTGCCGCAGGCTACAGAATAAAAATGCAAGACGATTTGTACATACGCGGAGATAATTATTCTGATAAAGAAAAAGAGCTCGATAAAAAACTACGGCCACTTCTATTCAGCGATTTCAGTGGGCAAAACCAGATTGTTGAAAACCTCAGAATTTTTGTAAAAGCCGCCAAAATGCGTGGTGAAGCGCTTGATCATGTGCTTTTACATGGCCCTCCAGGACTTGGAAAAACAACGCTTTCAAATATTATTTCAAATGAAATGGGAGTGGGGTTTAAAATTACATCAGGACCAGTGCTCGATAAACCCGGCGATTTGGCCGGATTACTCACTAATCTTGAAACAAACGACGTACTCTTTATCGACGAAATTCACCGTTTATCACCCATTGTTGAAGAATATCTTTATTCAGCAATGGAGGATTTCAGAATAGACATTATGATTGACAAAGGACCGAGTGCACGGTCAATTCAGCTTGAATTAAACCCGTTTACATTGATTGGCGCCACTACGCGGTCGGGTCTTTTAACATCGCCGTTGCGTGCCCGTTTTGGAATTAATGCCCATTTGGAATATTACGATGTGGATGTTTTAACTGGAATTGTAAAACGCTCGGCAGGAATTCTTGATGTGAAAATTGTTGATGATGCAGCCCGTGAAATTGCTTTTCGCAGCCGCGGTACACCTCGAATTGTAAATTCACTTTTACGCCGTGTACGTGATTTTGCCCAGGTAAAAGGCAATGGTAGTATTGATATGAAAATTACAAAACACGCACTGAAAGCTTTGAATATTGATGAGTACGGCCTCGATGAAATGGATAACCGAATTTTGCTCTGTATTATCGATAAATTTAAAGGCGGACCAGTTGGAATTACAACAATTGCCACAGCAGTAAGTGAGGACAGCGGAACGATTGAAGAGGTTTATGAACCTTTTTTGATAAAAGAAGGATTTTTAAAACGTACACCCCGCGGGAGAGAAGCTACCGACTTGGCTTATAAACATTTGGGACGGATAAAATATGGAGAAAATCTTTCCTTATTTTGATGGAATAAGTTTTATTTCAAACATTTTTGGCCAATATTTTCCGGTTACAAATAAGTTTCTTGTTTTTTCGTTAAAAGCAATTCCATTTAAGTAATCAATTTTATCTTCCTTTTTTTTATACATATCTAAAATTCCGGTGAGGTTAATTTCTGAAATTACTTTTCCGGTTTCAGGGTCGATTTGAACTATGATATCGGTGGTATAAACATTGGCGTAAATGGTACCGTTTACATATTCAAGTTCGTTCAAATTTGTCATTAATCCGCGGTTGTTGGCAACCTGCAAAGTTTTTACCACCGAAAAATAGTTAGGATCAATCCAAGTTAACAGATGTGTACCATCGCTCATAATCAGGTTTGTACCATCGTTTGTCAGTCCCCATCCTTCGGCTGGGCGAAACGTAAAAGTGTCAACTAATGCAAAGTCGGCAAGTAGATAAACAAAACCCGTTTTGTTTTTGTAAGTAAGCTGATATATTTTATCCTTTAAAATTGTGATTCCCTCTCCAAAATATTTATCCTCAAGCTTAATAGTTTTATTAATTTCTCCGGTTTCATAACGTTTTTTAAATATACCCGAAAAGCCGTATTCACCAGTTCCTTCGTACAAAGCGTTGTTATAAAATTCAAGGCCCTGTGTATAGTGTTCTTTTGTGTGCGGATAGTTTTTTATAACCTGATAAGTAAATTTTTTGGCAGGTTCATTCGAAAAAACACTGATAACCTGCGAGCGAGAATTTTTTTGCCCGTCGGTTTTTACTGCTTCTACTGTTAAACTGTTGTTTCCAAGAAGTTTTAACTCAATAACGCTTACTGTAAAATCGAGTTCCTTGCTTTCTTTCAGCAATTGACTGTTCATGTAAAGTTTAACCGATTCAATGTTGCCGTCTTTTAATTTGGTTTTAACATTTACTGAAATTTTGTCGCCAAAAAAATAATTACTTTTTTGAGGCGAAACCATAATAGTACAGACAGGTTTGCGTGATTTCGATGATTTATTTGAACATGAAAAAAAGGTGATAAACAGGCTGAACACAAAAATTAGCGGAAAAGCAACGGGTTTCATCAGATGGTAAATTAATTTTTAAGAAAGCAAAATTAAAATAAAAACCATTGAACAGAATTTCAACAGCAAAAACGTAAAAGGTTGATTCTGTTGTTATGATTTGAATTTTATCTTTGCTCAAAAATACCATCAATTTTGAGTACTTTTAAAAAACTGGCAGGCGACACGGCTATTTACGGTTTAAGCAGCATTTTAGGCCGGGTGCTGAACTGGTTTCTAACCCCTTATTACTCCTACATTTTTCTGACGCACGAATTTGGTGTAATGACCAATCTTTACTCGTATGTAGCTATTTTACTGGTGATTTTAACCTACGGAATGGAAACCTCGTTTTTCAGGTTTGCCTCGAAAAGTGAAAACCCGGGAAAGGTTTATTCCACAGCGCTTATTTCAGTTTTTACTACTTCAATATTATTTCTTGTTGCATTTATTTTGTTGAAAAATCCAGTAGCTTCACTTATTCAATACCCCGAACATCCGGAATATATTGTGTGGTTTGCTATTATTCTGGCCATCGATGCGTTTACCGCCATACCGTTTGCCTGGATTAGGATTAAAAAACGGCCCATCAAATTTGCTTTTATCAAACTAGTAAGCATTGCCTTTAATATTGGGTTTAATCTTTTCTTTTTAACACTTTGTCCGTGGCTCATTGAAAATAATTCCGACTCGTGGGTGAATTACATTTATTCGCCCGAAATAGGGGTGGGGTATGTATTCATATCTAACTTGCTGGCATCATTCATTACTTTGTTTTTGTTGATACCCGACATGTTAAAAATGCATTTTCAGTTTGATAAAGCCATTCTGAAAAAGTTGCTGAATTATGGTTTTCCGATTCTGATTGTGGGAATTGCAGGAATGATGAGCCAGGGAATCGATAAAATTCTGATACCATTTCTAATACCCGAATCGCAGCAACCCATGGAACAACTGGGTATTTATGGAGCAAATTTTAAACTTGCGGTTTTAATGAATATGTTTATTCAGGCTTTCAGGTATGCGTTTGAGCCGTTCTTTTTTGCCCGCGGAAATTCAAAAGAAGACCCGCTGATGTATGCCAAAATCATGAAATACTTTGTCATTTTAGGGTTGTTGATCTTCCTCGTAATGACGGTTTATATCGATTTTCTAAAAATTCTTATTGACAAAGAATACCACGAAGGGTTAAAAGTTGTTCCCATAATTTTGATTGCCAACTTGATTTACGGTATGTATTTTACACAATCGCTCTGGTATAAAATTACCGACCGCACGCGTTATGGAGCCTGGCAAAGCCTTGTAGAAATGGTGGTTGCCGTTTCGCTCAATTTTCTGCTCATTCCGTTTTATGGTTATATGGGTTCGGCGGTTGCGCTGCTCGCCAGTTACATGGTTGTGCTCACCATTTCCTATTCCCTCGGGCAAAAATATTACCCGGTTCCTTACAACCTGAAACGGATTGGAATCTATTTCGCTGTTGCGCTGGCGCTTTATTTTGTTTCAAAGCTGTTTATTTCAATGCACCCGATGATAAAATATGGAATTGGAACAGTACTGATTGGCTTGTTTGCGGCGCTGGTTTTTGCCTTCGAAAAAAATGATTTAAAAGGCTTATTTAAAACGAATAAAAAGAGATAAGTACTAAAAAGTATTAATTTTGTGATGATGGAAAAATTAAAAGATAAAGTTATTGCTGTTGCATGTGACCATGCCGGTTTCGAAAGAAAACAAGCAGTACTAGCTTGGTTAACAGAAAAAGGATTTGCATACCACGATTTTGGTTGTTTTTCCACTGAAAGTGTTGATTACACTGTGTATGCTCATGCCATTGGCGATGCCATCGATAAAGGTGAATACGAAATCGGAATCACTTTTTGTGGTAGCGGACAAGGCATCAGCATTGCTGCAAACAAACACCAGAACGTGCGCTCGGCAATCTGCTGGATACCCGAAATAGCAGCTCTAGCCAAACAACATAACAAAGCTAACATTTGCGCTATTCCGGGTCGTTTTACCACAAACGAACAAGCCATAGCTATTGTTGAGGCTTATTTAAATGCTGAATTTGAAGGTGGCCGACATGCACTGCGGGTGGCCAATATTCCTATAAAAAAGTAAATGTCGAAACTAAAAGACATATTTCTTGAAGATTCTAAAATCGCTTTCGACCGGAAACACCGGAAAACAATAAATTTTAATATTTCAAGGTACGACGAGTCAGTCGCAAAAGGAAAACAGCGTTACCAAAACCTTGACTTAGCCAAAAAAAGAGCCTCGTTTGTAAAAGACACTGTGGTTGGCAATCTTGCTGAACACCTCGAAACTTTTGAGAAAAATGCGCTGAAGAACAACATTCAGGTAATTTGGGCGCGAAACGGAGAGGAAGCTGTGGACGAAATTATCCGGGTGGCGAAAGAAGCAGGGGCCGAAATGCTCGTGAAAAGTAAATCGATGATTTCGGAAGAGCTTGAGCTCAACGAAAACCTCGAAAAAAATCATATCGAACCCGTAGAAACCGACCTTGGCGAATTTATTGTACAAGTTGCCGGCGAAAAACCTTACCACATTCTCACGCCTGCCATGCACAAATCGAAAGAAGATGTGGCGGAGCTTTTCACCCGGAAGTTTAACCTGAATCCTGGTTCAACACCGCAGGAAATCACACTTTTTGTGCGACAGGTGTTGCGCGAAAAATTTACTTCGGCTGAAGTGGGAATTTCGGGAGCCAACTTTCTCGTGGCCGATGTGGGTGGAATTCTGCTTACCGAAAACGAGGGGAACGGTTTTATGTCGGTGGCTTTTCCTAAGGTGCACATTGCCATTGCAGGCATAGAAAAAATATTACCATCGGTAAAACATTTGCCGCTGTTTTTACCGATGCTTGCAGCGCTTGGAACCGGTCAGCAGCTCACGGTTTACAACTCGTTGATTACCGGGTCGCGCAAACCCGGTGAAACAAACGGACCCGAAAAAATGGTGGTGGTTTTACTCGATAACAACCGCTCAACTATTGCAGCCGAAGAGGAACATTACAAATCGCTGAAATGCATCCGCTGCGGCGCTTGTCTGAATGTCTGTCCCATTTACAAAAATGTGGGTGGATATACTTACAACACTACCTACAGCGGCCCGATTGGTTCGGTGATTACACCTTTTTTGAAAGGATTTGAAGATTACAATCACCTTAGTTTTGCATGCACGGTTTGCGGTGCCTGTACCGAAGTTTGTCCGGTGAAAATTCCGCTGCACGATTTGTTGTTGCTTAACCGTAAAAAAGCGGTTGAACAAAATCAGGGTGATTTAAGTTGGAATGTCGGAATGAAAGCGATGGGGTGGGCACTGAAAAAAAGACAAAACCTCGATATTGTAAATGGAAATTTGAAAAACAAACTGGCAAAACTCAACCCCGTGATTTTAGGGAAGGAGAAAGAATTTCCGCAGTTTGCAAAACATTCATTCAGCGAAACCTGGAAAATTAATTTAAACAAATAGCATATGTTGTCGAACACCTGTAAGTATGCGCTCAGAGCGCTCATATATCTAGGAAAATATTCAGAACAAGATTACCGTATCGGGATTAAGAAAATTTCGGAAGACCTTAGTTTATCGTCACCTTTTCTTGGTAAAATTTTGCAAAATCTGGTAAAACAGAAATTATTGGTTTCAACAAAAGGGCCAAACGGCGGGTTTGCGTTAGGCAAAAAGCCCGAAAACATTACGCTTTGGGACATAGTAACCAAAGTTGATGGCGAAGAGTTTTTTACCAACTGCCTTATTACGCTGGAGCCATGCAAAACGCACGACCCAACGAAACCTTTGTGCGCTGTTCATAGTCAGTACGATGCTTTGCGGAAACAAATCTGTTCGTTTTACAAAGATACCACGCTGGCCATTGTAAGCAGCGACATTGATAAATACGAGGATTTTATAAAACTTTAAAAGAGTTTTTCCCATTGGCGGTTTACAACAAACAGCCTGAAAAACAAAGTGGCTGCAAGTACGCCGGTGGCATTGGCCAGAAAATCGTAAAAATCGCTGGCACGCGATGGAGTTACAATACGCTGACTGAATTCGAGCAATGCGCTCAAGGCAACAGAAATAGCCGGGGTCCAGAAATAATAGGAAGTTTTCAGCTTTTTTAACGGGCGAAAAAGGAAAACACAGAATACAAAAAACAGCGTAAAATGAACCATTTTATCGAAGTGCGGAATATTCAGAAATGGTTTTACCGGAAGGTCGCTGGCAGGAATAAAAAGCGCGTAGCAAATAATGGCAAGCCACAACAAAGGTTTCCAAAAGTAAAGCAGTTTCATTTTTTGTTTTTCTGTGAGCCCGAAAAGCAGCTGAAATGTCAGTGTTCCTGCGCTGAGCCCTGCAATATTACGTTTTTTTAATGACACATTCTGCAAACAACAATTACATAAAAATTAATGGCAGGTATTTACATTCATATTCCGTTTTGCAGGCAAAAGTGTTATTACTGCGATTTTTACAAAACTGTAAACACATCGCTGCTTGGCAGGTACCTGCAGGCACTGAAAACCGAAATGCTGCTCCGTACTGATTATCTCGGCGGCGAAACCGTGGAAACACTCTATTTCGGCGGCGGAACACCCTCGGTACTTACGGAAAAAGATCTAAGTGAAATCATCAGTTTTGTTCGCAGTCACTTTCCAATTTCATCAGGGCTTGAAATTACGCTCGAAGCCAACCCCGACGACCTTACACCAAGCTATTTACAACAGGTTTACAATACCGTCGTCCGTCGGCTGAGCATCGGAATTCAGTCGTTTCAGGATGAACAGCTCAAAAAAATGAACCGCCGCCACGATTCCGGTCAGGCAATTGAAGCGATTGAAAATGCAGTAAACACGGGATTCAACGACATCAGTGTCGATTTTATTTACGGTTTGCCCGGGTTAACAAACCAGCAATGGAAAGCTGATTTGCAAAAGGTTTTCAGCTTGCCGGTTACACATCTTTCGGCCTACCACCTTACCTACCACGAAGGTACACCATTTAACACCTGGCTAAAAAAAGGCACACTGAAACAGCTTACCGAAACCGAAAGCATCAGTCAGTTTAAAACGCTTGTGGCTTTGGCACACGAAAACGGTTTTGAGCATTACGAAATATCGAATTTTGCCCGAAACGGCATGTACTCGAAACACAATACTTCGTACTGGACTGGAAAAAAATACCTTGGTCTCGGGCCATCGGCACACTCGTTTAACGGGTATTCGCGCAGTTGGAACGTGGCGCACACCGAAAAATATATTAAAGCCATTGCACTGAACGAGGCCTTTTCAGAAGAAGAAATACTTACCGATGCCAACCATTACAACGAGTATGTTTTAACACGCATCCGCACAATTTGGGGCGTTTCAGTTAGTGAAATTCAAGACCTTTTCGGAATTGAAAAGGCAGTTTATTTTCAGCAAAATATAGAAAAATATCTGCGCTCGGGGCTGGCGGTTCAAACCGGCGAAACAGTTACGCTCACACGAAAAGGCTGGTTTGTTTCCGATGAAATTTCGGCAAGCCTGATGTTTGTGTAAACAGCTGATTTGAGAACAGAATAACAAGCCGTTATATTTTTTTAATTTTCAATCTATCTATATTTCAATATCTTTGCGGTTCTCAAAAATTTGGGCTATTCAATGGAAATTAAAATTGTAAATAAATCAGATAACGAATTGCCGGCATACAGTACAAAACATTCGGCAGGGATGGACCTCCGGGCAAGTTTAACCTCTCCTGTGGTTTTAAAACCAATGGAGCGAAAACTCATTTCCACAGGGCTTTACATTGAGTTGCCCGAAGGTTACGAAGCACAAATCAGGCCCCGCAGCGGACTGGCTTTGAAAAAGGGAATTACGGTGCTCAACTCGCCGGGAACCATCGATGCCGATTACCGGGGCGAAATAGGTATTATTTTAATTAACCTTTCAGCCGAAGAGTTTGTTATTGAAAACGGAGAGCGGATTTGCCAGATGATTGTTGCCTCGCACGAAACGGTGCAGTGGAACTTAGTGGAGAAACTCGAAGATACAGCGAGGGGAGAGGGCGGATTTGGCCACACCGGGAAAAAGTAAAAAAAAATGAAGATTACAAATAAAATATTAGGTGCAGCCGTATTGGCTGCCATGCTTGTTTCGTGTGGGGGAAGTAAAAAAATTACTGAACAACAAGTAGTTGCAGCCGCTGTTGAGCAGCAACAACAGGTAAACAGCGAGAAAAAGCAGATGGAATTCGACTTTCTGTTTTCTGAAGCTTTAAAACAGCGCATGTTGGGTAATCCGCAAAATGCAGTGCAACTGTTGTCGAGTTGTCTTGAAATCGACCCGAAATCATCGACAGCGATGTACGAACTAGCCGATATTCATGCCACAAACAAAGATTTTACAAGTGCATCGCTGCTGCTCGAAAAAGCCATCGAAATCAATCCCGGAAACAGCTGGTACAAGCAGCTGTTAGCCCAGATTTATCAGCAAACCCGCAAATTCGACGAGGCAGCAGTACTTTATACAGAACTTGTAAAATCGAACCCCGAAAATCTTGAATACCTCTATTCGAAAGCGCTGATGCTCACCAATGCGCAAAAATATCCCGAAGCCATAGAAGCTTACCGGCAATTGGAGGTAAAAACAGGAATCAACGACCAGATTTCGGTAGCCATACAAGAGTTATATGTGTTGAACAAACAACCCGAAAAAGCTTTTGCCGAAATTGAAAAACTCATTCAGCACGACACCACAGAACCGCGTTATTACGGGCTGATGGCCGATTTGTACCAAAGTGTGGGCGACAGCGAAAATGCGCTGAAATACTACAATAAAATACACGAAATTGACCCGGAAAGCGGGTTTGTACATTTCTCGCTCGCCAATTACTACCTCGAAAACAACGATGCTGAAAAGTCGTTTGCCGAAACAAAAAAGGGTTTCGGAAGCAAAAACGTGGAATTGCAAATCAAACTGCAGTTGTACATGATGCTGGTTTCGAACCGCGACGAAGCAAAACTTACTGAAGAACGCGAAGCAGAACTCATTCAGGTTTTACTCGAAAATCACCCCGGTGACCCGATGGTTTACTCCGTTCAGGCAGATTATCTGCTCCGGAAAGGACAACTGAAAGAGGGCAGGGAAGCGCTGCTGAATGCCATTGAAAGTGGCAACAACGATTTTATGCTTTGGGAACGTCTGCTGTTTATCGATAATGATTTGCAAGATTGGCCGGCGTTGCACGAACACGGACAAAAAGCAGCCGGTTTGTACCCCAACCAGCCCAGTATTTATTTACTCGACGGTGTAGCCTGTATTCAGCTTGAAAAATACAATGAAGCCATTGTAATTTTAGATGAAGGAATGGATTTTATTGTGGATAACCAACCTTTAAAAGGTCAGTTTCTGATGCTGAAAGGTGAGGCGCTGTACAAACTAAACCAGGTTGATGAAGCTTTTAAACTCTTCGACCGCTCGGTAGAACTTAGCCCCGACAATTATGTGGGGCTCAACAATTACGCTTATTATCTGTCGCTGGCAGGACGCGACCTCGATAAAGCCGAACGCATGAGTGGAAAAGTAATTGAACGATTCCCCGACAATGCAACTTACCTCGACACTTATGCGTGGGTTTTGTTTAAAAAAGGCAACTACACACTGGCAAAATTTTACATGGAATCGGCCATAAAATACAGCACCGAAACCAGCGCCGTGATGTTTGAACATTATGGCGACATACTTTTTATGCTGAACAAACTCGATGAGGCAAATCAGTACTGGGAAAAGGCGATGAACAATGGGGGTACTTCGGAAGTGCTGAAACGCAAAATTAAAGAACAGAAATACATTGCCGAATAAAAACGATGGGGAAGGGAGTTGTATCGAAAATACTTGTAACTGTTTTTGTGCTGGCGACAGCACTTTCGTCGTGTAAAGCGCCACGCGAAATAAAAACAGAGCACATTAAACCAATCGGTGCAGCCAAACTGCTTAAAAATGTTGAATCAACAGGCCTTTCGTATGATTACCTAAACATCGGGCGCATCAACTGCCAGTTTTCGAACAGCAAGACGCGAGCCTCTTTCCGCATCAGTTTAAAAGCAATCAGAGACGAAAAAATACTGGCTTCAATTACAAAACTCAACATTCCAGTTGGCCGTGTTTTACTCACACCCGACAGTGTTATTTATGTAAACTACATCGACAGGAATTATTTTGTGGATGATTACAAATATCTCAGACGGTTTCTGAATATCGATCTTGATTTTGCCACCGTGCAATCCATTCTTTCAAACAGCGCCTTTTCGTACCGAAACGACGAGAAAGACAAGGATTTCAAAACCTTTGTTTCGTCGGTTGAAGAAGGAATGTATGTTTTACAGTCGGAGCGTGAGAGAAAAGTGATGAGGCTTGAGCAAAAGGCAAAACCCGGCAAAATTGAACGCCGTTTAAAACGCCTGGATGATAATGCGCTAATTCTGCAGAAAATGTATTTTAATCCCGACAATTTTGCGCTTACACGGCTAATTATTGCCGACAAAACCAACAACCGCAAAATGGAAATGAACTTTGGCGATTTTGTGATACTCAACGGAAAAGATTACCCAGGTGCCATAGATATGAAACTTGAATCGGAAGAGGAAAACGTGGAGTTAAACGTGCGGATGAGCAGTTTTTCGACAGAAAGGCCCGAACCCTTCCACCTGATTATTCCCGAAAAATATGAACAGATAAAAGTAAACTAACCGCTAAACTGTTACTTTCGCAAAAACAAAACAATGGCGGTTCGAATGAGAGTACTTCTGCTTACCGGATTTTTTATCATTCTCTTTTCCAGCGTATTTTCCCAATCGATTGAAGAATTGAAAAAGAAAAAACAGGAAGCTGAGAACCAGATAAAATACACAAGCAAGCTATTGAACGATGTTCAGAAAATACAAAAATCATCGTTGAGCAAGGTACAGTTACTCAATAAACAAATAGAACAGCGCAACTCAATCATCACCACCATCAGTGGCGAAATAGATATTTACCAGCAACTTATCGAAAACAACACGCTGGCAATAAGGCTCATAAAAATCGACTTAACAAATTTAAAGAAAGAATACGCCGATCTGATCAGACTTGCGTACCGCAACCGGCATGCATACGACCAGGTTTTGTTTCTGCTATCGGCCGAAAATGTAAACCAGGCCTACCGACGATACCTGTACATGAAGCATTATACAGTGTACAGGCAAAATCAGGCTGAAGTTATCGAAACCATCCAGGCCGTGTTAGACGAAAAAATGAAAAAACTGGAAGAGCAGAAACTGATAAAACTACAACTGGTAAACGACACAAAAAAAGAAGCCGTTCAACTCTCGCAAGAGAAAATCCAGAAAAAAGCAGAACTCCAAAAACTGCAGAAAGAACAGCAGTCGCTGCGGAAAAAGCTTGAACAACAGCAAAAAACCGAACAACAGCTTGAACGCGAAATTGAACGCATCATTGCCGAAGAGGCAAAAAAGAGCGCCAAACCCGGCACCAAAGGGCTTTCACTTACACCAGAGCAAAAACTGGTGGGCGATAATTTTGCACAAAACAAAGGCCGCCTCCCCTGGCCGGTTGAACGCGGCGTGATAACCGAACATTTTGGCATAAATCAACACGCAGTGCTCATCAATGTGCAAACACGCAACAACGGCATAAACATTACCACCGAAAAAGGCGCCAAAGCACGCGCTGTTTTTAATGGCGAGGTAACCCGCGTATTTGGCATTACAGGCGGAAATACCGCAGTTATCATCCGCCACGGCAAATACCTCACTGTGTACTCGAATCTGCGCGAGGTAACGGTTAAAATGGGCGACAAGGTAAAAACCAAACAGGAAATCGGCACAGTTTTTACTGATACTGACGACAGCAACAAAACCATTCTTAAATTTCAGGTGTGGCTCGAAAACCAAAAACTCAATCCCGAGCAGTGGATTGGGCGGTGAACTGATTATGGATAATTTTGAT
>DYSZ01000148.1 GCA_020726265.1 Draconibacterium orientale
CTGGGTTGCTGCGCGAGCCGGTGTTCTCAATCCAGGTAAGCCGGTCAAGAAATTCTCCCAAAATAATATCAAGATCACCATCGCCGTCAAAATCTTCGAAAAGCGAGCCTGAAATACTGTAATTGTCAATTTCAACACCACCTGCCAAAATCGGTTTCGGCTCTTCAAATTTTCCTGTCGAGGTTTGCTCAATGAGATAAACTTTGCCATGCAAAGGGCCGTTTTTCCAGACACCTTTTTTATCATATGCATTATCCCAACCGTAATCTATCCAGTCGTCGATGGCGATTACAATGTCCAAATCGCCATCGCCTTCATAATCAACGTAGCGCCACAAATTGAACCGCGGCTTTTTCAGGATGCTTTTGTAAAAATCTTCGTTAAAAAGCGTGTCAGGATTTTGGTAAAACGAATGAAGGAAATCGGGATAGACAACACCCGGTGTCATGGCAAAATATTTTCCACTGACATTTGAAATCTGAAGGTTCTTCTGACTGGCAGCCAGTTTTACGGGAGGTTTCAGAACTGGGTTTTTACTGCCTGTTGTATTCTCAAAAAACCACAGTCCGTTAAAAGGTTTGTCGGGGCAATTCACCAGCAAATCCAAGTCGCCATCGTTGTCGTAATCAACAAGGAAAGGCCATGCCCATAGCCCGACGCCCAAATCGGTTGATTTGAGTTCGGGATTATTGTATGGTATTCTGACAAGATTGTCGGTGTTATTTTGTGCATAACCAATAATGAAGCATAGCATGGGGATGATTGTGAAGATTTTTCTCATCTGTGTTTCAATTAATTTGCTACTAAAAAAGTTCTGATTTAATAGTGTTAATTTATAAATCCACCCTTCGACTTCGCTCAGTCTGACAGTCACCCTGAGCGAAGTCGAAGGGTGTAGTTAATTCTATTTCTTTTAATAAATACCGACCATAATTATATTCAAATTACATCATCGGCCATTTCTCCTGTACAAAGGGTTTTGTCTGAATTTTTGAAGGGTCAACCACCACATGTTTAATGAGTTTGCGGTTCCATGTGTAGGTGATGTGAACCAGCCCGTCATTAGCCTGAATAACCGCCGGGTAAGAATATTCTCCTTCCTTATCGGGATCGTTTTCAAGTAAAACAGCAGCCTTCCAGTCGATTCCGTTTTCAGAAACTGCGACATTCAGCACATTGCGGTCGCCCCATTCTTCGCCGGGTTTTATGTGGTTGTACACGAAAATATGTTTCCCGTTTTTTAATGTAACTGCGTCGGTGCCGGAGTTCGGATTGGGCAAACCAATGGGCTCAAGTTTACTCCAGCTTTTTCCGTTGTCGGTTGACCAAGCAGAAAGAATGTATTTGTTTTTGCTGCGACAGAGAATCTGAAGCTTTCCTCCGGCATGTCTTAAAATACTGGGTTGAATAGCTGAAAATTCTTTCCCGTCATTCAGGGCTTCTGTGCGTTCCCAGGTAAGTCCGCGGTCGGGTGTAAATTCCATGTGAACCCGCCAGCCGTTATCTTCAGAGCTTGTGGGGCAAATCAGTTCGCCACTGGGTAAAAGCTCAGGTTTATTTTTGATGGGGCCGGCAATTCCTTCGGGCAAACGCACCGGGCGCGACCATGTGAAGCCGTTGTCTTTCGAAGTTACATATTCGCCCCACCAGGTACGCGGGCTGGGACCTTCTTTGTAAAACAGAATAATTTCGTCGCCATAGTTAAAAAGAACAGGGTTCCAGGTAGGATAACGCAGTGTTTTATGCTGAATTCCATTGGCAACTTCAACCGGAATGGTCCATTTTCCATTTTCGAAACGGCTGACCCAAATTCCCACATCCGGATTTTTTTCATGTGCTCCGCCAAACCAGGCAGCAATCAGCCCGTTTTTTGTTTCGGCAATGGTTGAAGCGTGGCAACTTGAAAAGTTTACATCTTCTTTCTGATAAATAAACTCAGATTTAACGATTGCCTCTTTCCCTTCGAATGGCTTCTGTGCCAAAAGATTAATGAATACAAAAAAAAATGGCAAAAATGAGAATCTTTTCATTTATAGAATAGAATTATTTTTTTGCTGAAAACAATTTTGTAGAAATAAACCCGATCAGGAAAATGACCAGCGTACCAAATACGATGGTCAGATTGCTGTGGAACGGACTCCGGAATGCTAGCAGGTTTCCCTCCGTGAAATATAATGGTGACAAACTCATCCACGCAATTACGAGTGCACCAATTACAACACCAATTGCAGCATCGATATTCCGAACTTTTTTGGAAAGGAAAGCAAGCAGGAAAAGTCCGAGCATTCCGCCACTGAAAATGGATGCCAGCGACCACCATGCATCGAGAACACTTTCGACACCTACCAGCAAGAGCGCGATGATAGTACCGAGTGTGCCAAAAATAAGCGATGAAATGTAAAGAATTTTCATCGACGATTTTTCGCTGGCTTCCCTGTTAAAATATTTCTTGTAATAATCACTATAAATAATTGTTGCAGTACTGTTCAAACTGGTTGCAACTGTGCTCATTCCGGCTGCAAAAATCGATGCAATCAGGAGGCCGGTGATTCCTTTTGGTAACCCGTACACAATAAAATGTGGGAACACTTTATCGCCTGCACCTGGTAATTTTAATTCTGCAGGCAAAAGTTCGGGGCGGGCAGTGTAATAGGCAAAAAGTGCAGTACCAATATAAAAGAACACAAGCGAAACAGGCAGATACAGCAAAGAGCCAAACAACGCCGACGATTTGGCTTTTTGTTCCGTACTTGTCGTCATATATCGTTGTACAAAATTCTGGTCGATACCGTAGTTTTGCAGATTGATAAACAACCCATAAATAAGTACCACCCAAAAAGTGGAGTCAGCCAAACTGGCTCCAAAACTGCCAAGACTGAATTTATTATTAGCGGCGGCAATTTCAAAAACCTGCGAAGGCCCTTCGGGCATCGAAAAGGTAAGAACAGCTGCACTAACCAGTGCACCAACAATAAGGATAATTCCCTGTATTGCGTCTGTCCAGATTACTGCTTGTATTCCACCCAACATCGAATATAAGGTAACCGCAACTCCGGTAACAATAATGATTGTTTTAACATCCCAGCCAAACAATACATTCAGCGGAAGTGCCAATAACAGCAATATTGCGCCAGTGCGCATGAGCTGGGTTAAAATGTAACATACCGAGGCATAAATCCTGGCCCAGCTTCCAAACCTTACTTCGAGATAATTGTATGCCGAGATACTACCCAACCCACGATAAAGCGGCACAAAAAATTTAACAGCCATTATGGTGGCTATTGGTATGGCGAAGCTGAAAACAAGTGCATTCCAATTTGAAACGTAAGCCTTTCCGGGCAATGCCAGAAAGCTGATACTACTGACAAACGTTGCAAAAATCGACATTCCCACAACCCAGGCTGGTATTTTACCACCACCATGTGTGAACTGGTCTGATGTTTTGTTTTTCCAAAAAAAACTGGCACCAAAAAGAACGTTGCCAAAAGTGATGACAATAAAAATGACCAGGTCGATCAGTTGTAATTTCATAATTCAGTTCTAAGTTGATTTGGTGTGAGCCGGTTCCAGGATATTCAATTCTTTTATATTCTGAGCGATCCGCTGGCTTTTTGATTCATGAAATTTCCGGAATGGCATGGCGACATAATCATTACAGATTCCCATTGCCGAAAGTGCACTTTTAATGGTTTTAATGTACTTCGATGAATAAGCACCCACATTATAGATTTTTTCTTCCATTAACATCAGTTTTCCCTTTAGAAAATCGATTTTTTCAAAATCCCTGGCAATGGAAGCTTCATAAAAATCAACAAACAATGACGGGAAAATATTAGCTCCACCAGCAACAGCACCGTGTCCGCCCGCAATAATGGTTTCAGGAAGGAATATTTCTGAGCCGGCAATAACAGCAAATTCAGGTGAACTTTTAAACTCCTCCACCAGCGAAAGGAGATATGGCAAATTTCCGGAACTGTCTTTTATGCCAATGGCTCCCAACTCTTTTGCCCGTTGAACAGTGTTAATACTCATGTGCATTTTTGTACACGAGGGCATATTATACATCATAAATGGAAGAGGCAGTTGCGGGACGAGCTCTTCCAGATAAATCACAAATTCGGCCTGCGACATAGGCAGATAGTACGGTGTTGAAATCACAAGGGCATCAGCACCTGCCTTTTTTGCTTCACTTGCCATTTCGAGCGAACCTTCCATGCAGGTATCGGTAATACCAACAACCACAGGCACTTTGCCAGCAGTGTATTCGCAAACCCGATGTATAAACTCTTTTCGGAGCCGATAACTCAGGTTTGTGGCTTCTCCGGTGGTGCCCAACGCAAAAATACCATGAACTCCGCCTTTCAGAAGGTGTGAAATTAACCTTCTTAAACCGGCTGAATCGAGCTCCGATTCACTGATTAACGGTGTTACAATTGGTGGAATTATTCCCCTTAATGGCAATTTCATAAAAATATATTTTGAAGATAAATTTCAGATATCATTTATAGCCTATCACAAAGGAAAATCAATGCGATTTTAAATGCTTATTGTATCTTGTTTTTTTTACATTGAATTTTGACCACGAAATTCAGGTTTTCCTTTTATATTTGTCGAAATCGGTTTAAAAAGTGTATCATGGAATTTGTGTACGAAAAAATTTTTGTTCCCAACAAACACTCTTTTATTACCCGTCTGTTGAAAATGGATCCGAACTCGGAAAAAATTCATTCTCATAAAAATTTTGAACTGAACCTGATTACTTCAGGATCGGGAAGACGAATTGTCGGGAATCATATCTCAAGTTACACGCCCGGCGATCTTGTTTTGCTTGGCCCCAATATTTCGCATTGTTGGGAAGTTTTGGAAACCGAAAAAGACATCGAACCTGAATGCATCGTAACCCATTTTTACGAAAACATTATTAGCTCCGATTTTTTTAATATCCCTGAACTTGAAGAAGTTATGGATTTGTTAAAACAAGCTGACAGTGGTATTCTCTTCAAAGGCCCCAAAACTGACAGGGTTGCTGTTACCCTTAGAAAAATGGTTGAATTAAAAGGACTGGAGAGATATATCGGATTACTGAAAGTTTTTCATAACCTATTGCAAATCAGCGATCGTGAATATCTTGCTCTTCCATCCTCAATGCCTGATACTTACGAAAAGGATCGCGATCAAATTGACAAAATTTACGAGTATGTTTTTCAGAATATTCAGGAAGGAATTAACCTGAAAGAGGCATCGAAGCTGGTTTTTATGGAACCCAGCTCATTTTGCCGCTATTTCAAAAAGAAAACAAACCAGACTTTTATGGAGTATGTAAAAAGTGTGAGGATTGGGATTGCAGCCAAACTGCTTGCCGAAACCGACAAACCAATCACTCATATTTGCTACGAATGTGGATATAACAACCTGGCCAATTTCAATTTTTACTTCAAGGTAATTATGAAGAAAACACCTTCGGAGTACAGAAAAGATTTTAAGTAATAATAGAAAAGATTTTGGCCGATTAGTTTAATTTTCGGCTTATAACATATTTTCTTCTTCCAATCAGTTTTATAATTTGTTCTTATTTAGTATTCTAAATCCCTGCCGATAAAATTCTACACTACATCAATATTGTATCGAATTTAGACAACAAATGTTTTGCTGAATCGATTCTTCTGCCGTTATTTTGATGGAATCTTGATAACATTAAAAAATGAAGAAACCGGTTGCAGTGATATTTGATATGGACGGCGTTTTGGTGGATTCTGAACCTTTCCATGTACAGAACGAAAAACGGATGTTCAGCAGGCTTGGACTCGATATTTCGGACGAGGAGCATGCGCGGTACATGGGCACAGCCACCGATGTGATGTGGGAGCAGATTATCCGGGAGAGGAAATTGTCGTTGGATGTGTCAGAAATTACTGCCCAAACCATTCAGCAGGAAATTCCTTATTTTGAATCGCTGGATAAAATCGACCCGATACCCGGTTTGGTAAATTTACTTGAAAAGCTTCAGGAATCAGGGATTCCCATGGCAGTTGCCTCTTCGTCGGATAAAGCGATTATTGATATTATTCTCGAAAAATCGGGATTAGGAAAATATTTTCATTATACAGTCAGCAGCGGTGAAATCGGGAAAAGTAAACCCGATCCCGATGTTTTTCTGTACGCAGCAAAATTGCTCGGTGTTGCCCCTGAAAACTGCCTTGTTTTCGAAGATTCCCGTAACGGAATTAAAGCAGCCAAGGCAGCCGGAATGTATTGCATTGCATACTGCGGAGGAAATTCGGGAATACAGGACCAAAGCCAGGCCGACCGCAGGATTGCGGATTTTTCTGAAATCAATTTTGAAATGTTTCTGAAACAACAACAACCATGAATAAGGATTCGTTAGCCGGTAAAATCAGCGCCGGTAAAATTGTTTACGGAACCTGTATCACTGCAACAGCTCCGCTTTGGGGAAAAGCCGCCCGGATTGCTGGTCTTGATTTTGTGTTTTTAGACACCGAGCACGTTCCGCTCGAACGGATGGAAGTAGCTGCACTTTGCCAGTTGTACACCGCGATGGGAATTGCTCCCATTGTGCGCATCCCTTCACCCGACCCGTTTCGCGCCTGCCAGATGCTCGATGCCGGGGCAACCGGAGTTGTGGCGCCATATATCGAAACGGTGGAGCAGGTGCTGGAAATGGTGGGCGCCATCAAATTCAGGCCATTGAAAGGAAAACGGTTGCAAAAAGCGCTGCAAAACCCGCTGACTGTTGAGCCTGAGCTCAAAGAATATCTGGAAAACTACAACAGGGATAAACTGTGTATCATCAATATCGAAAGCATTCCGGCATTGGAAAATTTGGACAAGCTGCTGAAAGTTCCCGGATTGGATGCCGTTTTTATCGGTCCGCACGATTTGTCGGCAAACATGGGTTTACCCGAAATGTACGACCACCCCGATTTTGAGCGCGAAGTGGAAACGATCATCAGGAAATGCCGCGAAAACAATATTGCCGTGGGAATTCATTTTTCCGAAACTCCCGAACGACAGGTAAAATGGAGGAAAACTGGTGCAAATATCATCATTCACAGTTCTGACATCGCCATCTTCTCGCAAAAACTTGCAGCCGACATCGGTATTATCCGCCAAAGCGTCAATGATTCATGCGAATCCTCAACAGAAAAAATTATCATCTAAATAATTGTTTAGTGAACCAACCCAACCTAAATATCAAAAAACTGTTCAGAACAATTCACCCTTCAGGGGGGCAGGGGGGTGAATGTCAGTACGATGACCGAAAATTTTCTACTTCCTTATTCCTTATTCTGTTATTCCTTATTCTAAATTTCAGTTGCACCACCAAACCCTCCCTCACCATCCAAAAACTGCTTGTCGATTACGCCGAAAACCCCATCAATATTGACAATACAAATCCTCGGTTTTCATGGGTGATTTATTCTGGCAAACGGAATAAATCGCAGTCGGCTTACCACATTCTGGTGGCACCCGATAAAGAGAAGTTAAAAGTTGGAGAAGCTGATATCTGGGATTCCGGGAAAATTCATTCTTCAGAAACCATTCAGCACGAATTTTCAGGAAAAGTACTGGAACCGAACCGGAAATATTTTTGGAAAGTAATAGTTTGGGATGAAAAAGGCGAGGAATATGAAAGTCCGGTTGCGGATTTTGAAACGGCTTTTCTCCATCAATCTGACTGGCAAGCGAACTGGATTGGCGCCGGACCTGTAAAACAACCACTTCCTGAGAAAGGGTTCTTTTCAGACAAAAAAGAACAATACACCCTGGCTGACACAGTGGTTCACTCGGGGCAATCATTGCTGCTCAGAAAAGAAGTTCAGCTTGAAAAGAAAATCAAATCGGCAAAAGCATTTGTCACGGGACTTGGTATTTACGAGTTTTATATCAACGGTCAACGTGTGGGTGAAAATTTGCTGGCGCCGGCGAAAACGCCTTATCACAAACACATTTTGTATGATACTTACGATGTAACCGGCCTGTTGAAAAAAGGTGAAAATGCGTTGGGTTTTCACCTCGGAAACGGCTGGTACAATCCCTATAAAAAATGGTGGGCACAATACCGGATGCAATGGTTTGGCCACAAAAAAGCCATCGGGCAAATTCAGATTGAATTCACCGACGGCACTTCCGAAACCATCAAAACTGACGAAACCTGGAAGTATTCATATGGTCCGGTTACATTCAACTGCATTTACGACGGTGAAATTTACGACGCCCGCCTGGAACAAAAGGACTGGATTCAACCAGGTTTTGACGATGCAAACTGGAAGCCGGTGACAGTGTTTGAAAAACTGGCTGCGCGACTTGAATCGCACACAATGCCTCCGGTGAAAGTGGTGGAAACCATCCAACCTGTGAAAATAAAAACAGCAGAAAATCTGCAGGTTTTTGATATGAATCAGAACTTCTCAGGGTGGGTACGAATCAAAGTAAAAGGGGAAAAAGGAACAAAAATCAGAATACGTTTTGCTGAAGATATTTTCCCCGACAGCGCCCTCGATGTTACCAGTAACGAGCACGCAAAAGCCACCGCTGAGTACATTCTGAAAGGCGATAGCGTGGAAACGTACGAACCCCGTTTTACTTATTTCGGGTTTAAATACGCAGAGGTTTCGGCTGAGAACGGTACTCTTGATTTGCAGGATATCGAAGGTTGTGTAGTTCATACCGACAACAAAAAGGCAGGCGATTTTGAATGTGGCAACGAACAGGTGAATAAAATCCACAGGGCTACTGTTTGGTCGCAGAAAAGCAACATGCTGGGTTACCCGATGGATTGTCCGCAGCGCGACGAACGGCTGGGCTGGTTTGGTGATGCACAGGTGACTGCCGAGGAGGCGATGTTTAATTTCGATATGGCGCGGTTTTACGAAAACTGGTTTGAAGGCATTCGTGATAACCAGGATACAAAAACTGGCGACCTACCCATAATT
>DYSZ01000149.1 GCA_020726265.1 Draconibacterium orientale
AGATGAATCGGGATAAACTCCCCAAAGGAGGGAAAAAGCCTCCTCTAACCCCTCCTAAGAAGGGGAATCGAAAACTCGAAACTCTGAACCCGGAACCCAAAACTAAAAGCATCCCCTATTCTTTTGTTTCGTCGGTCAGTAACCAGTACCTCTCCTCCGGAGAAATCATTCTCAACCGCTGGGCAGCAGACGATTTACAGGTAAAACCCGGCGATTCAATCCGGTTAAAATATTTCGAAATCGGTCCGCTGCGACAATTGGTAAATAAGGAATCGGTTTTTATATTGAAAGGAATCATTGAAATGAATTCGGGTTGGAGCGATTCCACACGCGTGCCGCATTTGCCCGGACTTTCGAATGCAGGTCACTGCCGTGAGTGGGAAGCCGGTGTTCCAATTTATCTGGATGCAATACGCGACATAGACGAAGAATACTGGAACGATTACAAAGGAACGCCAAAAGCTTTTGTTTCGGAAGGCGCTGCGCTGAAAATGTGGTCGAACCGGTTTGGAAATTATTCGGCAGTACGTTTTCCATCTGACAAATTTGACATTGAAAAATACAACCAGCTTTTTGCACAGGAAATTGAACCTGCCGATTTGGGAATGTCCATCTCGCCGATTCGCGAACAGGGTGTGCAGGCTGCACAAAACGGTACCGATTTCAGCGGACTGTTTATTGGGCTGAGTTTCTTTCTGTTGCTTGCCGGAATTATTCTTTCGGTGCTGCTTTTTCGGTTTAATCTGGAAAGCCGCTCTTCGCAGATTGGATTGTTCGATGCACTTGGATTTCAGCAAAAACAAGTACGCGGATTTTTCCTGAAAGAGGGTTTCGTGATAGCTATTTTTGGTGGAATTTTGGGGCTGATAGTTTCCGTTTTTTACACTTCACTGGTGTTTAAAATTCTGAATACGTTATGGTTTGAGATTGTAAGAACTGATGTATTGCTGATAAATATTTATCCGGCAACACTGATTTCCGGACTGATTATCAGCGTTCTGATTTCGCTAATTGCCATTTTTATTTCAGTTCGCCGGTTCCAGCAGCAACGCACCGCCGACCTTCAGAAACAGACTCAAACCGAAGAAAAAAGCGGCAAAAAACTTTTTCTTAACGGATTGATGTACACCTCGCTTGTGGTTGCGTTTGGCTTTTTTATTTACCAGATTACAGGTTCAAAACAAATGAATCCAGCGCTGTTTTTTATTTCGGGCATACTTTTTCTCACCGGAATGCTGCTCAATTTCAGAAAAAACCTGTTCCGCATTGAAGCAAAAAAACGCGTATCACTCACGCAACGGACGCTTGTCATGCTCAATCTAACCAGAAACAAAAGTCGCTCGCTCACCATTGTTACACTTTTTGCGCTGGGTACTTTTCTGGTGGTTTCAACGGGTTCGAACAAACTCGATTTATTTGCCAACGCACAGGACAAAACCAGCGGCACAGGCGGTTTTCTCTGGTTTGCAGAAACTACCATGCCGGTTTTATTTGATATCAACGACACGAAGAAACGCGCCGAAGAAGGAATTTTGGAAAACTTCCAGGTAATTCAATTTGCAAAACTGGATGGCGACGATGCCAGTTGCCTTAATCTGAACCGCATTTCACAACCTGCTGTTTTGGGTGTTGACCCATCAGCGCTTGCCGGACGATTTTCGTTTGCCGTAAAAACCAAAGAAACTGGTGAAACCGACCCGTGGATGGCGTTGAACCAAACCAATGACGACGGCACCATTCCTGCCATTGCCGACCAGACTGTGATTCAGTGGGGTCTGGGAATGAAAGTGGGCGATATTCTTTTGTACCAGAACGAATTGGGCGATACACTCCGTTTAAAACTGATTGCAGGCACAGCACCTTCGATTTTCCAGGGATATGTGATGATTTCGAACCAAAACTTCCTGAAAAACTATCCCACTCACAGCGGAACATTGGTATTTCTGATTGATGGAAAGCCCGAAAAACAGGAAAGCATTGCTGAAGAATTACAATCGGTTTTTCGCGATTATGGCTGGGAAATGCAATCAACTTCCACACGTTTGGTGGAGTTTTACTCTGTCACCAACACCTATCTTTCCATCTTTCTTGCTTTGGGTGCGCTTGGTTTAATCCTTGGAACCGTTGGATTGGCAGTGATTTTAGCACGCACACTTCTGGAACGCCGCCACGAAATCGCGCTGATGCAGGCGGTTGGATTTAGTACGCGACCGATTTTCCAAATCATCGCCAGTGAATATTTTCTGTTGCTTTTTGCAGGAGTTATGATTGGATTGGTTGCCGCAGTGGTAGCCACCCTGCCCGCTTTTCTTTCGGCAGGTTCAGATGCATCTTTCAGTACGGTTGCAATGGTTACCGGACTCATTTTACTGAACGGTTTCCTGTGGATTTTCGGACTGACCTGGTTTTCGCTGCAAAAGAAAACAGTGGTGACGGGATTGCGAGTGGAATAAAATACCAAAAAATTGCACAAGTAATTGCTTTTTATGATTTGTCCGTAAAATGATATATTTTTGATTTTGTGAAAAATAAGGAAGAATATATAGAATTTTGGATTGAACAGGCGAATGACGACTGGAATGCTGTAAATACCCTATTTAATGGGAAAAATTATTTACAATCTCTATTTTTTTCTCATTTTGTTATTGAAAAATTATGCAAGGCTTTGTGGATTAAACACAACATTGAAAACGTTCCTCAAGGACACATAACCTGATTACTTTACTCTCTGCGACTTCGGTTAAACTGACTGATGAACAAAGTGAATTTTTATTGACACTGAATAGATTTCAATTGGAAGGAAGGTATCCTGATTATATGACTAAGATGTATAACATTTGTAATGAGATGTTTACAAAAGAAATTATCAATTCGGCAAATATTTTTAGAATATGGTTACTAGAGAAATAGCAATAAATACAGCTAAATCCTTTGTGAGGGATTGTGAATTAAGTGGATTAACTTTTTATAAAGCGCTTATTTTTGGTTCTGTTGCCAAAGGGAGTATGCACGAATGGTCGGACATTGATTTACTATTAGTTTCGGACCAGTTTAGCGAAAATATATTTGACAATTTAAAGCTGTATTCAAAAATCAACATTAAATATCCATTAATTGAAACTCACCCATACCCAACGAGTTATTATAAAAATGGGGACAGCTTCATTGAACAAATAAAAAAGGAAAGTATTGAATTGGATTAAAAAATTGCAACGTATTATTAATCATTGATACACCATTAATTTAATGAGCAACCAACCGCTGGCAGAACGGCTTCGCCCCAAAACCTTAGACGATTACATCGGGCAGGAACATCTTGTGGGTGAAAATGCAGTTTTGCGCAAAATGATTGAATCGGGAAATATTTCGTCCTTCATTTTGTGGGGTCCGCCAGGTGTTGGAAAAACCACGCTGGCAAAGATTATTGCCAATACGCTCAACCGCCCGTTTCATGTGCTCAGCGCCATCAATTCCGGGGTTAAAGAAATTCGCGAAGTAATCGACAAAGCCAAAAAGCAGCAGTTTTTCAGCAAACCCAACACGATTTTGTTTATCGACGAAATTCACCGTTTCAGCAAATCACAGCAGGATTCTCTGCTTGGCGCTGTTGAAGACGGAACAATTACGCTTATTGGTGCCACCACTGAAAACCCGTCGTTTGAGGTCATCTCCCCACTCCTTTCGCGCTGCCAGGTTTATATTCTCGAACCACTTGACAAAGCCGGGCTGCTCAAACTTATCGATTCGGCTTTAACCAAAGATATCGAACTAAAACAGCGTAAAATTACCATTGCCGAAGATCATGCAATGCTGCGCTTTTCTGGTGGCGACGCCCGCAAACTGCTGAATGTATTGGAATTGGTGGTATCGGCTGAAGATGGTGAAACCGTTGAAATCACCAACAAAAAAGTGCTCGACAGGTTGCAGAATAACCTTTCTATTTACGACAAACAGGGCGAAATGCATTACGATATTATTTCGGCATTTATCAAAAGTATTCGCGGCAGCGACCCCGATGCTGCGGTTTACTGGCTCGCCCGAATGCTCGAAGGCGGAGAAGATGTAAAATTCATAGCACGCCGGTTGCTGATTTTGTCGGCTGAAGATGTGGGGCTGGCCAATCCAAATGCCTTATTGCTGGCGCAAAGCACTTTCGATGCGGTGCATAAAATCGGGATGCCCGAAGCGCGGATTATTTTATCGGAATGTACGATTTATCTGGCTACTTCACCCAAAAGTAATTCGGCCTACGAAGCCATTGATGCGGCAATCGGGCTGGTAAAACAAACCGGAGATTTGCCCGTTCCGCTGCACATCCGCAACGCCCCGACAAAACTGATGAAGGAAATCGGGTATGGAAAAGACTACAAATATGCCCACAGTTTTGACGGCAATTTTGTTGAACAGGATTTCCTTCCGAAGAAAATCAAAAAAGAAAGGTTTTATCATCCTCAAAATAACCAAACCGAAATAAAAATTCTGGAAAGGCTGAAACGCTGGTGGGGAGAGAGGTTCTAAAAAAGCCTCCCCTAACCCCTCCGTAGGAGGGGAATCAGAAAATTCAATTTGAAAGGAAAATATGCATTCCTAATATTATTCAAAACATGAATGCGTGAATACCTGCCCGAATGAACTCGTTCAGGTGGGCTTATATGTTTGAATGAAAAATACAGGTAAAGATTCCATGTAAAGCTGCATAGATTTACTATTCATTCTAAAAAATTTGAAAGTAAATTGCTAACACCATTTAGCAACCGGATTTTCATCCGGAATACTGGTAAAAACTGAATCTTTTAAAACTTTCGAATTATGAAAAAACAATACAATTTTACCCGCAGAAGTTTTCTGGCAACCACTGCCACTGCAGCTGCCGGTTTTTCAATTGTACCGTCGAATGTCATTGCCGGATTGGGGCACAAAGCCCCGAGTGATAAACTGAATATAGCCGGAGTCGGTATTGGAGGCATGGGTCGCGGGAACCTTCGCAACATGAAATCGGAAAACATTGTTGCATTGTGCGATGTCGACTGGGCACATTCACAGAAATGTTTTGACGATTTTCCCAAAGCACAAAAATTCAAAGATTGGAGAATAATGTACGATGAAATCGGTAAAGATATTGATGCAGTTTTGGTAGCCACTGCCGACCATTCTCATGCGATTGTGGCCGCTCATGCAATGACACTGGGCAAACATGTGTATGTGCAAAAACCGCTGACACACACGGTTTACGAATCGCGTTTGCTGACTAAGCTTGCCGATAAATACAAAGTGGCCACATCAATGGGGAACCAGGGTTCTTCGGGTGAAGGTGTTCGTTTAATACAGGAATGGCTTTGGAACAACGAAATCGGGGAAGTTACCAAGGTGGAAGCATTTACCGACCGTCCGCTCTGGCCGCAGGGTTTGGCAGCTCCGGCTGAAGGAATGCCTGTGCCCGAAACGATGTCGTGGGATTTATTTATCGGGCCAGCCAAATTCCGTCCTTATTCAAGAATGTACACCCCCTGGAATTTCCGTGGTTGGTGGGATTTCGGAACCGGTGCGCTGGGCGATATGGCCTGTCATATTCTTCACCCAGTATTTATGGGATTGAAATTGGGTTACCCAACCCGTGTTCAGGGAAGTTCGACTGAGGTAATGACCGACTCGCCACCCATGACCGAACTGGTTAAAATGGTTTTCCCGGCAAGACCTGACCATAAAGATTCTAAAATAAAATTCCCGGAAGTTGAAGTAACCTGGATGGATGGCGGCATTCAACCCATGAAACCACTGGGCTGGCCCGAAGGAAAATCGTTGAATGACGACGGTGGCGGCGTAATCTTCCACGGAACAAAAGATAAAATCATTTGCGGATGTTACGGTGTGAGGCCCTGGCTGTTGTCAGGACGTGAACCAAAGGTTCCTCCGTCGATTCCACGCATAAAAGGAAGCCACGAAGAAGATTGGATTCGTGCCTGCAAAGAAACGCCTGAAAACCGCATCGAAACAGCTTCTCCATTCTCACAGGCCGGTCCGTTTAACGAAATGGTTGTGATGGGAGTTTTGGCAGTACGTTTACAGGGACTCGAAAAAGAATTGCTTTGGGATGGACCGAATATGAATTTCACCAATATTAGTGAAAACGAAGAGTTGAAATTCTGTTTGGACACAGGATTGAAAATAGTGGATGGACATCCAAGCTTTAACCGGAAATATACCGAGCCGGTAAATGCACGGAAATTTGCAGCCGAGTTGATAAAACACAATTACAGGGATGGTTGGTCGTTGCCTACAATGCCATAATTATAAATACGGGAAAATAAAAGAGGCTGCAATTGCAGCCTCTTTTATTAAAAATATCTGGCATTAAAACTCCTTTTCACCAAAATGTTTCATAAACTGAACCCTTTCATAAAAGGTAGGATTTTCCAATTTTTTCATGCTGAGTTTACCTTTAAAATCATCAATAGACTGATAGCCTTTTTCATTCATCCAATCTTCAATAAATCCATTGAGTTCGGTAATAAAACCTGGTCCTTTTCGATAAACCGACGAAGCCACCTGAACTGCTGAAGCACCGGCAAGCAAAAACTTCACAGCGGTTTCACCGTTATGAATTCCGGTTGTTCCGGCAAGTTTGCAGGCTGTTTTTCCTGCCATTGAACCAACCCAACGCAGTGGCAAAACATAATCATTTGTATCACTCAAAACCTCAGCAGATATCACTTTCTCTTCGTTAATATCGATATCGGGCATGTAATAACGGTTAAACAGGGTAATTCCGGCAACACCGGTTTGCGAAAGTTTAACAATCATAGACGACAGGTCGGAAAAATAGGGACTGATTTTGATTGATACAGGAATTGAAACCAGGTCCAATACTTTTGCAATAGTATCGAAATAGATTCGTTCATTGTCGGCACTGCCAAGTTTTTGGTTTGAACCGGGAACATACAGGTTCAGTTCGAGTGCATTAGCACCAGCATCCTGCAGTTTTTGAGCGAAACTCATCCATTCGCCCGAGGTAACACAGTTAATACTGGCCACAATTGGAATATTGGCAGCCAGTTTTGCATCGCCAATCAGCTTTGTATATTTCCGCAGGTTTTCGTCCTTTATCACATAATCGAAATAATCGAGATATTCAGGGTCGTTATTAAAATCAGCCCGCAAATTCAGTTCTTCGTTCAACTGATGTTGAATTTCCTCTTCGAATATTGATTTCAGAACAACAGCACCTGCTCCTGCTTCAGCAAGTTTTATGATTTGTGCTGTATTTCCAGTGATACTACTGCTGGCTGCAATTACCGGACTATTCAAATCGAGTCCAAAAAACCGTGTTGAAAGTTTTGATGTCATTTTTCTTTTCAGTTAGAATGGTTATTGTACTTCAAATATCCTATCAAAATTTTATAATCAAAGGCTTTTCAAATATTTATCCATATTTTCAGCAGCCTTTCTGCCATCGCCCATGGCAAGTATCACAGTTGCTCCTCCTCTTACAATGTCGCCGCCTGCAAACAATTCGGGAATCGAACTCTGCATGGTATCTTTATCAACCTCAATGGTTCCCCACCGGCTCACTTTTAATTCTTTTAATGCCGAAGGAATGAGTGGATTGGGCGATACGCCAACGGCAACAACTACAAGATCAACATCAATATTATACTCAGAACCTTCAATAACTTTCGGACTGCGACGACCTGACGCATCAGGTTCACCCAGCTCCATCCGTTGAACACGCATACTTTTCACACGACCTTTTTCGTCGGCAAAATACTGAATCGGATTAGCCAGATTGATAAATTCTATTCCTTCTTCTTCTGCATGATGAATTTCTTCCACACGCGCTGGCATTTCATCGCGGGTGCGCCGGTAAACAATCATCGACCGCTCGGCACCCAGGCGTTTTGCTGTGCGAACGGAATCCATGGCTGTATTTCCACCACCAATAACTGCCACATTTTTACCCCGCAAAACAGGTGTATCGAAATTACTATTGGCGGCATTCATCAGGTTTACGCGGGTCAGGTATTCATTTGACGAAAGAATTCCGTTGTAATTCTCGCCGGGAATATTCATAAACCTTGGCAAGCCAGCGCCCGATGCCACAAAAAAGGCTTTGAACCCTTCGGCTTTCAGGTCATCGAAACTGGCAGTTTTACCCACAATGAAGTTGTTTTCGAATTTTACGCCCATTTTCTGCAGGTTCTGCAATTCAATATCAACAATGCTGTTTGGCAACCTGAACTCAGGTATTCCGTACTTCAAAACGCCGCCAATTTCATGAAGCGCTTCAAAAACAGTTACGTCATAGCCAAGTTTTACCATATCGCCAGCCCATGACAGTGATGCAGGTCCCGACCCGATCGCGGCCACTTTTATTCCATTGGCTGATGCAATTTCGGGCACCGACATGGAGCCACTTTCGCGCTCAAAATCAGCGGCAAAACGTTCCAAATGACCAATTGCCACGGGAATCGCTTTCATTTTCACAGTGTAAAAGCATTGTGCTTCACATTGTTTTTCCTGCGGACAAACCCTGCCACAAACTGCCGGCAGCGATGATGTTTCTTTTAAAGCTTTTGCAGCTTCAAGAAACTCGCCCCGTTCAATATTTTTTATAAACTTCGGGATGTTTATGCTCACCGGGCAACCTTCGATACAGGTTGGCGACGGGCAATCGAGACAACGACGGGCTTCGGCCATTGCCTGTTCAGCAGTTAGTCCAAGGTTAACTTCCTTGTCCTGGTATTTTATCCGCTCCATCGGTTCGCGTTCAGGCATCTGAACCCTGATGAGACTGGTACGTTCCTTATTTGAGGTTGCTTTCCGCAATTCAGCGCGCCACTCTTTTTCGCGTTCCGTTTTTAAGTATTCTTTGTAATCTGCCATTCAAGTTTAAACTTGAGTGTTTGACATACATCCAGTAGCCTCTTTTTCTTCATCGC
>DYSZ01000150.1 GCA_020726265.1 Draconibacterium orientale
AGCCATTCCTTCAAGAATCGGAATCCCGAAACTTTCGCGCAGCGATGGATACAGAAAAACCTTGCATTGATTGATAATTGCGGGCAAATCGGTGTTTACCACATATCCTGTCAAATGAATATCATTCCGTGTTTCGGGTGAACCAATATCGTTGAGTATGGCTCTCAGCGCATTTTCTTCATAATCGAGCATCACCAGTTTGTATTTGGTTTTGCTTTTTTTGTTGAAATCGGCAAAAGCTTTCAAAACATTGGGTGTATTCTTTTTGGGGTCAGTGTTACCCAAAAAGAACATAAAATTGTCGGGTAGTTCATATTTTTCTTTTGCCGCTTTCAAAATGCTTTCATCAGATATTTTTCTGAAATGCTGCCCGACACCGTTATAAATCGCAACAAGGTTGTTGCCTAATCCCATGAAATTTTTAATCCGTTCTTTTTCGAAATTCGAAACAGTAGCCACACGTTTACTTCGTTTTACCACTGGCGGAACCACCCAGCGGCGATACATATTGCCAACTTTCTGATACCATGTTCCCGATTTTTTTAACAGGCTTACACTTTCGAGGTAAATTATGTCGTGCAAAATGGTAATCAATGGTACTTTAGACCAGATTGGGCCAGTATTACTGGTGCAGTGCAGAATGTCGCAACCTTCATTTTTTGCTGCCCGTGGCAAGGCAAACTGTTCCCAGGTCGGGTAGGGACCTCCACCCAATTCCACAATTTTGACATTCGCTGCAGCCGGAATACAGGTATTATCCACATCGGGTTTAACAAAAACCACGTACTCATTTTCTTTGTCAATGATTTGCAGGTTTTTAATCAATTCCAGCGCAACCATGTCCATCCCGTGTTTTTTCTGACGGTAAAGCCGTTGTCCTTCAATCCCGATTTTCATTTTGATATTTTTTAAATTATTTTCTTCAATTCCGAAGCATCTTTTTTATTGATGAAAATTTCCCACCAGATAGCCAAAACCAGCAGGTTAAAAAACTGGAATGCCTTAACCTGTTTGTACCAAAACCAGTAGCCATTGGGCACGGCAGTTTCGTTGTACGATTTAAAGAATTCGTGCAGGTATTTTTCAGAGAAAAGCGCTTTTGCAGCATCGCTTGCCAAAATAAAATCGGATAGTTTTTTCCGTTGACTGTCATCTTTAAAAAAGATGGGAAGCGGTGCAAAACCTCCCTGTTTTTTGCGGTTGGTGATTTCGGGTGGCAGTTTTGATTCCAGGTAGTTTTTGTGTAAAAACTTGGTAGTTCCTTTGCCTTTGGAGATTTCCTCCAAGGTTCCTCTGCATTTATGACCGCGTGGCATTTGTTTCAGAAACTCGTAAATCTCTGTGCTCATATATGGAAAGGTGAGCGAATTGCCAAACATCGATGACATTTTTGATGCTTTGAAAAGGATTACTTCGTTAATAACCTGTTTGATATCGCCAAAGTAATTGTGTACATTATAAAAATCATCGAAACTTGTAAACTGTTTTGGCACACTTTCAAGATATTTATGAGGAGCAATTACAGTCTTGTCTTTAATCAGTTTCTTCAGTTCGTATTGTTTAAATCCGAAATTGTCGCTCTTTTGAATATTCAGAATTTTTTCGTTGTGAAATTGCATCCTGAACAGGATGTTGTCGTCGTTAAATAACCACAGTGTGCCGGTGCTTTGAAACAGTTTTTGAAATGGCTGAAATCCTTTTTGTTTGTATGAATAATGCAAGGCCAGTTCTTTGCCGGCAGTTCCAAAATGCTGGTCGTTGCCGTCGCCACCCAAAATTATCTCAGGTTTATTATCGCCAATCAGTTTCATGGCAACATAATTCAGCATCAGCCCTCCTTCCTGAAACGGGTCGCCCAGATAGTCAACAATATCGGGCAGTTCTCTTATTTCTGTTCCATCAATTTCATATTCATAGTGAGTGGTTCCAAATCGTTCAGAAAGAATCTTTGCCAGCGGTAATTCAGTCCACGGATTATCTTTAAAACCAATGGAATAGGAGAGTGCATCGCCATTGTACACTTCACGCAGCCCGGCAATATTTCCTCCTGAATCGTAACCCCCGCTTAATAACAGTCCAACAGTTTTTTTCCCTTTTACACGGTCGAGTATCGATTTTTTATGTAACTGTTCGTACTCAGCAGTTGCATCATCAACCGTGATATTTCTGGGGTTTGAACACGATGTTTTAAAATCTTCCCAGGTGAAAAGCGATTCAATTTTTTGTTCTCCGTTTTTTACTTTCAAGACATGTCCAGCTGGTATTTTGCTGATTCCTTTTAATGAACACATCGGCGATGGAATATAGCCAATACTTAGGAAAGTAAACAGCGCTTCAGTGTTTGGTTCAGGTTGAAAACTTTTAACTGTAAGAAAATTTTTTAAAAACGATGAAAAATATTGCTGGTTATAGAAGACCTGTGCCCCGGCTCCATGTCTGTCGCGAAAGATGATGGTTTCATCTCCATCATAAATTATAACCGTAAATTCGCCATCTAATTCTTTAAAACTTTCGGTTCCTTTTGTTGAATAGCTTTTAAGTAACTCAGCTGCTTTTGTGTCAATCTTACTTTGCAAATTGTACAAATTTCCACAAAAGAAAAGTGTTATATTCTCAGCTGAAGCACTTGTTATATCAGACGAGTGATATAATTTTTCTGTTTTATTAAAGGTTAAACCTACTGGACTTAAAAAGTCCTCGTGTTTCAGGATGAATGTGCCCGTAAAATTATTCATAGTAGTAAGTTATTAGGTTATCTTTTTTTGCTTTTCAGAAAATCTTCCAGAAAAGTTCCAAACTGAATAGCCCTGTTTTCCCATGAGTTTTTTTCGGCAAACTCAATTCTTCGTTTGATTTTATCTTGAGAATCGGTTTTAATCTCTGCAAGAATAGCATCACTGAACGACTCTTTATCTTTTGCGAATGAAACAACTCCTTCAAATTCAGGTAAATGAGCAAAATCTGTAAGAACCACGGGTACCCCAACCGAGAGGTATTCGTTAATTTTCAGTGGATAAATATTTTTTGTGTATTCGGTACAAACGTACGGAATGAGACCAACATCGCATTTTCTTAATAAATCAGGAACTTCCCATGGTTTTACAGGTGGAAAGAACTTAACATTCAGATATTTCGACAGAACCTGTGCAACACTTTTATTCATCTGGTCGCCAACAAATTCAAAGTCATAATCAGGCAAATTCTGAATGGCATATTCAACTACCTCAAAATTAAACCGGTGATCGATACTGCCAATGTAGCCTACTTTTTTCCGATCGTTTTTGTTTAAATTAGTTTTTGCATGTTGATTAAACATCGAAAAATCGACACCATTTTTTACCACTCTGGTATTTTTATTCAACCCCGACATCGATTCTGCCAGAAATTCGGAGGTTACAATCAATCCATCGGCTTTTACAGCAAGTCCGCGATCGGCAGAAACGGCGCGTTGCCCGTATCGCCTGATATCAGGCCCGTCATAGCAATAAAAAACGTGTAGTTTCTCAGTGAGCTTCCCAACAAGATGATTCCCGTAAATTGCGTTATAGGCATTAATGCAAACCGGTGAATCCATTTTTAGTTTTCTAAGTGTTCTCTTTACAAAATGTGCGTAAACTGCAGCATTGAATTTCAGTAACATACTGTAACCCGATTCGATTTTGATAAATTCGACCGGAAGCAGCGGAGGTAAAACCAATTGGTAAACTTTTGTACCAAAAGCGGATTGTTGTATGGCAATTCTGTTTTTCAAGCCCAGCATGCGCGAAACAGGAGCTCTGCCTTTTTTAAACAGGGTAAAAATCAGGTCTTTCCAGGTAAACGGATATTCAATAAATAAAACTTTGTTGTTTTTTGCTAATAATGAAAGCAGTTGAACGGTTGATTTTGTATAAAATCCCTCCCAAGTCGTGTTTGAAACGCAAACAATATTTTCATTTTCAATCATTATTGTAGTTGTTAGTCGGTTGATTTTAATGAACTTTATTTATCTTTTCTTGTCTTCAGTATGTATCACACCGTGTTGAGTATGTATAAATTTCTTATTGGCTCCTTTGATTTTCATTAATGAGCCAAACATCAAAAGCATCCCTTTCGGAATACTTGCCATTGCTTTTAATGTATCAGCGTTATAAAATGTGCGCGGTATCGAAAACATAAATGCGAGCATACAGGTACCAATAATTGCGGTCCAGATTATCCAATATAGTGGATGATTTGCTGCCACTAAATTAACGGCAATAAAAAGTACTCCCAATAAAAATACGGCTCCCAACAATAAAATCCGCGGTGGTTGAATAAACTGGATGGCTTTATCAAAATAATCAACATTTCCGTTTAGTAAAAGTGCTTTTGTGGCTTTAAAAATATCCTGTCTGAAATAATGTAATTGTGCCGAAAGCCAGCGCCGACGCTGATTGCTGAAAACTTCAGCTTTTTGTACTTTTTCGTCGAAAACAACTGCATCATGCAGGTATTCAATTTTATACCCGTCGTGCAGAAGTTTTAATTCTATTTCTTTATCGAAGCCGCCAATAGCTTTGATATTCAGCATTAGGTTTTTAAAGAAATGATAATCAAAAGCCATCCCCGAACCAATGATTGCAGAAGAAAGCCCCAAAACACGATGCCCTTTTCTGAAGATGTGGTTGTTGATTTCTTCGCTCACTGCATCGAGAATTGCCAGCGAAGTATTCATGTTTTTTGCGGTACGATGTCCCTGAACTGCAATAAAACTGGATTCAAAAGCTTCATTTAATTTTGTGAGAAACGCGGTCTCCATCACATTGTCGGCATCAAGAATGACTGCAACTTCGTAATCGTCAGTCAATTGCGCCATGGCTTTATTCAATGCTTTCGATTTTGTACTTACATCGAAACTGACAACAATAAGTTTTATCGGGAGATTTTTTAATTTTTCGAGTGTTTCTGGCAGAAAAGAGTCGGCGATGATAACCACATCAAAAGCTTCCTTCGGATAATCCTGTTTGAGGGCTTCGCGGGCAACGTCTTCAATAATTGAATCTTCTTTGTACCCGGGAATCAAAACTGCCATTCTGCGATGTTTTATGGCTTTGCTCCGTTTTTTCTGTTTGTAAAACAACCCGAAAAAAGCGAAAATAAAAATGTAGAGTGTTGATAACCCGAGTAAAACAATGAAAATGATTTGAAAAGCATTCAGATATGGTAAATATTCAAAATTCATTTTTGTTGATTTAATAGTTTAACAAGGCATTTGCTTCGTATCAGATGTTTATATATTTCATAAACACTGATGCAATTTATTAACTACTTGTTTTTTAGCTGGTTTCGTAACTTAAGCGCTACTTTGCGCAGGAACGGAAAATATTTTCCGCTTTTGATATTGTACATCATCGATTGTTCATTAAAAATCATGTCAAAAGTTTCGGTACATAAAACAGGTTTTTTTGTAATCCTGTTAATTTCAATAGCCTGACTTAATGAACTTTCAATAAACAGAAAATATTGACTTTCTTTAAAAGTATTTGCTTTATGCTCGGCATGACTGTTTGCCTTCTGGCGGGCCTTCTTATTGGGGAGGTCGAGCATAACCAGTTTATTGTATCGTACTTTATTGTTTCTCAACCATGTTTCAGTTGCTTCGCGGTATTTTTCGAGCCTCGATGTAACAATAGTGCCGATTCTACTGCCGGGAATATACAGCGGAGGTGCATTCAGCACAAAATCGAGATACTTTTCTCCATCGTCGTTTTGCTCTTCGGTCGGATCGATACAGAGTACGCCATCAATATCGAAACAAGCTTTTTCGAGTGATGTGTGATTGAAAATGTTCCATTGAAAATAGCGTGGTAAGGGAACAATTTCGAAATAGTAATCAACCAGGTTTTCTTTTCCAGGAATTACATAAATCGCACAGTATTTAATATCGAAATTTCCTTCAACTTCCTTCAATTTTTCTTTGCTTTTCACGATAGCAGAACCAGAGGCAATACTATCGTCAACTACAAGAATCTTCTTGTAGTCATTAATGTCGAAAAACTGGCCGCGCTCACCGGCTTTATAAATATGCCCGTTTCTGAACGAATCGATGTCGGTATATGGCCGGTTTAAATATAGTGCCAATAAATTGGCCGGCAACATGCCACTTCGGGGTATTCCAACGATGAGATCGAAATCGCGTGGCAATACTGATAATCTTCTTAAAATGGTGAGGTTTAAATCGGAAATGTTTTTGTAATACATGCGATTATGATTTATGGTTACACTTTAAATAATGGTTTACATACAAATATCAACAATATGTAACAGAATTACAACCTTTTCGTTAGTTCTTATTTTATATTTCATGTCGTTTCAAAATTGTTGTTACTTACTATATTTATTTTAAAGCATCATTTAAAAACTTCATAGTCAGCATTTTCTCTGTGTTGAGTATGCTGTTGACTTTTTCAAAATCGATAGGTGTTTTTATAATTCCGGATATTTCAGGTGTATTTTCAGTAACGAGCCGATCTTCGAGACCGAAAATCCTTAAAAGTGAAACAAAGCGCGACATACCACGCTTTTCGTTGCCAATGGCCAAAAACGGTTTGTTGAAGATTATTGAAAACACAGTTCCATGAAATGAATCTGTTACCACAAAATCAGCATCCATAAACCCTCTTATCCAACTGGTTACCGGAGGAAAAACACATTGTTGCAATTTGTTTTTACCCGATTCCCTGAACGAGGTTTCAGGCATTGTTGAAAAGGTTTTCAGATTTAACTGAGTCTCAATTCCATGAATTATTGCCTGCTTATCTGGTGCCCTATCCAATACATAATTCAGCAAGGTGCCGTCAAACTTTGGTATTTTATCTCTTTCAACCAACGCAATATATTCCTTTTTATCAATTAATAAGGTTGGGTCAATTACCCTGATAGCTTTAACTCCTAGGTGTTTGTTGCATAAAATAACTCCCGAATCTTCGCGTACTGATATGGCATTGAATTGTGCGGCCAGTTCGCTGCATTTTTTTGTTTGTTCTTCGGTATATTCCCAATTATCAACTCCAAACGAAGCTGCATACGAAACTCTTTTGATATTTTTCTTGTTTTGCACAAATCCTAAAAAATGATTGGCAATATCGGGTGAATATTTTGGCCGCCAAACCTGATCGCTACCTACCACAAAGGCTTCGAAACCTTGTTCTTGTAGCATTGAAAAATCGTTTTCAGATTTAAATTGTGGGGTGGTTTTAATATTTTCGGTAATAAACCGGTTTGTATGCCCGCTGATTATCAGGTCTTCGTTTTTATCGGGCCAGGTTCTGATCACCACACTTTTTTTGCCTGAGGCGGTCAACAACAATCGTCTTCCAACCGAAAGTACCTTCATTTTAAGTGGCATTCCTTCAGTTTTTCGGTTGATGGTAATTGCCTCGTGTCCCATTTTTTTTAAAGCCGATTGCAATGCATACGCTTGTAAAATACCTCCGTAGTTGGTATTAAATGGTAAAGTGATAATTCCAATTTTCATTACTTTCAAATTTAAGTTTATCTATATCTTGCCTAAATTCAGTTTGTTAAGTACTTTCTGAACCGGTTTTAAAAGTAAGTCACGTTCGTATTGATTCATTGAAAAAAACCAGAAAGCCGGAAGATAGAACAGGGCAAAAAGCACTATCCCGGTACCCAGTTTTATTATTGAATCGAGTTGTACAAATCTGAGTACGAAAAAAGTGAATAGTCCGAATACAACTGGCACTATTGCCATTCGCCCGATTTCTTTCCAGAATTTCGGGATATCGATTTTTTGAGATTTGTAGTAATATATATTCATGATAATAATTTGTCCCAAAACAAGTGCTGTGGCAATTGCAATGGCACATCCGATACCTCCGTATTTTTCAACCAGCAACAATTGCAACCCAAGACTGAATAATGCAATTACAATGTAAAGTAACGATCTGAATTTTACCTTGTTACGGGCTTGCAAAATGGTAATACCGGTATTCTGGATAAGCGGTACAGTCATGGGTATAAAAAACAAGAGTGTGATTATGTAAGTTTCGGCATAATCGGTACCAGCCCAAAAAATGATAAACTGACGGCCAAACAGGATAAAACCGGTAAGAATAAAAGCCATAATTATAAATTGTATCCGTCCGGTTTTAATAAACATATCAGAAATGGCTTTTTCTGATTGGGCATTTGTTGTCATCGCAGTTAATTTTGGTAACAACACACCCGAGATAGATGTTGAAAATCCCATGTACATCTGTTCGAGCTGAATAGCAACTGCGAATACAGCAATTGCGGCGGTTCCCACATAGGCACCCAAAACCAGTTGCCCCGAACTCCAATATAATCTGTCGATAATTGCGCCTAAAAAAATGAAAAATGAATAGGCAGTCAACTCTTTAAAAAATCCCCACTGAAACTTCTCAAAATATATTTTGATTTTTATTCTGTATTTACAATACCAGAAATTGATTAATTGTGTAATTACATTGAAAATGGTAATAAGTACAACCATTCCGATTGCGCGATATCCCATTTTTAGTAATACAATCATAATCAATGTGTTTAAAACAATTCTAATGATTTGAATTATTTTCTGAAACACAAAATTCTCGTAGGCAGTAATAATAGAACCGAAAATGCTGAAAGGGAAAGTGAAAACCAGGTTAAAAACCATTAACAACATCAGAATATGTGTTTTTTCAAGCTCTTCAGGGGTTAGCGAATTTCCATATAAATTATCGAGATTGAAATACAAAACCATTCCCAATATCAGTGTAATTACACCGATTACAGCATAAAGAATTACAAACATTCCAAACATTGAGTATTGCTCTTTCAACTTGCCTTCGGCTCTGAATTTTGCCGTATATCTGATAATTGTATTTCCGAATCCAAGATCAAGAACTGTAAGATAAGCAACCACCGAAGCAACCAGTGAATACAGGCCAT
>DYSZ01000025.1 GCA_020726265.1 Draconibacterium orientale
GATTTTTAAGTTCTATTTAAAATCAACACTTGTGGTTCCAATGTTATTGCCGTCGGCAAACAGGTCGATGGTGTAGGTACCTTTCATCAGCGGTGATTCCCCTTTGTTGTCCCAGAAAATATTTACCGGAAGTTCCATTCCTTCGTAGTTCACCTCGCGCATGGCCGAGAACGGAATTTTCAGGTCTTCGAATTGAAACAGGTCGTTGGGTGATTTGGTAAGCAGCAACTGGTCGGGGCGCATAATACGTACATAAATATTTTTTGCCCCGCGTTTGGTGGTGACATTGCTGTTTAATACAAACGAAATCCGGATCAGGTCAGTACGGTCGGCAAATTTAGTTTCCTTGTTGCGCGAGTTAAGGCCTTCGGCAATTAATCCATGGGCTTCTAACTGGGCAGCGCGCTGCAGGTTTTTTTCGAGTTTATCCTTTTCCTGGCTGAGTTGTTCATTTTTTATCTCGGCCTGCTTGAATTGCTCTTTTACCTGTGTATTTTCTTCCAGCAAAATCTGGTTGCGGCGGTTGAGCGAATCAATTTGTGTCACAAAATCGCGCATAATTCCACGCATTGTGGTAACCTGTTTCTGGTATTCGTTGATTTTCTGCACACTGATTCGCTTAGTCTGCTCTACTTCAAGCATCAAATCTCTCACTTTGGTTTGGGCAGAAAAGAGCTGACCGTTTATCGTATCGTTTTCGGTTTTAAGCGAGTCATACCCGGCCATTATCTCAGTGAGTTCAAACTGAATAGAATCTTTTTCGGCCCTGATTTCACCAATTACCAGCTTATTCTGACTACGCTGGAAAAAAAATAATACCACCATAACCACAAGGATTACTGCAAGTACTAACACAATAATGTTGTTCCGCTGGTTCTTCGATTTCTGATTATAATTTTCCAGTTCGCCCATATCAATCTTTATTTTTTAACCGGTACAATCTGCCAAAACCGTTTAAATCCAAATGCTAAAAAGGATATCACGAGAATCCGGTCGGCTGCAAAAATAAAAATCTTTTATGCCGCATCAAACAAACTGCGGAAAAAACGCCGGTAAATCAGCGACATAAAAGATTTCTGACCAGAAGCAGCTCAGCACGGGCTAAAGCAAGCTTCCGAATTTAATTCCAAAATAGATGGTTCTGGGCGAAAGAGGTCCGTAAATATAAGCCGGATCGCGGTTGATACCCGAGTCGAAATCATCCTGGTAACTGTTAAAAATATTTTTCACTCCGGCATTGATTTCCATTTTAACCCAGTCGCTAAGTTTTATTTGGTAAGCCATTTTAACTCCGGCATCGAAAAACGACTGTGTTTTGTGCAACTCTCCTTCTTCAGGATTCGGAATTGAAGGGCCAAAATACGGGACGAGCATCGAACCGGTGTAATTTCCGGTAGCCGAGAATTTCAGCAACGGTAAAATATTGTAATCCATACCAATGTAACCATACGAGTCGGGCGAACGGAAAAAATGTGTTTCGCCAAATTCGCGAGGTTCTTCGTACTGGCTGTTCTGAAATGTGAAGCCCGATTGAAACTGTAGTTTTGATGATGGAGCGGCATTCAGTTCGATATTCACTCCCTTTACGGTGGCTCCGTCTTCGGCATTCACCCGGGTGTAAATTACAGTACCATCCTCGTCGGGTGTACCATATTCGTTGGCAAACGGATTCATCAGCATTGTATAAAAACCTTCGGCCAGCAACTGAAACTGCCAATCACCAAAATACCGTGTATAATCGAATGAAGTTGAAAAGCTGTTTGAGGTTTCCTGTTTCAGGTCAGGATCGTTTTGGTGAATCACCTGTCGCGAGCCGGAAGTTTCGATGTGCAAATCCTCATCGAAAATCTGCGGAGCCCTGAAACCCCGGGCAAAACCTGCCCTGAACTGCAAATGCGGAACAATGTTATACAACAGACTGATGCGCGGACTTAAAACATTTCCGGCAACATCATCAGTGTTTTTTGTGTTGTCAGCAACCCGGTAATGATCGAAACGTGCGCCAATGGTAACCGAGGTTTTATTCATTTTCCATTCCGATTGCAGAAAACCGGCCTGAGTTGATAAAAGTTGGTCGGCAACCAATGTATTCCTGTGATGTGTGTCGGATGCAACATCATAATAACCCAATTTCTCATCAACCAGGTTTCCGCCGTTCATTTCAATGCCCGATGTAATAGTTGCCGGGCTAAACAAAAGTTTGTCAATTTGCCTGATGTATTGAACCCCCGATGCGTAAGTAAAATCGGTGGTTTTGCCATAAGCCGACAAATCCTGGTTGGCGCCATAATACGAGTGCCTGTTAACACCTTGTCCGGCGAAAAAAACCGAAAGTTTATCGCTTTCGCGAAGCAACATTTCGAAGTTTGCCGCCCCTGAATTGATGTTATGTGTAACACTTTCGGCGATATCAGTTTCGTGCATGGGCAATTCAAATTTATTTCCGCCGCGGCGCAATTCGTTAATATTAAAATAATCGATAGTGAGTTTGCCGCGTTTAGTCACACGTTGGTAAAACCTCGACCCAAGCGTAGTATTTTTAAGTTCCGAAATCTCAGAATAACCATCCCCGTTTGCATCGAAATATCCGCGTGAACGAGTGAACCCGATTAAACTCAGCCCGGTTTTATAATCATCACTCACAAACGAGCCATTCAGATTCAGTGTAAAATCAGCAGCCGGATCGCTGCCGGTACCGGCACCAACACTTCCATAACCTGTTGCCACCGAGAAATTATCAGAAACTGGGTTTTTTGTAATCAGGTTAATTGTACCGGCAATTGCATTACTTCCGTACAAAGCAGAACCGCCGCCCCTGATTACTTCAACCCTGTCAATCATGTTCGAAGGAATCAGTTCGAGACCGTAAACTCCGGCCAGGCCACTGAAAACCGGCCGCGAATTGATAAGGATTTGCGAATACGGCCCCTCAAGACCATTCATCCTGACTTGCGTAAAACCACAATTCTGGCAGTTGTTTTCCATGCGTAACCCGGGCGTAAAATTTAATCCCTCACTGAGGGTGATATTCTGTGTGCGGTTAAAAAGTTTCGCACTGATTGTGTTTACCACAGTAGCAGTTTCGCGACGGATTTTTTCATTTCTGTCGGACGAAACCACCACCTGTTCGAGCCCGATATTATCGGGTTCGAGGCTAACCAGAATGGTGACACTTTCACGCGCAACCAAGTTCACCTCAATTTCCCGTGTTTTATAACCCACTGCCGAAACAAGAACCACTTGCTTCCCGACAGGCAGATTGGTCATTTTAAAATGGCCGGTTATATCGGCAGCCGTTCCGATTGTGGTTCCCTTTAAAAGAATGGTTGCAAACGGAAGATGCGCTTCACTGTCTTTTACATGGCCAAAAAGCATGGCATCGGTCTTTGGTTTTTTATAGGGTTCGATGGCTGAAATGTTGTTTTGTATAAAACACAACAATACCAAGACTACTGAGAATATTTTCATTTATGTAATAGTTTATAAATCAAAAAAAGTTTCGAAAAACGAAGGGGTTCATCTGATTTGTAAAACCGGAGGGCCACGCGGCCCGAATTGAAAAACTGATTTTTGAAATGTGGATTTTTGGTTGAAAACAAGTGTTTGGCAAATAATTTCGCGTTTGAAAAATAATAGTTGCAAAACAGATTCCGAATCATAATAATCGAAATTCACACTGGCATAAAAACAGATTTCAGTTTTTGAATGGTTGTGATTGGCCTGCTTCTCGTTTTCGCTGTGATCGAACGGATGCGAATGGGTTATCACCATTCCGTTCGGGTAAAAATGGGTGTGCCTGTTTGTAACCGATGCCTGAACAATAAACAGGTAAAACGGCAAAACCAGTAAAAAAATCAGACGTGTATTTTTTCTTATAAATCGCAAAACTTCAGTTTAATATGGGCAAAGATAATATTTGAATAATGTGAACAACGAATCAGAAATTAAATTCACTACTTTTAGGGATACCAGTTACCAGAAGACAGAAACTTGCTATAATATTTAACTGATTGAATATAAAACAAAAACACTGCTTTTGCATAAAACAGAAAAAACAGTGTTTCTGATCTTCTCCCTAACCAAATACAGGGAGAAAGTTTACCTCAAATGTGTTAAAACGACCGGACTTTAATCCTCATAAAAGTTATTCCGGCGTTTAAACAACCGCTTTTTTAACTTCAGCCGAAAGTCTTTCGAGCGCTGCATCAGCTTCTTTCAAAGCATCAGAAATCAGCTGGTTGTAATAATTCCTTACAATTTTTGAGTTATCTTTTCCATCGGGGTGTTTCACTCGCATGCGAAGCTCGCGATGGGTGTTTATAACATCACCTGCAATTGCAAGTACGGCTTCACTATTCACTTTACTATTGTATTCAAGCACCGAAAAACAATCGGTTAAAACCAATGTCATCAATGCATCAATGTCCTTTTTTAATTCTTTAACACTTGCCATAATTGTTTTTATTTGATTTTTAAATATAGCCTTTTAAAACGAAAACGTTGTTGTATCACCTGAAAATACCCGATCCGGTTCCGCTACCGCTCCCTTGAATAAAGTTTTGCCTCTCCTGCCTGTCTCCATCCTCATGTTCCTTTTTTGCCTTCTCTTCAGCTTCTTTGCGTTTCTTTTCTTCTTCCTCCAAATCACGGATTTTCTTGATAAACTTATCATCCGGAGTAAGATACCAGTTCAGTGTTTCTTCCCAGTTAGAGCGTACTTTATGTACCTGGTTAATATACATCACACGCTCGGGCTGCGATTTATCCTGAAAACTTCCTGTATCCCATTTCCCGTTTTTGTTGCGGTCGTAAATTACTTTTACCCTGTATTTTTCGGGAAGCAAATAATCAAAAAGCACCTGGCCGTTTTTATCAGTTATTCTTTTTTCAACTACTTTTTCATCGTCGTTATTGGTAAGCAGTTGCAAAATTATCTGCTCGTTAACCCCTGTTAAATTGAGTGTTACGGAACCATAAAAATCTTCTTCGCGGGTGGTGAATTTCAGGTTGAACTTTTTGCTGGAGAATCCAAAAATATTGATTGCTGCAGCCGAATCGACTGCGATAGAATAATCGGTTGCCGGCTGCCACGGAAAATCGATGTTGTATCGCCGCCATTCAACAGTATCTTTTTCAAACTTAAATTTCAGCGGTGTTTTCAGCGTGTCTTCGGTGTGGTAAAGTAAAATCAAGGTACTGTCGAACGTAAAAACCGGTTCGGGAGCAATCAGCCCCAGCTTTTTGTTGAGTTCAACTGTTGAGCCTGTAAGCGATGTTTTCCAGGTAAACTGTTCCTTTGGTTCAGGTATTTCTTCTTTGCCGTCTTTTGTTTTTTTCTTTTTCTGAAGCTGCTCTTTTTCCATGTCGCGAAAGGTGAGTAACAAGGTATCGTTTTTTATAAACACCTTTTCGAGCGAGTCGAGCTGAAAATAGGAAACTTCGGCTATCAAAGTATCGAGTTTAGCTGCAGTGGTATCGGCAATCCAGATAATCAACGAGTCCATTGTCTCGGTGTATTCCTTCAGATACCAGTTTTCAATTGGCTTGGTGTTCAGCAAACGCAAACCAAAAGAGTCTTTCACCGATTCGGCAAAAACAAACGTACACTTGAAGCGTGAATCCCTTTCATACGACTCAAGATATTGATTGAAAAGGTCTTCTGTAAACTGCTGCAGCATTACATCTTCGGGATAAAAATGCGTGTGCCCGAAAACCACAATGGTGTCGGTTGCCGTTTTTATTGTGTCAACTTCGCTGATAAATTCAGAGGTGGGTACAATCAGCGAATCGTAGAAGGCAATTTCCTCCGCTCCTTCGTCGTACAATAAATTGTTGTTGGCATCATTAAGCGAAAACAAATGATATTTCCCGGGAGCAATATTATCAATCAGAAACTGGCCATCCTTGTTTGTTTTTGCGATGTAACTTGGCCTGACCCTGAAAACAGCCGAATCGTGCAGATTGCTGTGAAGTAATACCAACCCGTTTTCAATGGGTTTCAGATTGAATGCGGCTGCCAAAGTACCGGCTATTTTTAACGAATCGTAAATGTTGCCTGTGCTGAACGAAAACCTGAAATCTTCAATCGGGTTTTTCTCGTTATTATCGGCTACCGAACTTTTAAAATCAAGCGAATAAGTGGTGCTGTCTTTCAAATTCTCGTTAAATTCGATAACCAATGTTTTTGATTTTGTGCGGATTAAAGGCTTTTTTATCATGGGCGGCGAAATAACAAGTGCCTCCGAAATGGCATCGGTATTGATAAACTCATTAAAAGTTATTTTAACCTCGTCGCCCTTATAATTTACCGACTTGTAACCGGGCACTGTATTGAGCAGCACCGGAGGAATTGTATCGCGCGGGCCACCTTCGGGCATCCCCACGTTAGCACACGATGAAACAATAACAATCCATGCAAATGCAGCAACAATCAAAAATGGAATTTTTCCTTCTGTCTTCATTCGTTAAAAATGGAGTACAAACATACAAATTCCTGTAAACATTGCTTGTTGCTGCCAAACGGTTAAAATCTGAATAATTCATAAATCGGTCGCCCGCGTTTATTCAGCAGGGTAAACTTTACAAGCTTCAGCATATTGCCGATGTTGAAAAAACGAATCAAATCGCATAAATTAAAACGCCGCTTTCAAATTAAATGCGTTAACTTTTCACCGGTTTTTAAAAACAACACCCATGTCGAAAAACAAAAAGAAAAATAAGGGGTTTAAACAGTCGAAGCCCGAAACATTTAACAAAAAGAAACTCAAAAATTCAATTATCACTCTGTTTTACGGAGAGCCGGGTAATACAGTGAATTACAAGCAAATTGCCACCTTACTGGGCATAAAAGACCCCGAAACCCGGATTTTGATAAACGTAGTTTTACAGGAACTACACGACGACGGATACCTTGACCAGGTAGCCCGCGGAAAATACAAACTGAAAGCTCGTTCGGGTTTGGTGGTGGGTATTGTTGATTTGCAGTCGCAGGGATTTGCCTATGTTAATAGCGATGAAATTGAACAACCCATCCTTATTCCTTCGCGTTACCTGAACCATGCCATGGAAGGCGACAAAGTGCGAATCAGGTTGTTTGCACGGCGCAAAAAACATGAAATTGAAGGGGAGGTTACCGAAATCATTGAGCGTGCAAAATCGGTTTTTGTGGGAACCGTGGAAACTTCGCGCAATTTTGCTTTCCTTATCCCGTCAGGAAAAGCAGGGTTCGATATTTTTATCCCTCTCGAAAAACTGAAAGGTGCCAAAAACGGGCAAAAAGCAATCGCCGAAATTATTGAATGGCCGGCCAATGCAAAAAACCCGATCGGCCAGATTAAAGATGTGCTGGGCGATGCAGGCAACAACGATGCCGAAATGCATGCTATTCTTGCCGAATACGAACTTCCCTACAAATTCCCGGTAAACGTGGATAAAGCAGCCGAAAAAATACCACTCGAAATTCCGGATGAGGAAATCGCCCGGCGTCGCGATATGCGCGGAGTAACCACTTTTACCATCGATCCGGCTGATGCCAAGGATTTTGACGATGCCCTTTCGCTCCGGAAACTGGATAACGGGAATTGGGAAGTGGGTGTTCATATTGCGGATGTTACGCATTATGTGATGCCCAATTCCATCATTGAGGAAGAAGCGCAAAGCCGCGCCACTTCGGTTTACCTGGTCGACCGCGTTGTACCAATGCTACCCGAAAGACTTTCGAACGGAGTTTGTTCATTGCGTCCGCACGAAGATAAACTCTGTTTTTCTGCTGTGTTTGAGTTAAACGATGAGGCAAAACTGATAAAGGAATGGTTCGGGAAAACTGTAATCTATTCCGACCGCCGGTTTGCCTACGAGGAAGCCCAACAGGTAATTGAAACCGGAGAAGGCGATTTTGCATCGGAAATGCTAACGCTTAACAAGCTGGCCAACCAGTTTCGCGAAAAACGTTTCAAAAAGGGTGCGATAGCTTTTGAGCGAGTTGAAATAAAGTTTGAAATCGACGAAAAAGGAAAACCTCTTTCGGTATATTTTAAAGAAGCCAAAGATTCAAACAAGCTGATTGAGGAATTTATGCTGCTTGCCAATAAACGGGTAGCCGAATTTGTGGGAAAACGCGATGCGGCTAAAAACCAGAAAACCTTTGTTTACCGTATTCACGACAAGCCCGACCCCGATAAACTTTCGAATTTCAATGCATTTATCAAACGCTTTGGATATGGCATTCTGATGACATCGGCCAAAACCATTTCTACATCGCTAAACAGTTTGCTCAACGAAGTACGTGGTAAAAAAGAACAAAACCTTGTTGAAACACTGGCCATCAGGTCGATGGCAAAAGCTGCTTATTCAACCCGGAATATCGGGCATTACGGTTTGTCGTTTGAGTATTATACCCATTTTACATCGCCCATCCGCCGCTACCCCGATATGATGGTACACCGTCTGCTCGAAAAATACCTGGCAGGTGGCCGTTCGGCCAACGAGCAGAAATACGAAGACCTTTGTAAACACTCGTCGGACATGGAAGCTCGCGCAGCCAATGCCGAAAGAGCCTCGATAAAATACAAACAGGTAGAATTTATGCAAGACCATATCGGCAAAATTTATCCGGGAACAATTTCGGGAGTTACCGACTGGGGCATTTTTGTTGAACTCGAAAACAAAATCGAAGGAATGATTCCACTTCGCGAACTGGACGACGATTTCTATATTTTCGACGAAAAGAACTACCAGATTGTAGGGAAACACTCACATAAAGTTTACCAGTTGGGCGATGAGATTACAGTAAAAATATGGCGAACCAATCTCGAAAAAAAACAGCTTGATTTTCAACTGGCAAACAAATCAAAATAACCGGTTTTCGAAAATACAACAGTTTATATTTCAAGGTATTTCTGATGTTTCAGCCACAAATTAGTTTTATATAGTCTGTTCAGGTAAAAAGTTCAAAAAAACTTTTGAGGGCAAAATATTTGGTTATATTTGCTCCCTGTTTTACAAAAAAAATTTACAAAGAAATGCAAACCAAAGGTGACAACGCCAACAAAAAAGACCTGAACAGAGAAAGCATTTTAAAAACAGCCCGCGAAATTTTCAGCAAATACGGATTTAAAAAAACCACGCTCGACGACATTGCTAATGCGGTTCGTAAAGGGAAAAGCTCGCTGTACTACTATTTCGACAGTAAGGAAGACCTTTTTCAGGCAGTGATTTTAAAAGAAGTGGAAATTCTGGCGCACGAGCTTGAAATTGTGATTAACCGCAACACCGATCCGGTGGACAAACTACGCGATTATATACTCACGAAACTCACCACTTTCCGCAATCTTGCCAATTTTTACCACGCCATAGAAAACGACGTAACTGCTATTGGTTTTATCGACGATATAAAACAAAAATATGAGCAAGATGAAATAAGAATGATTAAACGTATTTTGATTGAAGGCGTTCGTAAAAACGAATTCGAAATTTATGATTTTAATCTTGCCGCGATTGGGATTACCATGGCAATAAAAGGGTTGGAAATGCCGCTCACTGCGGGTGTTTATGGTGCAGTAAACCTTGAAAGCAGTGTGGATATTATTCTGAAAATTATTTGCTACGGAATTATGAAACGATAACAGAACTTTAGTTCTGGCAAAGGGATGTTTTCTGAATGGGAAGCATCCCTTTGTTTTTTGGAGATTAAAATTCTCCACCCCTGTACAAAAAACGAAAGGCCGGTTCAACAACCAGCCTTTTCTCAATCAACCTAAACCTAAACTAAACCAAAAACCAAACCATTTTTAAATGGAGAGCAACTCTGATGTTTGCTCTTGTAGTACCTATTAAACACGTTCTGCCAAAAAAGGTTTACAAAAAGTTGATTTTTTTATTTCGACACTAAAATTTTATACTCCCACGGAGCAAGATCAACCTGGTTTGTGGCTGAAACCTCAGCATTTTCGCCAGTAACCCAGTTGAGGTATGTTTTTGTTTCACCGGTTTGCACAGTTCCGTGAATTGGTATTTCCGACAAATTCATCATCACAAGTACCGAATTATTCTCTTTCTCGCGTTTAAAAGCAAGCAGTTTTTCGGGCTCCGATGTTTGCAGAAACAGAATTTTGCCACCAGCAACGCCATTCCAAAGTGCGGGATTTTCCTGTTTTAAATCAATCAGTTTTGCATAAAACGTTGTCATCGCTGTATCCTTGCTCCAGTTGATTGAATCTTTTTCAAAAAAGGCAAGACGTTTGTCAAGCCCAGCTTCCTGACCTGTGTAAATTAAAGGCATGCCCGGAATTGTAAACGACAGTGCGGCATAAGTTTTTACCGATTCGCCCAAACGTTCGTACTCTGTTCCATTCCAACTGTTTTCGTCGTGGTTCGAAGTAAAGTTCAAAATATATTTTCCGGCGGGATACGTTGAATCTGCTTTTGTGAAGTAACCCTGAATATCGGTTACATTCTTTTTCCCCTGGTAAATTTCCTTCATCAAATGATGTACAGTCCAGCCATAATTGCATTCAAATGCTTTGTTGAGTAAATCGAGGGCATCTTCATTTTCGGCCAACATGAAAACCGGTTTAATGCTGTCGAGGGCGATGCGGGCAGTTTCCCAGAAATTGGTGGGTACACCACCGGCATAATCGCAGCGGTAACCATCAATTCCGGCTTCGGCCACCCAGAATTTCATGGCGTCGAGCATGGCAGCACGCATTTCTGTGTTGTCGTAGTTTAAATCCGCCACATCGCTCCAATCGGCTACCGGCGGAATAATATTGCCCAGCGAATCCTGTGTGTACCAGTCTTTATGACTTTCGGTCCAAACATTGTCGAAAGCCGAGTGGTTGGCAACACAATCGATGATCACTTTAAAACCCATTTCGTGAGCTTTGTTCACCAGCGCGTTAAAATCGTCGATGGTTCCAAACTCAGGGTTCACGGCTTTGTAATCGCGGATTGAATAATACGAACCCAGCGAACCTTTGCGGTTTTTCTCGCCAATAGGATGAATGGGCATAAACCACAGAATCTCAACACCCAATTCCTTTAACTGGGGCAGGTGTTCTGCAAATGCATTAAAAGTTCCTTCGGGCGTGTACTGCCGAACATTAACTTCGTACATCACAGCGTCGTTACTCCATTCAAGCTGGTTTACGGGTGCCGTTTCGGTTTTGGGAGCAGGGGTACAGGCGCTCAATAAAATGGCTGCCAACAAACTGAATAACAATATTCTTCTCATTTTCTAATTCTTTGTAAGTTCGATAATCATTGCCGATTTTGCCGGCACCTTAATAGTTGAAATGTCGTCGATTTTGGTAGCGGTTATTATTTCAGTTCCGCCCGAAAAACCATTTAGTCTTTCTGAAAAACGTTGGGTTGAAAGTTGTTTTTCAATTTCATTTTTATTCAATACAACCATTACCGTTTTGTTTTCTGTATATCGAAAATAAGTGTAAACTCCATCTTCGGGAGTAAAATGCATCAGTTTTCCGTGGTGGATTGTGGTACAGTTTTTTCGCCAGTTCTGAATTTTGCTCAGGTAAGCCTGAATTTCTTTCTGTCCATCGGTAAGTCCATGCCTGGTAAATGCATTCACTGCATCGCCCTGCCAGCCACCGGGAAAATCGGCTCTTATATTTCCATGTTCGCCACCCTCGTGTCGCATCATAATTTCAGTTCCGTAATAAATCTGTGGAATACCGCGGGTTGTCAGAAAAAAAGCAAGCCCGAGTTTTAACAACGCCGGGTCTTCACCTACCTGAACAAAAAATCGTGACATATCATGGTTGTCGGGGAAAATCACAAGGTTGTGCGGGTCGGCATACAAAAAGTCGTTGGCAATTGCTTCGTACAACTGAATCATTCCGTTGTCCCAGGTTTCTTTATTTCGTAATCCTGATGAAGCCGCGTTTTGAAGCGGAAAGTCCATCAGGCTGGGCAAATCACAACGGTAACCGTCGGAATTGTTTTTCCCTTTTTGCCAGTACGAAACAATGGCCGGATTAAGACTCCACTCTTCGCCAACAATATTAAAATTCGGGTATTCTTTTAAAACGGCCTGCGTCCACGTGGCCATCATGTCTTTGTCGGGGTAAGGCCAGGTGTCTTGCCTGATTCCCTCAAGACCAACATATTCAATCCACCAGATGCTGTTCTGAATCAGGTATTTTGCCATGAATGGGTTGCGTTGGTTAAGGTCGGGCATGGAAGGCACAAACCAGCCATCGGCCATCGCCCTGCGATCGGCTTCCGAAGCATTCGGATCCTGGTTCACGGTACGGCGATGCGTGGTGATTTTATATTCAGGATAATTGTTAATCCAGTTTTTCATGGGCATGTCATCCATCCACCAGTGTTCAGAACCACAATGATTAAAAATCATATCCATAATCAGTTTCATTCCGCGTTTGTCTAATTCAGCATTCAATTCGAGGTATTCTTCGTTTGAACCATAACGCGGATCAACCTTGTAAAAGTCGGTAGTTGAATAACCGTGATACGAAACCTTGGTCATGTTATTTTCCAAAACAGGGTTTAGCCAAACAGCAGTAAATCCCAGTTTCTGCAGGTAATCGAGTGAGTTGATAATTCCACGGATATCGCCGCCATGCCGGCCATCTTTATCGGAACGGTTGGGTTTTTCCTTTGTGCCTTCCACCCAGTCATTACCCGGGTTTCCGTTTACAAAACGGTCGGGTGTAACTAGGTAAATCACATCGGAACTATTAAATCCGGTTCGTTTGGCCGAGTTGTTTTCCCTAGCTTTTAGTTCGTACAAATAAGTTCCGGTTACTTTACCATCTTTTGTAAACTGAATTTCGAATTTACCGGGCTGCACATCCGTCGCCAGTTTTAAATTGATAAACAGGTAATTCGGGTTTTCAATTTTGGTAACCGATGCAAGTTCGACTCCGGGATAAATCAATTTTACATCGGCAGTGGCAATTTTATCGCCATGAACCATGAGCTGCAATTCGGGAGATTTCATGCCGGGCCACCAGAACATGGGTTCAACGCGGTCGGGCTTTTGGGCTGTTGAATTGAGAAAAAACAATCCAGCAAAGAGTACTGCAACAATGATTTTCATAATTTTATTTGTTTATTTCTTCCGAGCCGTTTCCCTTTAACAATAGTTGTTTTCCCCAAACCAAAAGCGGAACCGCCACTTCCGAATGGTTTACAACCGTTAGTTTGTCCTTTTCCTTTTTCAAACTAAGGTGAGTGCCGCGGTAATTAATTCTGAACTGGTACGATTTCCATTTTTCGGGTAAAAACGGGTTCAGAATCAGCTGGTTGCTTCCAGCACGCATACCGCCGAAACCCATTACAAACGACATCCAGGTTCCGCCCATACTGGTGATGTGCAATCCGTCTTCTGTATCGTTGTTGTAATCGTCGAGGTCGAGGCGCGAAGTGCGCAGGTACATTTCGTACGATTTTTCAAGGTACCCGATTTTTGCCGCCAAAATGCTGTGAACACAAGGCGAAAGCGATGATTCGTGTACAGTAATCGGTTCGTAAAAATCGAAATGACGTTTCAGCTCATCGGCAGTAAAATCGTTTTCGAACCAGAACATACTTTGCAGCGTGTCGGCCTGTTTGATGTAACACGAACGCAGAATTCTGTCCCACGACCATTTCTGGTTGATTGGTCTGTGCTCTTTTGCAAGTTCGGCAACCGGAATGATTTCCTTATCGAGAAATCCATCCTGTTGGAGGTAAATATTCCTTTGTTCGTCAAACGGGAAGTACATTTTTTTGATAATCTCTTTCCAGCGTTTGGTTTCCTTTAATACATTGAATTTCCATTTCGAAATCATTTCGTCGTACAAATACGGAAATTCTTTCTGCAGATAATCAATTACTTCGAGGGTGTATTTTAAAGTCCACACGGCCATGTAGCTGGTGTGGAAGTTATTGTTTACGTTGTTTTCGTATTCGTTGGGTCCTGTAACACCCAGCATTACATATTTTTGCCTCGCTTCCGACCAGTTTACGCGCTGGCTCCATAACCGGCTGATACCCAGCAGAACCTCAAAACCATAAGGAGCGAGGTATTCCTTGTCTCCGGTATATTTTACGTAATTATAAATGGCGTATGCAATAGCTCCGTTGCGGTGAATTTCCTCGAAAGTGATTTCCCACTCATTGTGACATTCTTCGCCGTTGATTGTAACCATAGGGTAAAGCGCTGCGCCGTCGGCGAAACCCAGTTTCTGTGCGTTTTCTATTGCCTTTCCCAGATGGCGATGACGGTAAATCAACAGTTTTTTCGAAACATCCTGCGATGCTGTACTCAGATAAAAAGGCAGACAGTAAGCCTCGGTGTCCCAATAAGTTACCCCGCCATACTTTTCACCAGTAAAACCTTTTGGCCCAATATTCAATCTTTCATCTTCGCCGGTATAGGTTTGGTTTAACTGAAAAATGTTGTACCTGATTCCCTGTTGGGCAACCACATCACCTTCAATCAGAATGTCACTGGTTTCCCACTTTTCAAGCCAGCTGTTTTTATGGGTTTCGAAAAGAGCATCAAATCCCTTTTCGCTAGCAAAACCAACACATTTTTTTGCTTCCTGTTTCAAAAGTTCGTTTTGAACATCCAGAGACGAAATTACCGATGCGTATTTTTCTATAGTAATTATGTCTCCTTCTTTTACTTCAACCTGTTGCGTTGCATCAATATATTTTTCGCGGGTCGAATTTTGAATTTCCGATTGTACTTCAACGCCATTTTTCAGTACACTGCACAACATACCTGTACAAACACGGAATTTTGTTTTCAGCGTTTCGATTGTCAGAAAACCTTCGTTATTACTGATTTCCTTTTCTGTTTCAACCCAAAATTTTTCGTCGTAGTTGGAATCTTCGTTAATCACATCACCATCGAGATAGGGATTTATCAGTATGCTTCCCGAGAAATTCAAAGCTTTAATTGAATATCTGATGGCGCCGATGTTTGTATTGGTAATACTCACAAAACGTTGTGTATTTACCTCAACCCGGTTTCCGTTGGCCAGTTCGGCCACAAAACTCCGGATAAGCAAGCCGTGTTGCATATCGAGTACCCGGTTAAACGAGAGCACTTTTGCAGTTGCAAGGTCGAGTTCAACACCATTAATGGAAATGTTTATACCAATCCAGTTGGTTGAGTTTATAATTTTGGCAAAGTATTCAGGGTAGCCGTTTTTCCACCAGCCCACGCGGGTTTTGTCGGGGTAATAAATACCGGCAACGTACGAACCCTGCAGTGAATCGCCCGAATATTTTTCTTCGAAGTTGGCCCGTTGCCCCATTTTTCCGTTCCCGATACTGAAAAGACTTTCAGAAATCCGGTTCATTTTTGGGTCGAATCCCTCTTCAACAACCAGCCACTCGTTATATTTTATGTAATCCTTCATCTTTTATCTTCTTATTACTCTTTAGGACTATCAACATCATTTACAAAATACACGGTAACAGCAGCAATCATCATCGAAATTCCACCGGCCACAAGCGCCCAGATTGCATTGCTATTAAAATACTTGCGCATTAAAAACCCAAGAATACTGGCCGCCAGAATTTGTGGAATCACAATGAAATAGTTGAAAATTCCCATGTAAACACCCATTTTCTGAGCAGGCAGCGAACCGGTAAGAATTGCGTAAGGCATCGATAAAATACTTGCCCAGGCAACGCCAATGGCAACCATCGAAATCAGCAACAGATATGGATTTGTGACAAACCAGAACGACAACAACCCCAGACCGCCAATTACCAGCGAAATGGCATGAGTTGCTTTGCGGCTGGTGTGCCTTGCAAGAACAGGTAACCCAAAAGCCACAATTGCAGCAAAACCGTTATAAATGCCGAAAAGCACGCCTACCCAGTTGGCTCCTTCGTTGTATAAAGCCGAAGTTGTGTCGGTGGTTCCGTAAATGTGCCCGGTAACTGCTGGTGTGGTATAAATCCACATGGCAAAAAGTGCAAACCACGAAAAGAACTGAACAAGGGCAAGTTGCCCCATGGTTTTGGGCATATTCACCATATCGGTTATGATTTCAACAAGCCCATTTTTTGTGCGGCTCAATTTTGTAAACAACCAGGTAACCAATTGAATTACACCATAACCTGCCAACCCTCCACCTAAAATAAAGAGTTCCTTTTCAAGCTCGTTTGCATACACAAACCAGGTTAATACAAACCCTACCAGCAGAAACAAAATTCCGTTTCGCATAAACACCTTCAGCATTTCGGCAGCAGGTTTATATTTAATTGCAGCCGATGGTGTGGTTTTAATTTTATGCTCTTCAAAAGCCTTCATTTCTTCGGGAGAATACTCTTTCGACTTAATGATTGTCCACAAAACGGTGGATAAAAAAACAACGCCTCCAATGTAAAACGACCATTTTACCGATGGTGGAATAATTCCTTCGGGAGCAGTGTTGTCAATCCCAAACCAATTGGTCATTGCATATGGAAGAAAAGAAGCGACAATTGCCCCGGTTCCGATAAAAAAACTTTGCATGGCAAAACCTTTTGTACGCTGCTCCGAAGGGAGGTTGTCACCAACATAAGCACGAAAAGGTTCCATGGTAATATTTATCGACGCATCCATGAGCCAGAGTGTACCCACGGCAATCCATAATGTGGGTGCGTTGGGCATAAACAAGAGTGCCAGTGACGAAAGCAATGCACCTGCCAGAAAATACGGACGTCTGCGACCCAGTTTTCCCCAGGTTTTATCGCTGTAATAGCCAACAATGGGTTGAACTATTAATCCGGTTATCGGGGCAGCCAGCCAGTAAACCGCAAGGCGGTCGACATCGCCACCCAGAGTTTGAAATATGCGCGAAACGTTGGCGTTTTGCAAGGCAAATCCAAACTGTATACCCAAAAACCCGAAACTCATGTTCCAGATTTGCCAAAAACTCAAAATAGGTTTTTTTGCCATAATTACTATGTATTTAAAATGACACCTTACCGAAATGTAATTTCGGTTTTTGGAATATCTGAGAGTAAAAAGCGAAGTGTTTTTGTGAAAATTTGCCAGACAAATATATAACACTAAATCGTTATTCTCCAAATGCAAACGAACATACAATCAACTAAAAATGAATTGATTTTGTTTGAAATGCTTATTTCAAACGTTTGCGGAGAAGATGAAAAATTTTAAAGATTTTACGAAATTTCTTTTACCGACGACCCACGAACGATGAGATTAGCATTCAACACCCGTGTTTCGAACGGATAGTTTTTGTTCGCCGACAATATTCTTTTTAATAGAATTTCGGTTGCTACTGTCCCCATTTCGTAACCATGCTGATCAACCGAAGTAAGCGCCGGATCGGTTATACCTGATAAACGGCCATCGGAAAAACCCACAATAGCTATCTGATTCGGAACTTTTATTCCCCTTTTCTGTAAGGTATGCATTGCGCCAATAGCAGTTGTATCGTTAACCGCGAAAATACCATCGATATTTATTTTATCGTCCAGAATTTTGAGTACTGCTAGCCGTGCTGTCTCAAAATTGTCGGCTTTCATTATCCATTCATTCCTTATTTCGAGTCCGGCCTCCCGAAGCGCTTTCAGATAACCCTCTTTCCGAAGCTGGCCAATCAACAGGTTTTGCGGACCGGCAAAATGTACAATTCTTTTGCAGCCGCCTTCAATCATGTGACGTGTGGCGCGATAGGCTGCATCCAAATCATCAACAATTACCTGGTCGGCTTCAAAACCCGGAACCACACGATCATAAAAAACAACTGGTACCTCATTTTCCCTGATTTTATAAAAATGATCAAACTGTTGTGTTTCTTTTGAAATAGAAATCAGGATTCCATCAACGCGGTTGGCCAGCAAAGTACGGGTATTCACTACTTCGCGGTCGTATTTTTCGTTCGATTGACAAATAATTACGTTGAATCCTGCATCGTATGCAACATCTTCGATACCGCTGATTACCGAAGAGAAAAAATAATGTACAATTTCGGGGATGATGATGCCTATTGTGTTACTGCGGCGCTGTTTCAGACTTAAAGCAACTGCATTAGGCTGGTAGTTGAGTCTCCGCGCCAGTTCGTTCACAGCAAATTTGGTTTCCTCGCTGATATCCGGGTGATTCTTCAATGCTCTCGAAACCGTTGACGGTGAAATCTTTAATTCACGTGCAATATCTTTTATGGTAATAAGTCCGCTGCTCATAATTTAATAGACCGTTTTCATCTGTAATGGTTTATTGGCATATTGTTGCTTCAGTTGCATAAAAATAGCAATATTCTCCACAAAGATTGACAATCTGTTTTGTTTTTAAGTTAGCTAATTGGAAAAACCAATAATCAGGCATTCAAAATGTCTAAAATATACCTACCAGTACCTACTTGTTGTAAAACATATTTGATGCAAACGAAACCGCAAACGTTTGCAGTTTTTTATCCATTACAATTTGTTAACATGGTTTAACGATTTTTTTACATTCGCCCCGGAATTGTACGTGAAGTTAAAAATGTGAAGTGTTTTTCTGTTGATAATTTGCCGATTATGAGACAGTTAAATTTTTAACAATCGTATTTAGGATTATAAACTAATAACTTTAAAAAATGAGAATCATTCTTAAAAAACTTAAGGTTTTATTGTTTATGGCTGCGTTAATAATCTCGACCACAGGTTACGCGCAGGTAAAAACAATTAGCGGAAAAGTTACAGATTCAGGCAACGGTGAAGCGCTGCCCGGTGTGAGTGTAGTTATAAAAGGAACTACCAAAGGAACTGCGACAAACTTCGACGGGGATTTTAAACTTGACGTTGAAGCCAATCAAACACTTATTCTTTCATTTATCGGCTACACTCCACAGGAAATTGTAGTTGGCAATGAAAATATAATCAATGTGAAACTTGCACAATCAATGGAAAAATTGGACGAGGTTATTGTAATTGGGTACGGTTCAGTAAAAAAAGCAGATGCAACCGGTTCGGTTATGGCAGTTACCTCCGACGATTTTAACAAGGGCACAATTACATCTGCCCAGGATTTACTTGTGGGAAAAGCTGCCGGGGTTGTTATTACAACAGCAGGTGGAGCTCCCGGAAGCGGTTCAACAATCCGTATCAGGGGCGGTTCTTCCCTGAATGCATCCAACGACCCTTTAATTATTATTGACGGAATTCCCGTTGACAATAAAAATGTTTCTGGCAGCAGCAACTTCCTTTCGTTTGTTAATCCAAACGATATTGAATCGTTTAATATTCTGAAAGATGCCTCTGCAACAGCAATTTATGGTTCACGGGCATCGAATGGTGTAATCATCATCAATACAAAAAAAGGGAAGGCAGGCACCCCGATGACAATTAATGTGGACATAAATTCATCAATTGCAACACCCATTGAATTTACAGATGTCTATTCTGGTGACGAAATTCGAAAAATTGCCTTAGACCACAAAGATTTATACGGGACAGAAAGTTATAAACTACTGTGGAATGAAAATACAAACTGGCAAAAGGAAATTTTTCGTACCGCTGCTACGCAGGACGATAATATAAGCATTGCTGGTTCATACAAAGAACTGCCATACCGTGTTTCTGTTGGCTATACCAATCAAAGGGGGATTATGAAGAAAACAGACCTGGAGCGGTTAACCGGAACATTAAGTTTAAATCCAACTTTATTAGAAGGCAATTTAAAGGTGAATGCAAATGCCAAAGGGATGATTACAAATAACAATTTTGGCGATACCGGTGCCTTGGGTTCGGCAATTACAATGGATCCTACAAAACCAATATATGATGGAAACCCAAAATCTGACGGCTATTTTCAGTGGAGTAATTATGGGGCTAATCTTGGCACACCCAATCCGGTGGAACAACTAATGGCCGCTGATAATAAATCAAAAGTTAAGCGAATCCTAGGTAATTTGGAGTTAAACTACAGACTTCCTTTTTTCCCCGATTTGCGCGCTAATATGAACGTTGCAACCGATTATTCTAAAGGAGAAGGACATAACAATCGCCCCACAACCTCTCCTTCTACGCTAACAAGTCCGTTGTGGGGAAGATTAAGTAATTACGAATCGCAAAACACCAATAACCTTTTTGACTTTTACTTAAATTATGTGAAAGACATTGAAAGTATTAAAAGTAGAATTGATGCAACAGCTGGTTATTCATGGCAACATTTCAAACGTGAAGGTAGTACTTTAACCCGTGGATTTACAGATGCAAACCATCCCTATCAGGAGACTGAAAATTCATCATTCATTACTGAAAATTATCTGGTTTCATTTTTTGGACGTTTGAATTACACTTTGGCTGATAAATATTTATTTACTGCTACTGTTCGTCAGGATGGTTCTTCGCGGTTTGCGGAAGATAATAAATGGGGTTTTTTCCCATCTGTAGCATTTGCCTGGAAAATCAAGGAAGAGTCATTCTTAAAAGACGTTAAAGTGGTTTCAGATATGAAATTACGATTGGGTTGGGGAGTTACCGGTCAGCAGGATATTGGAAATGATTATCCGGCACAGGCAACATACATAACCTCTTCACCCGGTTCATATTATCCAATTGACGGACAGTTTCTTCCTACACTTCGTCCAAATGCCTACGACCCCGACATTAAATGGGAAGAAACAACTACCCAAAATATTGGGTTGGATTTTGGTTTCTTTGATAACAGAATTTCAGGTTCCATTGATTTGTACAAACGTGTTACCGATGATTTATTGAATACCGTAACCATTCCGACAGGAAGTAACTTCTCAAATACATTGTTGACAAACGTAGGTAGTTTAGAAAACAAGGGAGCCGAATTTGCTTTAAATTTGATACCTGTTTCAAAAAAAGAAATGTCTCTGGAAATAGGATTTAATTTAACATACAACGAAAATAAAATTACAAAACTTTTACTGAACGATGATCCGGACTACATCGGAATCCTATACGGTAATGCTTTTACAGGACAAAAGCAGGTTACAAGAGTTGGTTACCCGGCGTATTCTTTCTTCGTAAACCAGCAAACTTACTATACAAATGGTTATCCAATCGAAGGAATGTATGTTGACCTCTCAGGGAAGGGAGGTACAGTAAATGGCGATAACGAAGACAAGTACATTTATCACAATCCGGTAGCTGATTATTTAATGGGATTGTCGGCTCGGTTTACATATAAAGACTTCGATTTTTCTGCCTCTACACGTACAAGTCTCGGAAACTATGTGTTCAATCAAAATGCAGCTAATGCTTCATTCGATCAGATGCAACAAATTGGTTACTGGAAAAATTTTCCAAAATATCTAGATGATACACAATTTGTAAAACGTCAGTTTACCAGTGACCATTTTGTGACAAATGCTTCGTTTTTTAAATTGGACAATCTTAGTATCGGTTATTCGCACCGTGATATGAAAGGCAAAATGATACCACGACTTAGTTTTACCGTTCAAAACGTGTTAACGATTACTAAATATGAAGGAATTGATCCGGAAGTACCCGGAGGTATCGATAACAACTTCTACCCAAGGCCTCGCACATTTATGTTTGGCATTGGTTTTACCTATTAACAATTTAAAAAAGTTTGAAATGAATAAGAATAAAATATTAATGGCAATATTTCTTTCAGCATTAATGATTACATCATGCGTGAAAGATTTGGATGTTACTCCGCAGGATCCGGATACCATTATGGCTGGAAATTTAAACGATAATCCGGTTTACATGAAACAAGTCCTGGGTAAAATTTATGCCAGTTTTATTATAGCTGGTCAGGGAGCAAATGGTGGTGCTGATATCGCAGCATCTGATGAAAACTTTTTCACAACCATGAGGGCACTCTGGAATTTACAGGAAATAACCACCGATGAGGCCATTTGTGCATGGGGCGATGTTGGTATTGCCGATTTAAACACACAAACCTGGAGCCCTAGTAATCCCTTTCTTACCGCGCTTTATCAGCGTCTTGGGTTGAGCATAACTTATGCCAATGATTTTATAAGATTAACAAAAGATAATCCTGATTTGGTTAAGTACAATGCTGAAGCACGTTTTTTAAGAGCACTTGCTTACTACTGGTTTATTGATTTATTTGGAAATCCTCCCTTTACAACCGAAGAGGACGGAGTAGGTAAATTTTACCCTAAACAAATTCAACGAGCCGAGTTATTCAAATACATCGAATCCGAGTTAAAAAGTATCGAAGATTTACTGGACGAACCAAAATCTTCGTATTCACAGGCCGACAAGGCTGCAGCACAAATGTTGCTTGCAAGGCTTTATCTTAATGCAAAAGTATATACCGGCACTGCTCAATGGGAGAACTGTAAAACCTATTGCGATAAGGTAATTAACAGCGGAAAATATTCACTTGCACCAAATTATCGTCAAAACTTCAGCGCCGATAATGATGGAAAGAAAAATCCGGAAATGATTTTTGCCTGGGAACAAGATGGAATAAATACCCAGGGTTATGTTGGTACCACATTTATTATCGAATCAAGCAGTGATGCCACTTATATCAGGGCTGAAGACTATCACGGACTTACATCGAATACAAACTGGAACGGTAACCGGGGAAGAAAAGAATTTATGAATATATTGGTTGATACGCTTGCAACTTATGGAGGGCCAGTCCCACCTAACGATGTTGAATTTTCAAAATGCAAAGACAAACGGGTTTTCCTGAAAATGAAAAAAAGTATGGATATCCCAAGCGCCTCATCAAGTGGCGATTATGGGATTGGCATTTATAAATTCACGGCAAAAAATGCTGATGGAAGCAAAGCTGCCAATTACAATCCGGCTTTTGCAAGCACCGATTTTCCTATCTTCAGATTGGCCGATGCTTACCTGATGAGGGCAGAAGCACAATTCAATCTGGGGAAACCCGCAGAAGCAGTGAACGACATAAATATTATCCGTACACGTGCTTATGGCAATACCAGCGGAAATATAACAACCGCCCAACTTACTCCCCAATTTATTCTGGATGAACGCTGCCGCGAATTTTACTACGAAGCACACCGCCGAACAGATTTGATTCGGTTTGGCCAGTTCACCGATGGAACTTATAAATGGCAATGGAAAGGTGGAACTTCCAAAGGTTCACCAACAAGTAGCCATTTAAACCTTTTCCCTATTCCGGGTGATGAGGTTTCGGCGAATCAGAATATCAAACAAAATCCTAATTATTAAACTTTAAAATTTTAATAAGATGAAAAACACAATATTAATATTACTGATTGGATTTATTGGGCTGTTATCCTCATGCGAAAAGGATGGAGAACAAGTATTTATGCTCGATAATCCAATTGAACCGACAATAGTTACAATGCCCGATTTAACCCTGAAAAGAACAAATGGAACACAAATACTTGAATTCGTTGGCACTCCGGTTGATCCCGGGTTTCAGGCATCTGCAAAGTATCTTCTTGAAGCAAGTGCTGCCGGGACTAATTTCAAGGAACCCGTTTCAATAATATCTGACATACAAGACAAATCTCTTAAAATTTCGGTAAGCGACCTAAATGGTCTCCTGCTTAAGAAATTTCCTGCCGATCAAGTATCTTCTGTTGATTTCAGAATAAGGGCTGGTCTTGTTGTTGATGCAGGAACTACTGCCCCGGGAACTGGCAGTAACCCATTTGAATATATATCAGAAATAAAGAATGCCAAAGTCACATTATACGGATTACCAAAATTAGATTTGATAAATTCCGGTATCGACCAAAAAATTGAATCGGCGCTTGGCAATGGAAAATATTTTGGATATGTTAAATTGAATGTGACCAAACCATTTACTTTAAAAGATCCGGATGCTAACATCGTGTACGGGGCAAATGGCGCAGCTCTTGCTGTCAACGGTAACCCAATTGTGCCTGCAGATAACGGATGGTTCAAACTTAATGCTGACACAAAGGCGCTAACGTATAAAATGGACGCGTATATGATTGGTCTTGTTGGATCAGCGACACCAAATGGATGGAATTCACCTGACCAGAAAATGGATTACAATGCCAGTAACGGAACATGGGCAATAACACTCGATTTAGTTGCCGGGGATATTAAATTCAGGCTTAACGATGGCTGGGCATGGAACCTTGGAGGCACTCCAGATAAATTAACTGTTGATGGACCGAACATCCCTTTAACTGCGGGAAATTATACAATTACACTAACCATAACAAATCCAAATGCTGTTAAAGGTGAAGTTGGTGGTACTTGTACAATAAAAAAGAACTAATTGTATGAACTATTTAAAAAGATTTTCCATGAAAAAAATAACCATATACAGAATTTTGGCTTTCCTGGTTACATTAACAGTTGTCTTAGGTTCATGTACAAAGGAAATGTCGGAAGTAAGATTGGAACCAACACTTTCAACATCTCAAACTTTTGGTATTAAATCCGACTCGGCAACCGTGGTTGGTTTTGTTGTGGCTCAGGGCGATGGTTTTACCGAACGGGGGGTTTGCTACAATACAGCCGCAAATCCGACTATTGATAACAACAAAGTTGCTTATACCAAAGATACACCTACAGCAACCTTTAATGTTGTGCTTAGTGGTCTCAAATACGCCACAAAATATTACGCGCGTGCTTATGCAATTTCCGATGCTGTAACTGTTTACGGAGAAGAAGTTACATTTACCACCTTGCCTGTTAAACCAACACTCACTACCGCTGCAATTACAGTTATTACAGGAAATTCAGCAACTGGTGGGGGTAATGTTACTGTTACTGGTGGGGCGACGGTTACAGTTCGTGGGGTTTGTTTCGGAACCAATCCAAATCCAACAGTTGCCGGATCAAAAACAACCAATGGCGATGGACCTGGAGAGTTTGTTAGTGCATTAACCGGATTAAAAGGAAATACCAAATATTATGTACGTTCTTATGCTACAAACAGCGCTGGCACAGGTTATGGATCAGAGGTTTCGTTTACAACTTTAGTCGATTTACCTGTAGTTACAACAGCTTCTGTTACTGAAATTACGAAAACAACCGCTGTTTCGGGCGGAGAGGTTAAATCTGATGGTGGTGGAGAAGTTACCGAACGAGGTATTGTTTGGGGAATGAACTCCGACCCAACTATCAACAACAACAAAATAATTTCTGGAACAGGCACAGGAGTATTTGTGAGCAATATTGCTAATCTTGAAAAATTCACTACTTACCATGTCCGTGCTTATGCAGTTAACAGTGCAGGCATTACCTATGGAAGCAATATGCAGTTTACAACTATTGGAGACAACTTAACCTGGAATATTCCGGGAGATTATGTAGAAGCAAGTTATCCGGGTTCAGGTTTGGCCAACTGGTCGCCTGACAAATCGCCGCAAGTAAAAAGTACAGTTAGTTCACCTGACGAACTTGAAGGTTATGTTTATATGGCCAACGCAAATAACGCCTGGAAATTTGCTACACAACCCAATTGGAGCGGTCCTAATTATGGAGACGGTGGCGGAGGAAAACTTGATGCAAATGCAGACAATATGCATTCTCCAAAAGGTTATTATAAACTGAACGCAAATGCAGCAACTTTAACTTATACAGCCGTTGCTACAACATGGGGAGTAATTGGAAGTGCAACTCCAAATGGATGGGACGATGAAACCCCGTTGGTTTATAAGCCTGCTGCAAAAGCCTGGAAAGGTGTAATGCACTTAACTGTTGCTGAAATAAAATTCAGGGCAAATCATGACTGGGGATATAACTACGGAAGCGATAATACCGATGGCAAATTAAATGCTGGTGGTAAAAATATTCCGGTAACCGTTGAGTCTGATTACGAAATTGTGTTAGACCTGAGTCATCCGAACGAATACACTTATGTGACAAATCGCTGGGGTTTAATTGGTGATGCCCAAGGTAGCTGGGATAAAGACACAGACATGAAATGGGATGCAACCAACAATGTCTTCACGGTTACATTAGACCTGGTTTCTTCGGGTAGCTTTAAATTCAGGGCAAATGATGGCTGGGCAGTTAACTATGGTGGAGATGTCAATAATCTTACTCCTGGTGGAGATAACATTACTATTAGCTCCAATGGAAATTATACAGTAACATTCGATCCGTGGAATTTAAAAGCAACGGTTAAAAAGAATTAAGTTTAGTTAGATAGTTTAGGGGTTGTTCGGAACATTCCGGGCGACCCCTTTGTTTTTTAAATATTACATATCATGTTTCCAAGAATTAGTTTTCTATTCGCTTTTGTTATTCTGCAATTATTTGCTGTTGCGCAAATCACAACCGTTCCCGCATTGCCAGTTGCTACACAAAAAGTCACCATCACTTTCGACTCTTCAAAAGAAAGTAGGCTGGGCTATTTTACCAGCGATTTGTATGCCCACACCGGGGTAATTATTGAAGGAAAAACCGAATGGCAACATGTTATCGGCAGTTGGGGAAATAATACCGCCCAACCCAAACTAACACACAAGGGAAACGGAATCTACGAACTCGAAATTTCGCCCGATATTATTACATTTTATAAAGTAGCTACTGGCGAAAAAGTGCAGAAAATGGCTTTTGTTTTTCGCTCGTCTGATGGAACTAAGCAAACCAATGATTTGTTTGTAAATGTTTACTCTGAAGGATTGGTGATTGAAATCAGCCAGCCAGCCAACAATGCAATTGTAGCAAAAAACCAGGCAATCACCATTTCGGCAACCTCATCTGAAAACGCCACCCAAAAACTTTTTGTTGGCGAAACCTTGCTGACACAAAACGCCGGAACCTCAATCTCATCATCTTATTCTTTTACTGAAAGCGGCAGCTTTTGGATTATTGCCGAAGCTTCAGCAAACGGTAAAACCGTGCGCGATACGGTAAAAATATTTGTAAGAAACGATGTTGAAAATCAACCCAAACCGGCTGCTTACAGAAAAGGAATAAACTACACCTCGGCCACCTCGGCTGCACTTGTTCTATGGGCACCATTAAAAGATAACGTTTTTGTAATTGGCGATTTTAACGACTGGAATCTTTCAAACAATTTCCAGATGAAAAAAGACGGCGATTATTTCTGGCTCGAAATCAACAACCTTGAACCGGGCAAAGAGTACATTTTTCAATACTTAATTGATGGCAAAATAAAAATTGCTGATCCTTACACCGAAAAAATATCGGACCCCTGGAACGACCCGTACATTCCGGCAACAGTTTACCCTGATTTAATTGGCTACCCAACCGGGAAAACCGAAGGAATTGTTTCTGTTCTCCAGCCCGGGCAGCAGGATTACGCATGGGAAGTAACCGGTTTTCAGGCTCCTGCAAAAGAAAAACTGGTGATTTACGAAATGCTGGTTCGCGATTTTACAACAGAACATACTTTCAAAGCCGTTCTCGAAAAACTAGATTATCTCAAAGATTTACGAATTAACGTGCTCGAACTGATGCCAGTAAACGAATTTGAAGGAAACAGCAGCTGGGGCTACAATCCATCGTTTTATTTTGCCCCCGACAAGTATTACGGCCCGAAGAACGAGTTGAAAAAACTAATTGACGAATGTCACAAACGGGGTATTGCCGTAGTTATCGATATGGTGTTAAACCACAGCTACGGGCAAAGTCCGTTTGTACAGATGTACATGGATAATTGGAAAGTCACTGCAGATAATCCCTGGTACAATGTGAAAAGTAATTTTCAAAATCCAAGTGCACAGTGGGGTTACGATTTTAACCACGAAAGTATTGCAACAGAGGAATTGGTTGATAGTGTTTCATCATTCTGGATGAAAGAATACAAAATAGACGGATTCAGGTTCGACTTTACAAAAGGGTTTTCGAATACTCCCTATCCGGCCGACAGTTGGGGAAGCAATTACGATGCTGCCCGGATTGCCAACCTGAAAAGAATGACAGCCGAAATCTGGAAACGAAACAAGGATGCTATTGTAATTTTTGAACATCTTTCAGACAATTCGGAAGAAACAGAACTGGCAAACTTTGGAATTCTGTTGTGGGGAAATATGCATTACAATTACCAGGAAGGTGCACGTGGAAATGTTGGTGGCTCCGATTTGAGCTGGGCAATTTACAAAAACAGAGGATGGAACAGCCCGAACCTGGTTTCGTATCCCGAAAGTCACGACGAAGAAAGAATAATGTACACCATTAAACAAATCGGTTTATCAAACGGCGACTACAATATAAAAAACCAGGCAACCGCGTTGAACCGCATTGAACTTAACTCCGTCTTTAATATTCCGTTACCCGGTCCGAAAATGATTTGGCAGTTTGGCGAACGCGGGTACGATGTTTCCATCAACGATTTTGGTGGCCGTTTAAGCGAAAAACCGCCTTACTGGACCTACTTAAACAACCCCGATCGGACCGATTTATTCCAGGTAGTGGCAAAACTGAACGATCTGAAACAAACTTATCCCGAATTCTCTCCTGAAAATTTTACATACGATTTAACTTCAGCAATAAAATGGTACCGTTTAACCAGTGGCAGCAACCATGTTTTTGCTGTTGGCAACTTCGATATCGTACAAAAAACAGCAAATGTTACCTTCCCAAAAACCGGAAAATGGTACGAGTTTTTCAGCCGCGATTCGGTTGAAATCAGCGTGGCCAATCAATCGTTACCACTTGCTCCGGGTGAATACCGGCTTTATTCAACCCGGAAATTTGATGACCCGCATGTAGTTACTGAAAATACCGAAATGGCGTCGCCTGCACAAAATATTGTGTTGTATCCAAACCCTGCACAAACTGAAATTATCATTTCAGCCCGGGACTTTATTTCTGAGGTGCAGGTTTATTCGGTTACCGGTAAACGTATGATGCAAACACCTGTTTCAGGGAATCACTGGAAATTGAATATTGAAACATTTGTACCGGGAATTTATCTGCTGAAAATAATTCAGAATAATCAACATTCAACATTGAAATTTATAAAGGAATAGTGGGTGTCGGACTTTCCAAAGTCCGATAATAAAATATCTGATTTAGATATTCCGGAATTATCTGAAAATATTCAGGTCGTAACTAAACATGATTTCGTGAGTTCCGTTGCTGAAAACGTTAAGTTCGGATGTGGTGATATCGTAAGAATAGCCGATGAGTATTCGCTGTGTGGCCTGAAATTGAGCAACAATACCAAAAGCATCGCCAAAACGAACCATTCCGCCAAGCCAGAACCTTTCCCTGAAACCAGCCAAAGCTGTTGCCTGAACTGATATCGGTGCATTTTTAACATACCTGAACATGGCATTGTTTTTCATCTGAAAATCAGAATTAAAGTCGAAATTATAACCACCGACAAGGTAAACATGTATTTCTTCTTTGTTTACATAGTTGGTTTGATAATCTTCCCGCGTAATGGTATTTTCAATCAATTTCGGGATCGACAATCCAAAATAAACTTTGTCGGAATAGAGGTATCCACCTACGCCAATATTGGGCAGAAAGTTTTTGTAAATATCCTGTGTGTAAATCGGGTCGGGGTCGATTGTAATCAACTCGGTAAGTGCAGCGCGGTAAAAGCTCACGCCTCCCTTTAAACCCAATCCGAGTTTGAAATTGTCGCTCACTTTCAGAAAATAGGAATAATCAAAATACACTCCGGTTTGTTTCTGTGGACCGATTTTATCATACATCACCGAAAAACCGAGACCGAAGTTCTGTTCTTTAAAACGGGTGTTGTACGAAAACGAGTTGGTAACCGGTGCATCGGCTACCGAAACCCACTGGTTGCGCGATACAAGCAGAAAATTACCTGTGTCTCTGGCTCCTGCATAACCCGGATTAACCACCAGCAGGTTATCCATAAATTGTGTGTACATCGGGTCTTGTTGGGCATACGTTTTTATGCCGGCTAATAATACCAGCATCACAAAAAGTAAAAACCCTGTTTTTATAATTCCCTTCATACAAATTATCTGTCTAAATAAATCGAACCTGAGATTGGTTTTTCACCGTTCCCCAAATCGAGTATGTAAAAGTAAGTACCTGTTGGCAGGTTGTCATCGCCAAAGCTGAATCCTGTGTTTGATTTTCCATCCCAGAATTTAGGATTGGTGTTTATGCCATAGTTCTTAGCTTCATAAACTTTGTTACCCCAACGGTTGATAATGGTAATCGAATTGTTTTCGTAATAATCGATTCCCAGAATTTCGAAATAATCGTTTACGCCGTCTCCATTGGGTGAGAACGCATTCGGAATCAGGAATTCGAAATCGGAAACGAATACATAAACATTCGCCTCATCGCACTGACTAAGTGTATTACAAATCCTGTATTCAAAAACATCGGTCCCTTTAAACCCTGTATTCGGGCGGTAATGAACTTTGTAAGTTTCAAAATCGACATAGGCCGTACCATTTAAAGGTGAATTGGAAATGATTAACGACGCTGGGTTAATGCTGTTTTCCAGATCAGTATCGTTGACCAATACATCAATCACAATTTCGCGCTGGTAGGCTGTGGTATCGTAATCGTCAACAGCCACAGGTGCATTTGCCAGGCGGGTGACATTTACCGTATCACGATCTGCACATCCAAACTCGTCGGTTACAATCAGGTAGTAATCGCCAAACCCACTAACAACCGGAGTTGCCGAGTTAGCACCACTTTCAATTTTTCCTGAATTTGTTGTCCAGTTGTACGCAAGTGACGTACCTGAACTTTGGCTTCCGTCTAACAAAGTTGTCGATCCCTGCGGCGTAATCACATCGTTTCCGGCATCGGCAAAAACGGCAGAAACAGTAACTTTTACCGAATCCGTGGCCACTCCACCTTTACTACTGTTTACCGTCACCACAAAAGTGGTTGTATTTCCCGGCGTGAATACCGGGTTGGCAATCGCCGGATTATCAAGTCCTGCTATCGGCGACCATAAATAAGTGTAAGTAACGCCAGTCTCTTCAGCAACTACAGCCTGTAATTGCATCGGTTTACATCCGCCAATGGTTGTATCCTGACCAGCAGTAAGGAAAAAATCGGATGGGTCTGCTATTTCAATATTCAGCATGGCAGTATCGCTTGTACAGCCATTTTCGGTGGTAACAACAGCAAACAACTGGTAATTTCCAATCGGGCCATCCCAAAGTATAGTAGCTGCAGAACCCTGAATTTTACTCAAATCGGTGGTTGTTCCGTTAGCCGGACTTACAAACCACTGATAGACTGCATTTTTGGGGTTGCCTGTTACTAAGGTTAATTCGTGGGTATTTATAGTACCCTGTTCAACCAGAACATCCGAAGAGCCAAATTCGATTACCGGTTTTACTTCCTGGTTCACCGAAATGGTTACCGTATCTTTTCCTGAAATTCCGTTGGAATTTGTAACCGTTAAAATATAGGTTGTTGTTTCGCCCGGTGTAAATACCGGGTTCGGAATATTCGGATTATCGAGATAAAGTGCCGGGCTCCACAAATAAGTAAAACCATCTTCAACCGGATACACATCAGCAAAAATGTATGACTGACAACTGCCTATGGTTGTATCGG